>CBFCWO010000022.1:0-31429 GCA_965601625.1 uncultured Flavobacteriaceae bacterium | reverse complement strand
TCATATTCCCCTGCAGAGCGGTAGCAATGAGATCCTGAAACGGATGCGGCGGCGATATATGCGGGAGCTCTACCAGGAGCGCGTGGCGCGAATCCGAAAGGTTATGCCTCAGGCCTGTATTGGTGTGGATGTGATCGTGGGGTTTCCGGGAGAAACCGAAGAGCGGTTTATGGAAACCTATGATTTCCTGCACCAGCTCGATGTCTCTTACCTCCACGTCTTTACCTATTCAGAGCGGCCGAATACCCCGGCTGCCTATATGGAGGAAGTGGTTCCGTCCCAGGAGCGAAAACGGCGCAGCAAAATGCTGAGGAGCCTTTCGGTCAAAAAGCGAAGGGCATTCTATCAAAGCCAGTTGGGTCAATGGAGAACCGTGCTTTTTGAAGGGGAAAACAAAAAAGGATACATTCACGGTTTTACCGAGAATTATGTAAAGGTCAAGGCTCCCTGGGATCCCTCCCTGGTCAATACCCTGCATCGGGTTAAGCTCGCGGAAATAGACCAGGACGGCCTGGTTCGGTTTATGGAGGCGGAGTCAGTGGTCACGACATAAAAAAACCCGGCACAGGGCCGGGTTTTACTTTTCGAACTATAAATTCTCAGATCCGGATGCCGACGGGCAGCATTTCCTTGTATTGACGATTCTTTCTCAAGAAACCAGCAATCTGCGGACTGGTGGGAACCACGCGAAGGTTCTCTTCCTGCAGATGATTGAGTACTGCTTTAATAAAGTCTTCCCTGAATCCCGTCCGGGTGATTTCTTCCGGTATCACCAGTTTTGTAAGAAATACCTTTCGCTCCTGTGAGGAGTATTCAATCTTAGCCAAATGCCCGTCTACACGGGTTTCGAATTGGCGCAGGAAGCTGTTGTCCTTGATAGCCAGATCACTCATATATGTTGGTTTATGTTTGGTTTCAGATAAAAAAATTACGAACTATGCGATCGTAATTTAGCCCACTCAAGACTGCCGTTTTGGGATTTGGGAAAAAGTATTGGCAGATAGTGGACAAATGTACTAAAAAAAATGCTAAAAACCTAAGAAATAGAAGGTTTTGAAGGCAGTTTCTGACAGCTTGGTTCATGTGTATTTTATGCCGGGCCTGGCGGCCAGTCCGGATATCTTTCAGTACATCAAGCTACCCGTTTCACATTTTCAAATGCACTTTCTGGACTGGGTCCTTCCGGACCCGGAAATGAACCTTGAGGAATACGCCCGCCGAATGGCTTCTCAAATCACGCATCCCAAACCTGTTCTGGTCGGGGTTTCCTTCGGGGGAATGCTGGTTCAGGAGATGGATCGTTACCTGGATGCGAGGAAGGTAATCATCATCTCGAGCATCAAATCCGTGGATGAGATGCCCAGGCGTTTGGTGGTTGCGCGGTATACCAAATTACACCGACTCCTTCCAACGGGGGTGATCAACAACCTTGAAATCCTCACGCGCTTCGCCTTTGGGGACATGGTCAAAAAACGGCTCAAGCTCTATGAGCGCTACCTGGGTATGCGCGACAAGGTATACCTGGATTGGGCCATCGATCAGATTGTACATTGGGAGCGTCGCAAGCCCGTTGCGGGCCTTGTCCATATCCATGGAGATCGGGACGCCGTATTCCCTATAGGTCATATTGGGGATTGTATCACGCTTAAGGACGGTACGCACACTATGATTATTCACCGGTACAAGTGGTTTAATGAGCGATTGCCTGCAATAATTTTGCAGGATGAGGGTTCTATTTAATACCTTTGAGTATAAATCCAAACCCAGTTCCCATGCAACTCTTGAAGAAAGGCCTGATGTACCTAGGCATCCTCACGGTACTGAGCACCCTTGTTTTTGCGGTACAACAAGGGGTAGAACCCGAGGTTACAACCGAAGAATCCGGACCATCCGGGGAGGACCTCAATGTCGATCCGGCTTACAAGATATCGGCTATAGATATTCCCGAAGATCTGAACTTTGCGGGGGAAGCCGTCCCGCAGGATGACCCTGAGATTTTGGAGCGCATCGACCGGGAATTCCTCGTGAATACCTATTGGCAGAGCAATGCGCTGTTGCTGATGAAGCGGGCCCACAAGTATTTCCCCGTAATCGAACCCATCCTGGCAAAGAATGGTGTGCCGGAGGATTTCAAGTACCTGGCCGTGGCTGAGAGCGGGTTGCAAAATGTGGTCTCCCCAGCCGGTGCCCGGGGGTTCTGGCAGATCATGAAGGCTACCGGCAAGCAGTACGGCCTTGAGATCAACAGCAATGTGGACGAGCGCTACCACCTTGAGAAATCGACCCAGGTGGCTTGTGATTACTTAAAAAAATACAGGGAAAAGTACGGAAGCTGGACGCTGGCTGCAGCTGCCTACAATGCGGGCACCGGATCCATCGACAAGTATATGGATATTCAGAAAGCCAGCGGGTATTACGATTTGTTGCTCGGGGATGAGACTGGCAGGTATGTCTTCCGCATCATGGCCATCAAGGAGATTCTTTCCAATCCGGAGAAATACGGCTTTATGATAGAGGAAAAGGATCTCTACACCAATGTGCCTACCTTTCAGGTAGCTGTG
Source organism: uncultured Flavobacteriaceae bacterium (assembly GCA_965601625.1). Lineage (GTDB taxonomy): Bacteria > Bacteroidota > Bacteroidia > Flavobacteriales > Flavobacteriaceae > Robiginitalea. Next base: position 28,868 of record CBFCWO010000022.1, on the reverse strand, counting down.
GATACAGCGGTAAGCAGTTTTGCAGATTTCGCGGAGCGCTATGAGATCAACTACAAAATACTCAAACGCCACAATCCCTGGCTTAGGGAACCACATCTGAACAATGCTTCAGGCAAGGAGTACCAGATTGCCATCCCCATGAAGGGATATTACAAGGTGGGTTCCTGAAATAATGCACAGGTAGGGTTGTGGAGGGTCTCTTGAATCCGTGGTTTATCATCCTTGGAATTACAGGGGTGCTGAATGCAGTGGTCGGAACTATCCTTTTGAAATTCCCCCCCAAAAAAATAAATCGGATTTACGGCTACCGGACTGCCCGCTCCATGAAAAATCAACAGCACTGGGATTTTGCCCAGCGCTATGCGGGAAGGGAAATGATCCGACAGGGGTTAGTGATGGTCCTGATAGGGACTTTGGGATTCTGGTTGCCGCTCAAACCCGTGGTGAGTGCTTTTCTTACCCTGCCCGTAATGCTGATTCTTTTTGGGGTTCTTATTTTCCGTACGGAAACCGCCCTGAAGAACAAGTTCTAATGCCTGTTGCCGACGGGCAGAATGCAGGGATGGATTCCGGACATCTGCGGGCAAATGGAATCGCTTTGGCAGGGTCGGCAGCTTGCTGATGGCAGAATGCAGGGAGACTGGTTAAATTGAAGTTGGGTGGGGGAGGGGGCGCCCCCCAGCCCCAGGATAGAAGTCTCCAACTCCAATGAAGAACCTGCAGCCCTAGATCCGCTTGAGCTGTTGCTGCATCATCTTGATCTGATCCCCTAGCATGTTGTTCTTGTCCAGTTTTTTGGCTTCCTGCAACAAGGTGGTGGCCTCCCGCTTTCGTCTCTTCTGCATGGCAATACCCGCAAGGCTCAGCTTGGCCATGGCTACGTCATAATCCATGTTCAATCCGAGCTTCAGCGCCTTGCGGAAGTATTTCTCCGCCTGGGTCAGGTTTTTTTGGGAATAGATGATCCCATGAAGGTAGTTGTAATACCCCTGTTGTTTCGTGGTTAGTGCCGCCTCGGGATTTCGGATCTTATTCAACCATTTTTCGGTTCCCTCAAGATCCTGCTTCCGCATTCGGAGGAATGCCAGCAATATGAGTTCATTCCTGAAATACAGGAACACGAAGATCAGCGCCAGGAGGATTAGGAAAATTCCATTCCCGATTTCCCCCTCCACAAATTGATATCCTGCAAAGGCTACAATGAGAAATGCCAGAACCAGCTTGATGTTTTTATTGAACATGTTTTTGCTCGATTAATCTATATGTTATCATTGATGATATGGTCGTTGGGATTTCCAAATCTCCCGTCTGGGCCGAGGTGGATATCCCGGAAGCCTGATTTTCCACTTTCATCTCCTTCAGAAATCCAGTCGGCCTGCTTGTAAGCACAGTTGTGGTTTGGGTACCCTCCAAATCCATACTGCTGGAGGGGTCTGCCGTTTTCATTTTAAGGGTGGCTGTGCCCCGGATCACGGCCCTGTCCGTATTGAGGCTATCCAGTTGCCAGGTATTCTCGGTACTTAGCTTTCCTTCATAAGTGTTTTTCCATTGATCTCCCACAGCTATTGGTCGATCGGGATAAAAGAACGTCATCTGCTCATAGCTCTGTGCCAGGGCACGGGAACCGTATTCCTGCTCCAGCGTCCTTCGCATTACCGTCTTATTGAATCCGTCGGTGAGCCCGGCCTGTTCAACCACACGGGCCACCAGGCTGTCGCCCCCATTGACATTGTGGATCTTACCCTGCCTCCCCATCTCCATTTGGACGGGCACATTGAGCATGGCGCTGAAAATCTGGGACTGGGTATCCGAAGGTTCCGGTTCAGATGCATGAATGTCCAGCAGAACCCCTTGCAGGCTACTCTCGATCTGAAAGACCAGGTCCCTGAACATGAACTCCAGGAGATAAGTGGTGTCCCGAACCTGCATGACCCTGAATTGAAGGACTCCGGAAATCCTGTTGGTCAACTGGTGGGAGGTGCCATCCAGGGATTGTACGATTTGCTGTTCCGCCTGTTGTTCCACTAAGAAGATGTCGCCTTCCTCCAGTTGGTATCCCAGGGGGGATTGTCCGTAGAAGCTCGCTTGAAAACAGCAGAAAAAACAAGCTATCTGAAGGAATTTATACATGGAAAACACGGTTTGCATCGTCGCGCCGCAAAAGTAGTAAAAACAATTCTAAAAAAAATTTATGGAGGTTTGGGAATGCAAAAACTCTTCGTATATTTGCGCCCAGATTTTAGAAAGGCGACGAGGCCTTAGCCCGGTAGCGGATAACCCTTACACAGATGAAACGAACATTTCAGCCCTCGAAAAGAAAACGTAGAAACAAGCACGGATTCCGTGATCGCATGGCGTCTGCCAATGGCAGGAAGGTGCTGTCCCGCCGCAGATCAAAAGGTCGTAAAAAACTAAGTGTATCCTCTGAGCCGCGACACAAAAAATAATGACATTGTTTATTTTAGCAATAAATGAGGTGTTACTTACTGAAAGTAACACCTTTTTTTTGTCCATTAACGAATAACTTTTTATCCATTAACGACTAACTCATCCCACAATGCCCAAAAGAAAAGATCTCAAATCCATTCTGATTATTGGTTCCGGACCTATCATCATTGGTCAGGCTTGTGAATTTGACTATTCGGGTTCCCAGGCGCTCAGGTCCCTTCGTGAGGACGGCATCGAAACCATTCTGATCAACAGCAATCCTGCCACCATCATGACAGATCCGTCCATGGCGGATCATGTATATCTGTTGCCGCTGAATACCAAATCCATCGTTGAGATTCTCAAAAAACACCCGAATATCGATGCGGTACTCCCTACCATGGGAGGGCAGACTGCGTTAAACCTTTGCATCGAGGCGGGCGATAAGGGCATATGGGAAGATTTTGGGATTGACATTATCGGAGTGGATATCGATGCGATCAACATCACCGAGGATCGTGAGAAGTTCCGTGAGCTGATGACGAGGATTGGTGTGAAGATGGCGCCACAGGCTACTGCAAACTCCTTCCTGAAGGGAAAGGAAATTGCCCAGGATTTCGGTTTTCCCCTGGTGATCCGGGCCAGCTATACCCTCGGTGGGGCAGGGGCATCCATAGTACACGACCCCAAGGATTTTGACGACAGGCTCAGCCGGGGGCTGGAAATCTCCCCCATCCACGAGGTCATGATCGATAAGGCCATGATGGGATGGAAGGAATACGAGCTGGAGCTGCTCCGAGACAAGAACGACAACGTGGTCATCATCTGTACCATCGAAAACATGGACCCCATGGGGATCCATACGGGCGACTCTATTACAGTGGCTCCTGCCATGACCTTGTCCGACACGACTTTTCAGCGCATGCGGGACATGGCGATCAAAATGATGCGGAGCATTGGGGATTTTTCCGGAGGGTGCAACGTACAGTTTGCGGTCAGTCCGGATGAAAAGGAAGAGATCATTGCCATTGAGATCAACCCACGGGTATCCCGCTCCTCAGCCCTGGCTTCCAAGGCCACGGGATATCCCATTGCCAAGGTTGCAGCCAAACTGGCTATAGGATATACCCTGGATGAGCTGAGCAACCAGATCACAGGGTCCACTTCCGCCCTCTTCGAACCTACGCTGGACTACGTTATTGTCAAGATCCCCCGGTGGAATTTTGACAAGTTTGAAGGCGCAGACCGCACCCTCGGACTGGCCATGAAGGCGGTAGGCGAGGTTATGGGCATTGGGCGTTCCTTCCAGGAGGCCCTGCATAAGGCCACCCAGTCTCTGGAGATCAAGCGAAACGGCCTGGGGGCGGATGGAAAAAGCTATACCGACTACGATCAGATCATCCAAAAGCTTACCTATGCCAGCTGGGACAGGGTATTTGTTATTTACGATGCCATTCAGCTGGGGATCCCGCTTAGCCGGATCCATGAGATTACCAAGATCGATATGTGGTTCCTGCGACAGTATGAGGAACTCTATCAGCTTGAAAAGGAGATCAGCAAGTACAGTATAGAAACACTGCCCAAGGAATTGCTCCTGGAGGCCAAGCAAAAAGGCTATGGGGACCGGCAGATTGCCCATATGCTCGAATGCTGGGAGAGCGAAGTGCACGCAAAGCGTATGGCGCTCGACATCAAGCGGGTCTACAAACTTGTGGATACCTGTGCCGCGGAGTTCGAGGCCATTACCCCTTACTACTATTCCACTTTCGAGGAAGAGATCGAAACGCCTGATGGGAAACGGTATGTCGCCAACGACAGCTCCGTTACCCAGCGGGAGAAGATCGTGGTGCTGGGATCGGGTCCTAACCGGATCGGCCAGGGGATCGAATTCGACTATTGCTGTGTCCACGGCGTGCTGGCTGCCGCCGAGTGTGGCTATGAAACCATCATGATCAACTGCAACCCAGAAACAGTTTCCACGGACTTTGACACGGCGGACAAACTGTATTTCGAACCGGTATTCTGGGAGCATATCTACGACATCATCCTGCATGAGAAACCCGTAGGGGTGGTCGTTCAGCTGGGTGGGCAAACAGCACTGAAACTGGCCGAGAAGCTCAACAAATATGGCATCCGTATCATGGGTACCAGCTTTGAATCCCTCGACCTTGCCGAAGACCGCGGAAGCTTTTCACGCCTGCTGAAGGAGAATGAAATCCCCTATCCCCAGTTCGGGGTGGCAGAGAATGCCGATCAGGCTTTGGAACTGGCCGATGAATTGAATTTCCCTTTACTGGTAAGACCTTCCTATGTGCTTGGGGGACAGGGAATGAAGATCGTCATAAATAAAGAAGAGCTTGAGGAACACGTCGTGGATTTATTGCGCAAGATCCCCAATAACAAACTGCTTTTGGACCACTATCTGGACGGGGCCATTGAAGCTGAGGCGGATGCCATCTGCGATGGAAATGAGGTGTACATTATTGGGATTATGGAGCATATCGAGCCCTGCGGTATTCACTCAGGGGATTCCAATGCAACCCTTCCACCATTCAACCTTGGGGAATTCGTAATGCAGCAGATCAAGGACCACACTCGCAAAATCGCCCTTGCGCTGAATACGGTGGGCCTGATCAACATACAGTTTGCCATCAAGGACGACAAGGTTTACGTCATCGAAGCGAACCCCAGGGCCTCCAGGACGGTTCCTTTTATTGCAAAAGCCTATGGGGAGCCCTATGTGAACTATGCGACCAAGATTATGCTGGGTAACAACACTTTGAAGGATTTTGAATTCAATCCTCAGCTGGAAGGTTTTGCCATCAAGCAACCGGTCTTCAGTTTCAACAAATTCCCGCAGGTGAACAAAAACCTGGGCCCGGAAATGAAGAGCACGGGAGAGAGCATTCTCTTTATCAAGAGTCTGAAGGATGATGAGTTCTATAACTTGTACTCCCGCAGAAAAATGTACCTCAGCAAGTAATTGGATTTAGGGGAACTTCAATATTGAGGCTCAAGAATCCTAATCGCATCCCGCTGGTTCCGGCGGGATTTTTTTTGTCCGATCGATTTCCGGAAAATTTTCTTACACGGCAAGCGTGGTTCAGGAAGACCAATACCTCCCGCTGTTAAGCGCCCCAGTTCGTGTGGAAAACCCCATCCCGATCGGTGCGCTGGTAGGTGTGCGAGCCGAAATAATCCCGTTGTGCCTGTACCAGGTTCATGGGGAGTCTTCCGGTGGTCAGCGCGTCGAAATAGGTCAGGGATGCAGAAAGGGCCGGCATGGGAATTCCAGCGGCCACTGCAAACTGCAAAACTTTCCTCCCGGCAGGGACCGTTTCCTTTATGACGGGAATAAAAGTCTCGGAAAGCACCAAATTCTCAAGCGTCGCCTCGTTTTCATAGGCCCCGGCAATATCATCCAGGGCAGTCGCACGGATGATGCATCCCGCCCTCCAGATCCGGGCTACCGTGGAAAGGTCCAGGTGGTAATCGTATTCTCTGGAAGCTTCAGAGAGCTGATGCAGTCCCTGGGCATAAGTGAGCAGGAAAGCGAAATAAAGGGCTTCCTCACACATTGCCATCAGCGCTTTCGGATCCAATTCTGCGGTTGGTTTGGGATAATGGGTCTCCGCCTGTTGCCGGACATCCTTCAGGGCGGAAATGGCGCGCATGCTTACGGCAATATCGATGGTCGGGACCGGTACGCCCAAATCCATGCCATTCTGGGAGGTCCATTTACCGGTGCCCTTTTGTTTTGCTTTGTCCAGGATCTTATCCACCAGGGATCCTTCCCCCAGGGGGTCTTTCTGCCCTAAGATCTCTGCGGTGATCTCGATGAGAAAGGATTGCAGCCTTCCCTGATTCCATTGCTGGAAGACCTGCTGAAGTTCCTGGTTGGAAAACCCGCCCAGGCTTTTGAGGATGTCGTAAAACTCCGCCGTGAGCTGCATGAGCCCATATTCAATGCCGTTGTGGACCATTTTGACGTAGTTCCCGGCAGAGCGGGGCCCAAGGTAGGCTACGCAGGGTTCACCCTTGAACTTTGCAGCCACGGCTTCATAGATGGGTCGCAGCTCCTGATAGGCCTCTGAAGATCCTCCGGGCATGATGCTGGGGCCTCTTCGGGCACCTTCAGCGCCTCCTGAGACTCCGGCCCCGAAAAAGTGTATGCTGTGATCCTGCAAATATTCCTCCCGACGGTCCGTATCCTCGAAATATGAATTTCCCCCGTCCACGATGATGTCGCCGGACTCCAACAGGGGGAGAAGGTCTTCAATGACCTGATCCACAATGGGTCCGGCAGGAACCAGCAACATGATCTTCCGGGGCCGGCTCAGCCCACGGACAAAGACCTTGAGATCCGAAGTTCCTTCAACGGTCCCGATGCGTTTCCCCTCCTCGCGCAATGCAGCGGCCTTTTCGGGGTCCAAATCGTAGCCCAAAGCACTGAAGCCGCGTTCAGCGACATTCAGAATAAAGTTGCGACCCATGACCCCCAGGCCAATCAATCCAAACTCATATGAAGCTGATCCCATGCGTTTTTATTTTGTTCCTCTGTAGAATGATTCTTGAATTTTTTACCCAGCCAAATTAGTTCTATCTTCGTCTGGGATCCCTCAAAAATAGGCGAAAATTATCTTTTTCCGGGTTTCCAAAACAGTTGCCTCGCGGCCTGATACATATTTCAACCAAGAACACTCGATTAGCAGGCATGAATAAAACGCCAAATCAGCTCCTGGTCATTTTTGGGGCTTCCGGAGACCTTACCGAACGCAAACTTATCCCAGCCCTCTTTAGCCTGTTCAAGGGAGGCCATCTTCCGGAAAAATTTGGGGTATTGGGCGTCAGCCGGAGCAAAGGAAGCGATTCGAGCTTCCGGGAACAGGTTGTTTTGGATAACAACCATATCCCGGATACCATCGGCAACCATGGCCTGAGAAAGGAATTCGCAGACAGGATTTTTTATCAGGGGCTGGAGGCATCCTATGATTCGGATTACTCCCGGCTTCGGGAACGCATCGATGCGATGGACCGTGAAATCGGTTCACAGGGCAACCATATCTTCTACCTCTCGACCCCTCCCGCCCTTTATGAAACCATTGCCAGGAACCTGCATGCCTGTGAGCTCACCTCGGACAATGGGGGTTGGAAGCGGCTGGTGGTCGAAAAACCTTTTGGCTATGACCTGGACTCTGCACGGGAATTAAACACGAGCCTGCAAAAGTACTTCCGGGAATCTCAAATCTACCGTATTGACCATTATCTGGGGAAGGAGACGGTTCAGAACCTCCTGGTAACGCGCTTTGCCAACAGTATTTTTGAACCCCTGTGGAACCGGAACTATATCCGGCATGTGGAGATTACCAGTGCTGAAAGCGTAGGCGTGGGCAAGCGAGGAGGATATTACGATTCGGCCGGAGCCCTGAGGGATATGTTTCAGAACCACCTCTTGCAGATTGTTTCCCTCGTAGTTATGGAACCACCCATTGGGGCAGAACCTGAAGAGATCCGCAATGAAAAAGTAAAGGCACTAAAATCCTTAAGGATCATGAGGGATCCGGAGGTTATTAAGCAGCACACCATCCGCGGGCAGTACCTGGCCGGATCCTGTGAAGGGGAGTCCGTGGTCGGGTACCGGGAAGAGGCAGGGGTAGACCCGAACTCTACTACTGAAACCTACGCGGCTATTAAGTTCTTTGTTGATAATTGGCGCTGGGCCGGAGTCCCTTTCTATGTCCGGACGGCCAAACGGATGCCCACCAAGGTTACCGAGGTGGTGATCCATTTCAAGACCCCGCACCACCAGATCTTCCGCAATTCGGAAATGCAAAATAAGGATAACAAACTCATCATACGCATTCAGCCCAACGAGGGAATGCTGATAAAATTTGGGGTCAAGGTCCCGGGTCAGGGATTTGAGGTTTCCCGGGCCAACCTGGATTTTTACTATTCAAACCTCCCCGGGGGGAAGGTGATGGAGGCCTATGAACGGCTCCTGCTGGATGTCATGCAGGGAGACGCTACCCTGTATGCCCGCGCCGATGAGGTTGAGGCCGCCTGGGAATTTGTCGATCCCATCCTGACCTACTGGGAAGAGGGATCAGAGGTGGTTACCTATGGCTATTCCGCCGGGGTCTGGGGGCCGAAAAATGCGGATGAGCTGATAGAAGGACCTTACGGATGGCGAAATCCGGGTGAACACCTTACAGACGACCCGGCTTTCTGCGTGATTACCTGATAGCATACGGCATGGAAATAGAGATCTACAATTCGAAGACCGATGTGGCCGCTGCCCTTTCGAAGCACCTGGAATCCTGGTGCAGGGATGAGGGTTTCAGAACGGTGGCCCTTTCAGGAGGAAGTACGCCCAGGGTGTGGTTTGATTTGATGGCATCCAGGTATTCTCAATCCCTTCCCTGGAAGGAGCTCAGTTTTTACTGGGGGGACGAGCGCTGTGTTCCTCCCGAGGACCCCGAAAGCAATTACGGAATGACCCGGAAACACCTTTTGGATCATGTCCCGGTACGGGCGGATCACGTTTTCAGGATACTTGGAGAAGATGCTCCCCAAGCAGAGGCAATTCGCTATGGCCGGATTCTGGATGACACCCTTCCCCAAAAAAACGGGCTTCCCCAGCTGGACCTGGTCATCCTCGGAATGGGGGATGACGGACATACTGCGTCCATATTTCCCCATGAAGGGTCCTTATGGGATTCCCCTGAAAACTGTGTTGTGGCCACACATCCCGAGACCGGCCAAAAGCGCATCAGTCTGACCGGGGGAGTCATCAACAATGCCAAACAGGTGGTCTTTTTGGTCACAGGGGCCAACAAAGCCTCCCGCCTTAAGCAGATCCATCAACAGACTTCAGGCCATCAGAACCTGCCTGCATCCCGCGTGGCCCCGGCCAGCGGACGGTTGATCTGGATGCTGGATGAAGCGGCAGCTGCTGAATTGCCGTAAGGGTTCCTGGCCTTACTCCTGCTGCTTACCGAATTTTTTGATATGCGGGGATTGGGTAACCTCCACCTTGGTTATGAAATACTTGGTTTCCCCCCACCAGGCAAAGGTGGCATAGCGCTCTTCATAATCCAGCTTGACATATTGCCCTTCAACCTGCCTTAGCGCCTCAATGACTCCTTCATCCCGGTCCAGGACCGAAAAGGTAAAGATCTGAGCCCCGGAAATTCCCTGGCTGATCTCTCCCTCCCAGGTCTTAAATACGACCCCTTTGCGGCTGAATTTAATCAGCTCCCCCGAGCGGACGCCTTCGCTGTAAGGCACGTAATAGATAAAGGCGAGAATTAGCATGAGCACCAGGGCGAGGACCCCGAGAATTTTGAATACGGTTTTCTTAAACATTTTACATTAGATTGAGTTATTCGATATCGAGCTCTTCCTGGGAATGGGTATGGGCCTCCTCGGCTCGCTTCAAGATTGAATCCGGAAGGGATTTTTTGGCCTTGGCCCCCATCTTTTTTAGTTTTTCGATCCTTCCAATGATATTGCCGCGGCCTTCCACGAGCTTGTTCATGGCCCCGCTGTATTCTTTTTTTGCTTCGTCCATTCGCTTGCCAACCTGCGTCAGGTCCGTAACCAGCCCTTCGAATTTGTCGTACAGGGCACCTGCCTGCCGGGCGATCTCCACGGCATTGCGACGCTGTTTTTCATTGCTCCACATGCTGTCAATGGTCCTTAAGGTTGCAAGCAGGGTAGAAGGGGTCACAATTACGATATTCCTTTCGAATGCCTTGTTGTAGAGGTCGGGCTCTGCATTGATCGCAATGGTGAACGCCGTTTCGATGGGTACGAACATCAACACGAAATCCGGACTGTCCATTTCATACAGGTCTTCATACTTTTTGGCCGAGAGCTGTTCCACGTGGCGTTTCAGAGAGGCCATGTGGTCCTTGAGATGCACTTCCCGTGCATCCTCCTCGGCATTCACGAATCGCTCGTAGTGCGTCAGGGACACCTTGGAATCCACAACCATTTTGTTGCCATTGGGCAGGTGTATGATTACATCCGGCAAGGAACGGCTGCCGTCTTCCCGCTGAAAGCTCTGCTGCACCGAATATTCCCGGTCCCGTTCCAGACCTGATTTTTCAAGGACCCGCTCCAGGACCAATTCTCCCCAATTTCCCTGCATTTTGCTGTCCCCCTTTAAGGCCCGGGTAAGGTTTTCTGCCTCCCGGGTGATCTTCAGATTCTGATTTTGCAGGTTCATCAACTGTTCGCGCAGGGCCTGGTGAATCCCGTAATTTTCCTTTCGCGTCTCCTCGACTTTTTTCTCGAACAGCTGAATCCGCTCCTGCAGGGGTTGCAGGATATTCTTGATGTTTTTTTGATTCTGTTCCGTGAATTTGTTGCTTTTCTCGTCCAGGATCTTATTGGCCAGGTTTTCAAATTCCTTGGTGAAGGTGTCCTGTAGCTCAAGGATCTCCTTCTTCTGCTCCTGTTGCTTTTCCTTGAGCTGTTCAACCTCTGCCTGACGGCGGACCAGTTCCTGCCCAATCCGTTCCTTTTCCAGTTGTAGCTGTTGGGTTTGATCCCGCGCCTCCCCCAGTTGGGAGCTGATCACTTCCAGGTTCCTGCCAAGATGCTGTTCCCGTTCCCTCAGGGCACTCTGGGAGGACTGTATCTTAAGACGGGCGATATAGCCCCCCAACAGGAAACCCCCTGCAAGGCACGCCAGCACAATGCCTGCCAATATCCATGGATCCGTCATTTGTTCGTGTTCTTTGAGTAAAGATAGGAAGAAGCCCGAAGATAGAAAGCAGTCATAAAACTTTACTTATGGACCCGGAACATCCCATGGTCCGCATCAAACCGGATCGTGTCCGTGGGAAAGAGGCGTTCAAAATCTCCGGAGGCAATCAATTCACAGGGGCTTCCGAAATCTGCTTTCCCGGGCTGCAATACCAGAATATGGTCGCAAAGCTGGATGGCGAGATCAATTTCATGGGTGGAGAATAATATGGTCTTCCCCGTGCTGTGGGATATCTGTCCGAGTAGTTTCAGGATCTTGACCCTGTGGTAGAGGTCGAGGTGCGTAGTGGGTTCGTCCAGGACCATCAGGGGTGTATCCTGGGCAAGTGCCCGTGCTATGAGCACCCGCTGTAATTGCCCATCACTGAGGGTATGGCAGGGCTGATCCCTGATTTCTTCCAATTCCATTTGGGTCATGCATTCATTGACCAGGACCTGATCCTGATCATTGAGCTGTCCCAACCAGTTGGTGTAGGGATGTCGCCCCAGGCTGACCAGTTCTGCCACACGGAGGTTCTTGGAAGCGATAGGTTCTGTAAGGACGACACTTAGCAATTGTGCCCGTTTTGCGGGGGAAATGCTTTCCTGGGGGTATCCGTTGATTTCTATGGATCCCTCAAGGGGCGCCTGCATTCCGGTAAGTGTCCGAAGCAGGGTGGATTTTCCAACGCCGTTCACGCCCACCACGGCATTAAGACTGCCCTGGGAAAGGCTGAAATTCAATGGCCCGGAAAGTTGGCGGACCTCACCTCTCATCCTGTAGCCGATGCGCAAACCGGTTACGCTTAAGGGAGCCTGGCCGACGGATTTCTGCTTCATTGACCTTGGAATTTTATAGGACTTCGTACGAATGTAGGGGCTTGCTTTTTAAAAACCTAATGGGGACCAGCGCCTAAAAGAGCATCCTCTTGCGCCTTACCAGGAGCCAGATCACTACCGGCGCCCCAACCAGGGAAGTGATCGCGTTGATGGGGAGTACATAGGCCGAAAAGGGAATCTGTGCGATCATATCACAGATGAGCATCAGAATGCCTCCGTAAAGCAAAACACCGGGGAGGAGCACCCTGTGATCCTGGCTTCCCATCAGTTGACGAGTCAGGTGGGGCACTGCAAGCCCAATAAACGCTATGGGACCCGCAAAGGCCGTAATACCACCGGCCAGTAAACCTGTGGCCAGGATGATCCCGTTTCGGGTCTGGTTTAAGTTTATCCCCAGGCTCGAGGCGTAGTTTTCTCCAAGCAAAAGCGCATTCAGGGCTTTCAGCAAATAGACACCCATGGCAAATCCCAGGAGGCAAAAGATCCCGAGGATGCCTACCTGTGTCCAGCTCAGGTTCCCCACACTTCCATAGGACCAGAAAATATATTGCTGCAATTGTTCTGCAGGTGAAAAATAGCTCAGAACCGTCACCAGGGCCGCGGTGATGCTTCCAAACATCAGGCCCACGATCAGAAGCGCCATGGCATCCTTAAGGCGGGTGGAAACCAGCAATACGGTGACCAGGACCAGGAGACTTCCAAGGCCGCTGGCAATGGCCAGGGACACATCACTGCCGAGCAGCCCACTGCCCGCCCCGCCAATCAGGGAGGCCCCCATGATCAAAAGGGCTGCTCCCAGGCTTGCCCCTGAGCTAACCCCCAGCACGAAGGGTCCGGCAAGGGGATTTCGAAAGAGCGTCTGCATCAAAAGCCCGCTCAGGGACAGGCCGCCTCCCACCAGTATGGCGGTCAGGGCCTTGGGAAGGCGATAATTCCATATGATATAGCTCCAGCTTTCACGTTCTGAGCCCGTTCCCGTCAGGGCTCCCAGGGTGTCTTTCAGGGGGATATGCACGGAACCCAGGCTGAGGTTGGCCAGCAGGGCCAGCAACAGAAGCAGGGTCAGCATCAGAAAAAGATGCCCGGATGTTCGGCCCGTTTTCATCTATTGCAGGGGTTTAAAGAATGCAGGTTTATAATCATCCAGCAATCCGGGGTGGAACCAGTAAATGAGGTCTTTCAGGATCAGGTCAGGCCGGCTGGGCCCCTGCTCGAAATACAGGAGTCCTTTGCCAGGTCCCCGGCTGAGGGCATAGGTATAAACTGCTTTATTTCGAAACGCCTTGAATTGGCGGTAGTGTTCATCAGCCTCCAGCATTTGCTGGTACGCCGTAAATTGGGAAGGAGCGATCCAGTAATCTGCCTGTGAACCGCCCTCCAAAACGCTTTCCAGGCTAAGGGAAAGACTGCCCTTTTCCTCGGTTTTCTCCCATAGATAACGGGCATTGGCATCCCGTATGAATCGGGCTGCCCAGCTTTGACCTCCCGGCAGGTACCAGATATCGCGATAGAGGGCCCCGCTGAGTACTGTTGGGGTGGTCCTGGCACCTGAAGCCAGCTTCCTGGCCTCCAAATAGGCTGTTTCCACTTCATCGAAAGTGCTGAAGGCCAAATCCTGCTTTCCAAACAGCAATCCAAAAAAGGTGATCCATTCTGCTTTTCCAAGGGGATCTTCTTCCATCCAGTCCCCATTGTAGATCACCGGGATGCCGGAGGCCTCCAGCGCCTGGTAGGAACTCGGGGCGCCCGAGATGCCAAACCCAACCACAAGATCGGGATCGAGTTCCAGCACTTTCTCGGTGTTGAGTTGTTCATTGGCACCCAGTTCCTGAATGGCTCCCGCACTGATGCGAAGTCGCGCCTCCGGGGAAGAGATGTAATCCAACCCTGGAAAGCCTACCAGATGATCCATAAGCCCCAGGGATTCCAGGGCGGGGATATGTGTGGTGGAGGTAAGGATGACCTTGCCGACCGGCACTTGTACCACACCGTCGAGGTCTTCCAGCGGCAGCCTCATTTTTCCTGCCTTCTCACGTGGCACGAGGGCATATCTGTAGGTTTTGGAAGCGCCCGGCCAGGGGCTGTTTACGTTGAGGTAGATTACTCCGGATCGGGTATGATCTGCGGAAAATCCTTTGGCATATTGGGGTTCCCAATGGGAAACCACCTCCCCGGGATCCTGACCTGAGGATTTGGACGTATCCCTGCAACCCCACAGCAGGATTCCTAAGGCGAGCAAGTAGGGTCGTATTCTCATTGAACGGTTACAACTCCTTAAATGTAGTTTTTATTGACCGGTTACAAATGTAGCATAGAATTTAACTACTTTTACTCCGGATACGGGTTGCCCGTCCTTATGAGGATCCGGGCATTAAAAGGGAATCCGGTGTAAATCCGGGGCTGTTCCCGCAACTGTAAGCTAAGTCCCGACGGAGATAGGTCGGGATGCTTGTTGCCAACTTCTTATACCACTGTCCCGCCAGATGCAGGACGGGAAGGTCGGCAACAAGACGCTAGCCAGGAGACCTGCCTTATCCACACGAAAAGGTTAAACTTTCGGGACAAAAGGTTAACGGACATTTATTGCCTGGGTACATCCCGTACTAGCGTCATTCTAATGAGAAAGATCTCTGCGCTCTGCTGCGCCCTATTTTGGGCCGTTCCTGCTGTTTTCTCCCAGCAACGGACGGACACCCTCTCGATTCAGCACCTTGAAGAAGTGGTGGTAACCGATACCCGTATCCCCCTGAAAAGAGAACAATCGGGCAAGACCGTGATCCGGCTGGATCGGGAAGCCCTGGACCGGTACCAGGGCCAATCCTTTCCGGAGGTCTTAAACCAGTTAGGAGGGTTTGAAATTTCCGGAAGCCGGGGCCGGCCAGGGGAGGTGCTGGGGGTTTTTGCCCGGGGTGGCAGGGGCCGGCAGGTACTGGTCATGGTGGATGGTCTAAGAGTGTCGGATCCCTCTTCGGCATCCCGGGAATTTGACCTTCGGCTGCTCCCGCTTTCTTCCATCGAATCCGTTGAGATCGTCAAAGGCGCCACCAGTGTGCTGTACGGGGCCAATGCGGCAACCGCAGTGATCAATATTGAGACCCGTTCCCCCGAGGACACCCCCCTGTCCCTATTGATCGAGGGAAGCACAGGCACGCAAAACACTGCTGCGGAATCCGATGCGGACCTCGGTATCTTCAACCATTATGTTCAACTGGGCGGCCGGCAGGATGGGTGGGACTATAAGGGGTCATTTGCCCATACCTACGCCAACGGGCTTTCCTCCCTCGAAACCGGCAGTGAGCCGGACCCCTATTCGAACTGGTCGGTGGATCTTCAGGGGGGGCGCCAGCTCTCTGAACGTTCGCGCCTGGGGTTCTTTGCCAATCGATCCAGGATGAAATCGGACTACGACGATACATTTAATGGGGTGGATGCCCCCTATCAATTCAATACCACCCAGGAGCGGCTGGGCCTAAGCTGGGTCTGGAAGGACAGCCTTCAGGAAATCAATGCGCTGGGATCTTATACGGATTTCAGGTCAGAGAACATCAGTGATTTCCCGGGGCGCTTTGAAGGACGAAGCTGGACAGCGGATTTCACTTACAGACGCACACTGATCCCGGGATTGTACGGCCTGGCAGGGCTCAACGTGTTTCAGGATAAAGCGGACCTGGAACGCACCGAGGAATTTACGGTGGTAGACCCCTACCTGAATGTCGTTTGGACGGCAGATTTTGGATTCAACCTGAACGCCGGGGTCCGGTTGAATATGCATTCTACTTATGGCAACAAAGGGGTGTATCAGGTGAACCCTTCCTATGCCTATCGCTTTCAGAAGGGTTATGTAAAGCTGTTGGGCTCCTGGGCAACTGCCTATATCACCCCCTCTCTGGCTCAGTTATACGGGGCCTTCGGGGCAAATCCGAGCCTGCAGCCGGAAAGCAACTCCACCCTTGAGGGGGGGCTTGAACTCAGCCTGGACCGTGGAATAAGGTTTAGCCTGCTGCATTTTGACCGGAGGGAGGACAATACGGTACTGTTCAACAATGCGGATTTCCTGTTTTTTAATTCGGATGCGCAAACGCGCGTACGCGGCCTGGAAGGAGAACTTCGGTGGATCTGGATGGGGCGCAATCAGCTGTCCCTGAATTATACGTTCACAGAACCCGAAGGGGCCGGGGCAATTCGAATCCCGAAACACAAATTGAACCTGTCCGCACAGGTGGGAATCACAGCGCGGGCTTCCGCCTTAATTCGATACAGCTTTACCGGGAAGCGTACAGATACGGATTTTGCAACCTTTACGCCCGTGGAGCTCGATGCCTTTTCCCTTCTGGACCTTCGCCTGGATTACCAGTTCCACCCGGGCCGGTTAAACGCCTTTTTAAGGGTTTCAAATATATTGAACGAATCCTACACGGAAGTGCTTGGGTTTACCACCCCCGGGCGCAATGTGGCTATTGGGTGGTCCCTTCAGCTATAAAAAAGCCTCCACAAAGGAGGCTTCTGGTTAGTCCCAATTGGGGATTTGAATAGATTCCGGCAATTGAATGTCCTTGTCCAGCACCATATTGTCTTGCATAGGCCGGAACATCTTGCTGTGTGTGAATGCTTCTGCAGGCATCCTGACGTCATAGAACCGCTTGGCTGAAGCGCCTGAGATATCTTGCAGGGCCCTGGCCAGCAGAGGTTCATTTGGGTCGCCCAACACACCGAGATTTTCCAGGTCTTCCTGCAGCTCGATATCCGGGGCAAACCCCTCCGTATAGTCAAAGAAGCCCACGGAATTCTTGTTCCGGCCCACCAGGGGCTGGATGGCCCATGAATTGTCCGGGTTGATCTCGTTCTCCCGGCTGGGGGTATAGATAAAAGGTGCCCCATCCCTGTCCGGATCGTCTACCATGGTAAGGGAGAATTCATTTTTCCCGCGGGTGGTGGTACCGATCTTGATCACGTCTACATACGGATCGAGCCCGTTGATCACCAGCTCACTGGCCGAAGCCGTGCTACGGGTAGTCAGGACGTAGACCTTAGTTAAGTTCAGGGTGTTCAGGGGTACTCCGCCAGTGACTGTACCGGCGAAGAAATCCTTCAGCGCATTTGGATCTCCGTCGGTAAAAACTTCCTGAAGCTTGTCGTTCCACTGCTGTTCGATATAGACTTCGTTGGTTTTGGTGCCGTAGATCATGCTGGAAAGCAGGCGCGAAGTATTCACAGATCCCCCGGAGTTATACCGGAGGTCAAGGACAAGCTCGTTTACCCCGTCGGCCTGGAAAATAGCAAAGACATCGTTCAGCTGCTGGTCAAATTCGTTAATAAAGCCATTGTACATCAGATAACCCACGGTGCGACCTCCGATATTGTCAAACACCTTGGTCAGGAAAATAGGGTCCTCCTGAAACCCTTCTTCTTTGGTCAGGGTGACATCCTTGCCGTTGGGCGTGATCTCAGTTCCCGAGATATCCGCCATGTTCAGGGTATACGTATTGTTTTCCCCGAAGAGCAGGTCCTGATAATTATCAACGGTCAGGGTCACACCATCCACACCGGTAAAAAGCTCTCCCCGGCTGATATCCTTCTCGGAGGCGTCAGAATCGGGCAGGATATAACGGACATATCCAAAGATGTTGTTGCTGCCACTGAACTGGATCAAGCCGAATTCCATCCCGTTGCTGCGGGAGATCCCTGCCAGCCCCTGGGTAAGCTCCGTATAATCCTCATTGTAAAAGCTAAACCGGTCCTCGGCAAAGCGGAGGTAGGTCTCAAAAAAAGCGGCAGGGTCACTCTCGGATTCCAGAAAGGCGGTATACTCCTCCATGGAGGTGAACCGGTCATCGGCAAGGTCAGGGACATCCTGCTGCCAGAAATACCAGAGGTTCATCGCCTGCCACATAAAATTCTGGACCACCACGTCCGCATCCGGATCGGGATTGGGACCATTGGGCGGGGGAACGCCATCATCATCATTGCTACAGGCGATCAACATCAGACCTGCCAGCAGGTAAAGGAACTTTTTCATAAATATTTTTTTCAATGTCCCGCAAGGATCGTTCCAATCGGTAAGCCAATCCCTAAAGCGGATTAAAATTGGGGCAAATACGCTTTATACAAAGCAATTAAGCCCCAAAATTAAAGGGACTTGAAAGAAAAAAAAATTTTTTGTAACAAATTTAGCATAGCTTCGTCTTCATGGTGTAAACCGATAAGAAAAGGTGGTAGTATCAACCGATCAACCAATAATGACACAATCCGAATTCCTGGAAATCGTGATGCCTTTTAAGGATAAGCTTTACAGGCTTGCCAAGCGCCTGCTGATTTCCTCGGAGGAAGCGGAAGATGCCACACAGGAAATCCTGATGAAACTGTGGTCTCGAAAAACGAAAATGGCATCCTATAAGAATGTAGAGGCATTCGCGATGACCATGACCAAGAATTTCTGCCTGGACCGATTAAAGTCCAAGCAGGCCGGGAACCTGAAACTGGTGCACAGCAATTTTACCGATGGCAACACCTCCCTGCAGAACCAGGTAGAAGTACGCGACAGCCTCGGATGGGTGCAGCGGATCATGGATGAGCTCCCCGAGCAACAGCGAATGGTTTTACAGCTCAGGGATGTGGAGGCATACGAATATGAAGAGATTGAAAAACTCATGGATATGAAACCCACTGCGGTCCGTGTGACCCTGTCAAGGGCGCGGAAGGCTGTTCGGGAAAAACTTTTAGAAAAGCATCGCTATGGAATTGGATAGGATAGAAAAATTACTGGAGAAGTACTTCGAGGCCAGCAGTACAGCGGCCGAGGAGCAGGAACTAAGGGAATATTTTGCCGGGGAGCAGGTAGCTCCGCATCTGGAAGCATACGCCCCCATGTTCACCTACTTCTCCGCAGCCAAGGAAGAACGCTATACGGGGCAGGTTCCGCTAAAAACCAGAAGTAGAAACACAATCTACGGGTGGATTTCCATTGCCGCCGCCATGGTGCTCATGTTTGGCCTTTATTTCGGGAAGCAGGTCCGCGATCAGCGCGAAGCGGAATATGCATACGAGCAAACCCGGAAGGCTTTTGGCCTGATCGCGCAAAATCTGGATAGGGGCACCGAAAAGATGGCCCATCTGGTTGAATTTGAAGAAACAAAACAGAAAATCTTAAACAACAATTAAAAACGAAAAATCATGAAAAAGTTCATCGCAATCACATTACTGCTGTTAGCCCCCCTTGGAGGGAAGGCCCAGTCCATCTTCGACAAATACGAGGATATGGACGAGGTCAGCTCGGTAATTGTGAACAAGAATATGTTTGATCTCCTGGTCAAGATAGATGCAGATGTCGATGACCCGGAAGCTCAGGAATTTATGGACATTGCCAAAAGCCTGAGTGGCCTGAAGGTCTTTATCACAGAAGACACCGAAATCTCCAAGGATATGCAGGCCACTGTGGACAAGTACCTGCGCTCTGCCTCCCTGGAGGAATTGATGCGGGTCAAGGACAAGGATGCCAATGTGAAGTTCTATATCCGAAACGGCAAGGACAGCGACCATGTAAGTGAACTGCTGATGTTTGTTACCGGCATCAAGGAGATGGATGTGGAGATCGACGATCGGCAGATCGAAACGGTTCTGCTGACCCTGACCGGGGATATCGACCTGACCAAGATCGGATCCCTCACCCGGAAAATGAACCTTCCGGAAGAGCTTGAAAAAGCCGAGAAAAAGAAAGGCTAATTATCATCAATCAAAAAATCTCAATAGGCGGGGAGGGAACCCCCGCCTATCTGAGGTTTAAAAAATCCAACTCATGAAATTACGCACTACGATTAAAAGTATTATGGGGGGCATGGCTGCTGTTTTGTTTTTGGCCGGCTGTTCCAACAACCAAAGCTTGCAGGAATACTATGTGAGCAATTCTGAAAACCCGAACTTTCTGGCCATAGATGTTCCGGCCACTATCCTCAACCTGGATGAGGCTGAAATGAGCGAGCAACAGCAAAAAGCATTTAAGTCGCTCAGAAAACTGAATATCCTGGCGTTCAAGAAGACCGACGAGAATGCCATGGAATACAAATCCGAGACGGCCAGGGTTAAGGAGATCCTTAAAAATTCAGATTACAAAGAACTGATGAAGCTCAATTCCAGGTCGGCCAAAGGCGTAGTCAAGTATACGGGTGATGGAGATGCCATCGATGAGGTGGTCATCTTTGGAGACATGAGTGACAAGGGCTTTGCCCTGATCCGTGTCCTGGGGGATGATATGAATCCGGCCCACTTTGTTCAGCTTATGCAGGCGGTGGAAAAAGCCGACGTAAATGGGGACAGCTTTGAAGATTTAGCCGAGATGTTTAAGGGCTGACTTTCGCTGTTCGCAATAAGAATCCCGGTTCCGTCTAAAAAGAGGGGCCGGGATTTTTTCGTTTTACACATTCTGAGTAATTTGGGAGGCCAACAAAACACTATCGACATGCAGATTACAGAAAGTGATGCCTTCAAGGAAGCCCGGGGATGGATTGACCAGGGAATTGATTTCGCCATAGAATACGGCCCGAAGGTCCTCGGGGCCATTCTGATTTATCTCATAGGCTCCTGGATCGTGGGGCGGATCGTAAGGGCCCTTCGAAGGGTGATGAAGCGGCTCAATTATGAGGAGTCCCTTCAGCGGTTTTTGATGAACCTGATTTCCTGGGGTTTGCGGATCGTGCTCATCCTTGTAGTGGTCTCTGCCCTTGGGGTGGATGTCACTATGTTTGCTGCCATTTTAGCCGCAGCCGGCCTGGCCGTGGGCCTGGCACTTCAGGGATCCCTTTCCAACTTTGCAGGAGGGGTGCTGGTAATGATCTTCAAGCCGTTTCGGCTGGGTGACCTGGTGGAGACCCAGGGAGTGCTGGGGGTAGTCAAGGACATCGATATTCTGAATACCAAACTAATCACCCCCCAAAACAAACTCGCCATCATTCCCAACGGCCCTATTGCCAATGGCAATATCATCAACTACACGGCTGAAGGCAAAATGCGGGTGGACACCGTCATCGGGGTCGGATACGGGGAGGACATCAAAAAGACGAAAGAAGTCCTTTTAGAGGTGTTGACCTCCAATCCCCAGGTGCTTAAGGACCCGGCTCCCTCGGTCAATGTCCTGGAACTGGCTGACAGCTCGGTGAATTTTGCGGTGCGCCCCTTCTGCAAACCTGAGGACTACTGGGATGTTTATTTCGCCACCTATGAGGGGTGTAAGATAGCCCTGGACAAGGCCGGTATCGAAATCCCCTACCCGCATTCTGTGGAGATCCACAAGGAGGGATAATCCGGCACAGCCCCTGAATTCAGGAGCAGTATCAGGACAGTTAAAACGTATATACAATGAGTGACTCCCTGAAGCAATTAACCCAGGCCCTGGTTTCTTTCTTTAAAAAACCAGCCTCGGCTACCAGGGCCCAGACCCCCAAAGGCCTGTGCCCCAACTGCTGGGGTTCCCAGGAGTACGATGGGCAGATCCGGGAACTTTACAGGGACAAACAGATCGATGTGAACAATCACGAGGCCAACTATGCCTTCATCCAGGATTTTGTGGTGACCCACCTGGACGGGATTCGGTTGAAAAAAGGTGCAAATAGCCTGGAATGCCCAACCTGTAAGGTACAATATCCTGATAGCTGAAGAAGGGGCGATGCTCCCAGGGGAACGGGAATGCCTCAGATCCCCGTGTAGGTTTCCGGGCGGATGGCCTTTAATTCTGCTTTAAGGGTTTCAGATACTTCCAGACCGTCGATGAATTGCCCAATGGATTCCTGTGTGATGCTGTGGTTGGTCCGGGTAAGGCCTTTCAGGGCTTCATAGGGGTTGGGGTACCCTTCCCGCCTTAGAATGGTCTGAATGGCCTCAGCCACTACCGCCCAGTTATCCTCCAGGTCCTGCCGTATCCGTGTCTCGTTGAGCAACAATTTGCCCAGGCCTTTTTGCGTAGCCTGCAGTGCAATCAGCGTATGGGCCAGGGGCACGCCGATGTTGCGCAATACTGTGCTGTCGGTAAGGTCCCTTTGCAGACGGGATACCGGTAATTTCGCAGCCAGGTGTTCAAACAGTGCATTGGCAATCCCCAGGTTTCCCTCTGAATTTTCAAAGTCGATGGGGTTCACCTTATGGGGCATGGCAGAGGAACCGACCTCCCCTTTTTTGATCTTTTGCTTGAAATACTCCATGGAGATATAGGTCCACAGGTCGCGATCCAGGTCTATAAGGATGGTATTGATGCGTTTCAGCCCATCGAAAAGGGCAGCCATATGGTCGTAATGTTCGATCTGGGTGGTCGGGAAGGAGTAATGCAACCCGAGTTGCCCTTCTACAAACCGGGTTCCGAAATCCTTCCAGTCGATATTGGGATAGGCGATCTTGTGCGCATTGAAATTCCCCGTGGCCCCCCCGAATTTAGCAGGGTAGGGGACGGCCTCAAGCATCCGGAACTGTTCTTTCAGCCTTTGGCAAAATACCCCGATCTCTTTGCCCAGACGGGTGGGAGAGGCAGGCTGTCCGTGGGTGCGCGCCAGCATGGGTACGTCTTTCCAGGTATCTGCAAATTCTTCGAGCTGCCCGAGCAGCGCCTTGAAGATGGGGTTGTAAACCGCCTCCACCGCCTCTTTGAGGGAAAGGGGGATAGCGGTGTTGTTGATGTCCTGGGAGGTGAGTCCGAAGTGAATGAATTCCTTGAAGGCTTCCAGGCCGAGCCGGTCAAACCGGTTTTTGATGAAATATTCAACCGCCTTTACATCGTGATTGGTGGTCTTCTCGATCTCTTTGACCTCCAACGCATCCTCCAAACTGAATGCCGTATACAGTGAGCGAAGTGCCTCAAACTTAGAAGGGTCAAAAGAATCCAGTTGTGGCAGGGGTAGTTCGCATAGGGCGATAAAGTATTCAATCTCCACCCGTATCCGGTATCGGATAAGGGCTGCTTCCGAAAAATAGGGTTCCAGGGCACTCACCTTGGAACGGTACCTCCCGTCGATGGGAGAAATGGCCTGAAGGGCATCGCTTGGCATAGGTTGAACGCTGTTTTTGAAAAGGGCAAAGATACGGAATCTCAGGGTATTCCGGCAGGCGGCCACAGCAATTAAAAAGGATGCATCAGGGGAGTTTTTCCAGCAGCTTTCGTGCCCTGGCCTGGTATCCCGGAGAACCGGAGGCGTAGTGCCTCTCAAGTACCGCCCTGAGTTCTCCATGTACCCACGGAAAATCCTGCCCGAGCAGGTACAGCGATTGCATGCTATAGGCTTTGGGGGCAATTTTTTGGGCCTCCAGCAGCCAGTCAAAACAAGCCTCGATAAGGCCTTCTTTGTGGAACTCCGAAAGTGGAGGCCTGCTTATGGGATTCTTGGATTCGTAGTAGGCCAGGGTCAACAATTCACATATCTTGGCCAGGGGACGGATGGAGGATTCAGGTTTGACTTTATGCAGCCCCTCGACAAAGGGGTTCAGATGGGGATAGAGCAATACAGGGGAAGCTTTGAACACAAACTCCAGGATCCAGCATGCCCTGCTGCCGATCGGATTGTCCTCTTCCAGCGCAATCTCCAGCAAAGGCCCGAAGAGGCCTGGCTGCTCTAGGATTCTGGAGGCCATTTCCCCCCTGCGCTTCCGGGTGGCATCTATGTATTCCAGGTCTTTTTTTAGTTGGGATTTTTTGTCCAAAGCATTACATTCGTTTCAAACAATACGGTTATGAAGTTAGGTAAAAAAATCGCCTGGGCCCTGCTGATCATTTTCCTGGCCATGCAGCTCTACCGGCCCGATAAAAATACGTCCCCGGATACGGACCACCTCACGTTATTTCTTACCGAGACCAATCCGCCTGAGGAGGTAAAGGCCATCCTGAAAACGAGTTGCTTCGATTGCCACAGCAACCAGACCCGTTACCCCTGGTACAACAACATAGCTCCGGTTTCCTGGTGGCTGGACGGGCATATTGAAGAAGGGAAAGAACACTTCAATGTTTCAGATTGGGCCAATTACAGCGGGAAGAAGAAGGACCATAAACTCGAAGAGGTCATTGAAACGGTGGAAGAAGGTGAAATGCCACTGGATTCGTATACCTGGACCCATGAAGAGGCCCGGCTGACCGATGCCCAGCGCGAAGCTGTCATGGCCTGGGCCCAACAGGCCCGGACGCTCTATGAATTAGGAGATCGGCCAGAATAGGAAGGCCCACTGCGCTGCGTTCTGCAATGATCTCGAGGCGCTCCAGCTCGCCCGCTCTCAGCGCTGGATTCGGATCGATCAGGTACAAGGGGGCTTCCGGTTTTTTATAGTGGATCAGGCCGGCCGCCGGGTATACCTGCAGTGACGTTCCCACAACGATTAGGATATCAGCCTGCCGGGCCAGGAAAGCTCCGGTCTCCAACAGAGGAACAGGTTCCCCAAACCATACGATATGAGGCCTTAGTGGATACCCATCCTCGCAGCGGTCTTCCATGCCCAGGTCCTTCTTCCAGGGATATACCGTTTGGCGGGGTCCGGTGCTCCGTGCTTTCAGCAATTCACCGTGCAGGTGGATCACCCGCGAACTCCCGGCCCGCTCGTGAAGGTCGTCCACATTCTGGGTTACCACATGGACTTCGTAGTGGTCTTCCAGTCCGGCCAGTGCCCTGTGACCTGCATTGGGCGTAACCTCAAATAGCTGTCGCCGCCTTTGGTTGTAGAATTCCAGGACCAGCTCCGGATTGCGGGCGAATCCCTCGGGAGAAGCCACCTCCATCACATCGTGCCCTTCCCACAGGCCTCCGGCATCCCGGAACGTGCTCACCCCACTATCAGCGCTTACCCCTGCGCCACTAAGCACCACAATTTTTTTCATCGTACCAGACCTGTATTTTGTTAAATTTAGGTCGTTATGAAGGCAAACGCAAACGTGGATATGGATTTGTTGGCGTATCTGGAGGGTTTTATCACCCCGGAACGCAAGGAGCGTTTTCTTGAAGTGCTCGCGCTTCGAACCCGTTTTCTAACCGTGGCCCTTGAAGACGTCTATCAGCTGCACAATGCCAGTGCCGTGATCCGTTCCTGCGATGTCTTCGGTGTTCAGGATGTCCATCTGATCGAGGCAAGGCATGGCCGCCGCGTTGACAAAAATATAGCCATGGGTGCCCAGCAGTGGGTGGATATCCATCGACATGAAACCACTGACGGGTGTATAAAATCCCTGCGTCGCGAAGGATATAATATCATTGCCACCGTTCCCAGCGAATCCGCTACAGCCCTCTCTGAATTTGAGCTGACAGGTCCATCGGCCCTGCTTTTTGGAACGGAGAAGGAAGGATTGAGCCCGGAGGCGCTGCGGGAGGCAGACCAGGCCCTCTACATCCCTATGTACGGGTTTACCGAAAGCCTTAATGTTTCGGTGGCCGCAGCGATTATCCTGCAGCAGCTCAGTACCCGCCTTCGGCAGTCTGGGCTGTCCTGGCAGCTCACCGGGGAAGAAATGCTCGAAAAAAGGTTTGACTGGACCTGCAAGACCATTCATTCCGTAGAGGAAATCATCGGGCGTTATAGGGATATATCCTGAAATATTTGTACCTTTTAAGGAACCTAACTTTTTGACTGCCATGTGGTTTATCTATATCCTGGGCGGGATTCTGCTGCTGCTTATTCTCGGCTACCTGCTGGGTCCGGCCACTTACGATGTTTCGCGGACCATCGAAATTAATAGAACCCCTGAAGACGTATTCGAGTACCTGAAATACCTGAAGAATCAGGATGAATGGTCTCCCTGGCAACGCAAGGACCCCAATATGAAAAAGGATTTTCGGGGCACGGATGGGACCGTAGGGGCGGTCAGCTCCTGGGTTGGGAACAAGGATGTGGGGTCCGGAGAACAGGAGATCACCCGTTTGGTTGAGGGCAGCCGGGTGGAAAGCAAACTGCGGTTTTTCAAGCCCTGGAAGTCGCAGTCCGATGCCTATATGGAAGTGGAACCCGCAACAGACGGGGGAAGCAACGTACGATGGGGATTCTCAGGCAAAAATGGATTCCCGATGCGGCTAATGATGCTTTTTATGAGCATGGATAAGATGGTGGGAAAAGACTTTGAGGAAGGGCTGGCCAACCTGAAATCCAGGATGGAGGAATTATAATCAAAACATAGAAGTATGGACCAAAATGTAATAGGCTGGGTGGAGATCCCGGTCACCGATATGGACCGGGCAAAGGCCTTTTATGAATCCGTTTTTCAGTTCGAGATCCAGGTATACCCCATGGGCGAACTCATCATGGGATGGTTCCCGTTTGAACAGGGTAAGGAAGGGGCTTCGGGTTCCCTGGTGAAGCATGGGGACTTTTACCGGCCCAGTGATACCCATGGAAGTGTGGTCTATTTTTCCAGTGCGGACGTCCAAAATCAGCTCGATCGGGTAGAGGCTGCCGGGGGCGGCATCATTCAACCCAAGACCCAGATCTCTGAAGAAATAGGGTATATGGCCCTTTTCAGGGATTCGGAAGGGAACCGGATCGCCCTGCACTCCCGGAAGTAATGCTTCCTTCCTGCAATTATCTTATGGGGATCGGGATGTCTTTGACCTTTTCCAGCAAAAGGGGGATTTCCAGACCTACGATAAACCTCCAGCGTTCATAGCTGATTTGTGTAGTTACGCTTCGCGGTTGGGGCTCTGGGGAGTCCGATGGGATTACCGGTGCGGACGGGACCTTGCTGCTGGTACTCGCGTAACTGGCTCCCACGATGATGCTCCCCCATGGACGGGTCAGGTCTACCCCAAGAGCTATGTGCCATAGGTCATTCAGTAAATTGATATCCTCTGTGCTCTGGTTGATGATATCAAAAAGGTTGATGCTTTCCACCGTAGCCGAGAAGTCAGAGCTGAAGCTGGCAATGACGTTTAATGAAGGTGAAATATAGAATTCGCCACCCCCTCCGAAGTTAAAGACTGCTCTGAGTTGCTCCTTGAATGGGTTCTCATCGAGGTTTTCAAGGATTTCCTGAGGCAGCTCTATCCGTTCATAAGATCCTATAGGGGCATGCCAGTCCACGGCCAGGTGCAGTTTGTGTTTTTTCCAGGGAATACCGACCCCATAGGAGATGCTTGCAGCGGTTCTCCGGCTGCTCTGCAGGTCCCCATAATCCGCCGCCAGTACAAAATCCTGACTCTCAGAGAAGCCGCTGAGGGACTCCTGGTACCTGAAAGAAGCCCGGTTTTTTACAGCGATGAGCGGCAGGCTTACATTGACGCCCATATCGAGGTTCTTCAGGATCCAGGCGGCCCCCAGTTTGATTTGTCCCCCATAGGTTTTCTGAGTATAGTCCAGGCGTTGGGTATAGGTAATGACATCCATGGATTCCCGCTGAACATTGATCAGAATATCCCCGTTTCCGTTATGTTCATAGATACTCCCAAAAAGCGAAGCCCCCACGCTGAAGGTTTCGCTGATGGGGTACGACCAGGTGATCCCGAACCAGTCATCCCGCAGCCGGTCCCTGAAGTAGAGGTCGGTAAAACTTTCTTCAGCATCGGGTACTTCCGGGAATTCCTCGTCAGGAATCAGCCCGGAGTTGTAGTTGAGCTGTACATCGGTACGGTATCTGGAGAGTATGGAATAGGCGAACTTGTGACCTGGCAGGAATTTCAGGTCGAAGGTTCCGGCAATGGTGGCCGGGATCCCACCGAATCGATTCGCACTTAAATTTTTCTCCGTCTGCAGGACATCGTCAAAATAGTATTTGGACCATTCATAGGCCTTGCCTCCGATAGTAAATGAGGGGTTTTCGATCAGGCCGAGTCGCGCAGGATTGTGAAAGACCAGCCCCAGATCTGAAACACTGCCGGTCACATTCCCGCTCAGCAGTACGGACTGGTTCCCGAAATTCTCGAATTTGTAATTCCCTTCCTGGGCGGATAACCAGGAACAGCTCAGCAGCATGCTCCCTATAGAAATGGCCAGTGCTCTTTTTGAGAATTTCTTAAATCGTGCGGTACTATTGCGTTTTTCATTCACCATCTCCCTGCAGCGATCAGTTAAAGATAAGGGAGACCCCCAGGAAGGGTCCCAGAACATTGACCCGGGTTTCCAGTTCCGATTCGCCCTCCCCGTCCACACGCTTGTAGCGGAAATTCCTAAAGCCCGCATTGATGGTAATCAGGCGGGATACGCGAAAGGCATTCAGGTAGGAAAAGTCATAGGTGAACTTTGAGGAATTCCCGAGCCCAAAACCACCAACGCTGATCCAGGACCCAAGCAATACCCTTGGAGACAGGCTTATGGTGGTTCTCACCCCCACCATCATATCCCACCAATCCTGATTCTGTTCAATACTATCTTCAACCAGCGGAGTGTCGTTAAAAAAAAGGGAATAATCTAACTGTATTTTGTTTTGCCAGTATTTCCCACCCACCAAAGCTTCCAGGGACCAGCCATTGATGACCCGGTTATCCTCCATTTCGAAAGTCTCATATAGGACATAGGACCCTTTGAAATCAAGGATCTGTTGCTTTAGGTCTAAGCCTACCTTAAGGGTGCCTGTGTCCTCTTCCTTACCCAGGTTGGCGAAGGTTCCGTCCAGGGAGATCCCAAAACGCTTGTAACGTACGGAGGCGATAAATTGAAACCCTGCATTGGTCAGGGAAGAAAGGTCCCCGAAGGACTGCCGGATCTGTTCACCCCCCACATTGGTGGATTGGGAGGCCAGCAACGCATACGGGGTGAAGCTAAAGCTCCAGTCTTTGCGGTCTTCCTCCTCGTTGAAATTCCGGTTGGTCACCTGGCCGTGGACAATTGTAAATCCGAGCATCCCGATCAGCAATGACACCAACGTATTTCGAATCATATTTTGGCAATTTGGTTTTAAGGGTTGGTAAGGGTAA
>CBFCWO010000021.1:0-34311 GCA_965601625.1 uncultured Flavobacteriaceae bacterium | reverse complement strand
ATCCGGTCCATAAACCCCTTTTTGCCCCGGATCAGGCAAACCAGGCCGGAATAGTCCGTCATCAGGTATTCCCTCAGGTCTTTATACGTCTTGCCGGTACCAAAGGCGTAATCCACGGAAGGGTCTAAATCTTCAAGGGCACTCAATGCCTCTTCAATTTCCAGAGTCTCCTCATCGGCTATATGCAATATTTTGATCTTGCTTTGGTGCAGCTTTGCGATCCTTCTCAAGGGTTCTATGATCCCGGCATCGGAGAAGGGATGGTTGCCCACGGCAAACAAAATTTCATCAAGCGGTCGGAATCTATGCCCACCGGGAACCACAATTACCGGAGCGGCCGATTTGGAGATCACTCCTCCCGCAACGCTTCCCAAAAAGACCTTTTTAAGCCCGCTGGCTCCTTTGGTTCCCATTACAATAAAGTCAAAGTCCCCGCTATTCCCCTGCCTCACTATGGCCGGAACAGGATCATCTTTGATGATTTGGGAATTGAAAGTAACCCCCGGATATGCTTGCTTGAAATTCTCAAGGAGTTCGTCCATCATGCCCCTGGAGCTCTCTTCCAATACCCCATCGATATTCTTCATGATCCTGGTGGTGGACATAACGCCATAAACACTCAATAAGGTGACCTCCAGGGTAGCGGATTCAAAAAGGTGTATTGCATAGGACAGGGCGTTGGACGAGGTGTCTGAGAAATCCACAGGTACAAGGATTGAAGTCTTCATAGGATTCTGTAATTTTAATTTCTAAGCCCCGTGACCATTGTCTCATTTAGGCGAAACCGCATCCACAAGAAGTATAAGGGTCATGTTTTTGTGCTACTCTAATTTAGGAATAAATACCATCTTTATGGTAACCCGATACCGTTCCAAATACTAAAAAAGACTATGAAATCAGGCAAGGGACGTGGCAAAATTCCCGACTGGCTGCGAAACGCCCGTGAACACTGGGAGTACAATGGTGACAAAAGACCAGCATTTGCCGTGGAACCCAAAAAAGGACAGCGGTCTGTTTGGGATTTCCCCCGCCCGCCGATGATCGAAAAAGTATCCAAACCCATAACCGTCAGCCATCAGGGACAATCCATTACAAACACCCGGGATGCCCTGGCGGTGCTCGAGACCGCAAGCCCCCCGACCTATTACATCCCCGTAGAGGATATCGATATGGGCATGCTTGTTGAAATACCTGGAAAGACCTCTATGTGCGAATGGAAGGGCCGCGCAGTCTACTGGGCTTTGAAGGACGAACCTGTTCTGCCGGTCGCCTGGTCCTGCCCCGATCCTTTTTCTATGTTTAAGGTTCTGAAAAACCATTTGGCCTTTTACCCCCAGCTTCTCGACTGCAGGGTGGATGGGATCAGGGTGGAGCCGCAACCCGGTAAATTCTATGCAGGCTGGATCACGCCCGATCTGGTAGGCCCTTTCAAAGGGGAACCGGGGACCGGGCATTGGTGAAGGGTTTTTTAAGGTTCTTCCTGAGGCCATACCTGAAGGATTCCTTATTTTCAGGCCTCAAAATACGACGGCCATTATGAAAATGAAATTGATTGTTTTATTGCTTGGAGCCTCTATAACGTTCTCCTGCAAAAAAGAGCCATCGGAGAAGGCCCCCTCAGGATATCAGGGCCAGGGCCCCAACCCCATCGTCTCGACCCTGACAAAGCCTGTGCAAAAACAATGGCAGGGTCTTTGGGCCTTTCAGGATAGTACGGTTTTTTTTAGCAACCAGTTTGAAGGGGCGCGCCTGAACGGGGTGGCTTACGACGGCGACAACCATTACACGCTGTGGATTACAGCTGAAAACACACCGGTAAACCCAAGCCCCTGGTACGCTTTCAAGGTTTGGAGTAAAGATTCCATGGATATCAGCCTGAAGTTTACCTACGACGGAAGCCGAAGCCGGTATTACCCTAAAATAAGCCGGGATGGAATGCATTTTAAACCGCTGGACAGTACCCGCTTTAAGCTGATCAATCCGGGTGAAGGGGAATTCGGGATCAAGGCGGCGCCTGAACAGATTGAGATCACCGTGGCCGTAGATAAGGAGCCTACCTGGATTGCCGCCCAGGAGCTATACACCTCTACAGCCGTAAAAAAATGGGTGGATTCGCTTTCGGGAAAACCCTTCGTTTCGAACTACGAAATCGGAAAAAGCCGGGAAGGCCGGTCCATGAACCTCATGGAAATCAATGACGGAAATTCCAGGAAGGCCCTGATGATCATCTCCCGACAGCATCCGCCTGAAGTCACTGGATTCCTGGCGATGAAGTCCTTTATTGAAACGCTCACAGGGGATTCCGACCAGGCCAGGGCTTTCAGGAAGGCGTATACCGTATTCAATGTTCCCCTGATGAATCCGGATGGGGTCGATAACGGACATTGGCGGCATAACGGGGGTGGGATTGACCTGAACCGGGACTGGCAGGAATTCAACCAACCGGAAACCCGTGCCGTTCGCGATTTTCTGAAACTAAAAAGCTCGGAAGGTTATCAGTTTGTGTTCGGGGCTGATTTTCACTCAACCTGGGACGATATTTACTATCCCCTGGATTCCACGGTAACAGGAAACCAAGGTAAGATCGTATTCGACTGGATCCAGAGCATCAGCCAGCGACTCCCACAGAAAAAAACGAACATCAGCACGTCGGATCGGTTAACCCCGACCATGGTTTCCCGGAACCATTTCTATTCGGCATACGCCATGCCAGCTATTGTCTTTGAGTTGGGGGACAATACCCCCAGGGATTTTCTAAAGGTCAAAGGTCAGGTTGCTGCAGAGGAATTGATGCGGTTGTTGATGGAGTAAAATCATAGGTGAGAGGCCTTTTTACCTCAAAGGCCATAGCGGATAATACGTTTTAGTTTTTTTGCACCGCATAAACTTCACCGGTTAATTTGAGATCTCTGTAAGAATTTCAGGTTTGATGACCATTATCATTGGGCACAACTGGAGTATTGATGAACTTGCCCGTTCATTAAATATCCTTTTGCTCCATGCTCAAACCCTCTACCACTTTTTTCCGACACGAGCCCAAGCGCAGCCAGCTGGTCAACGAATTATGGAAGGCCCAGAAACGGGATAGATACATCACCGAACAAACCATGGGTGAGCTAGCCAAGTCCCTGGATATTTCCCTGATTGAGATCCAGGGGGTCGTCTCGTTCTACCACTTTTTCCACACCCAGCCCACCGCAAAGCACGTCATCTATCTTAACAACAGTCTGATTTCCAAGACCAAAGGCTATGACAGGATCCGGGAGGCCCTGGAACGGGAAACAGGTACGCGTTTCAACACGACCGACCGCACCGAAACTTTTGCCCTGTTCGAGACCCCCTGCATTGGACTGAGCGACCAGGAACCGGCTGCCCTGATCGACTTTTATCCTTTTACCAACTTAAATGTGATGAAGGTACGCGAGGTCATCACTGCCCTGAAGGCCGGTAAAAAGGCCGCAGATATTTGCGACCAGCCGGCAGACCACATCCGATACCTGCCCCCGAACAACCATACGATTTTCTTTCGTCCATATACGGCCGGTGAAGGGCTTTCTAAGGCAGTGGCCATAAAGCCGGAAGAAGTGATCCAAATCGTAAAGACATCTGAACTCTCCGGAAGAGGTGGTGCCTTTTTCCCCACCTGGATCAAATGGGAAGGGTGCAGGAAAGAAACCACCACTCCAAAATATGTGGTGTGCAATGCGGATGAAGGAGAACCCGGGACGTTCAAGGATCGGGTACTGCTGAACAAAGAACCCGGTTCCGTACTCGAGGGAATGATCATCGCAGGGTATGCCATTGGGGCAGCCTACGGGATCATTTACCTTAGGGCTGAATACAAATGGTTGCTAAAGAAACTGGAAGGCAGCATTCAACAGTTCTATGACCGGGGACTGCTGGGACGCTCGATCAAGGGTATGGACGGATTCGATTTTGATATCCGCATACAAGTGGGTGCGGGTTCCTATGTGTGTGGGGAAGAAACCGCCCTGCTGGAATCCATGGAAGGCAAACGTGGGGAGCCACGCACGAAATGGTACTTTCCCGTGCAACGGGGCTATTTACAGAAACCCACCATCATCAACAACGTGGAGACCTTCGCAGCCGTGGCCCGGATGATGGAGATGGGCATCAACAACTATCTCAACCGGGGGATCCCGGGATCCCCGGGGACCAAACTCATCAGCCTGTCCGGGGATGTTCAAAAGCCCGGTATTTACGAAATTGAATGGGGGATGAGCATTCAGGAGCTTCTGGAGCACGCTGAGGCAACAGATCCTTATTTCATCCAGCTCAGCGGCCCTTCCGGGGAATGCATCAGCATGAATCAGAAGCACCGCCGAATCTCCATGCGCGACCTGATGTCCACCCAGGATATCCGCTGTGGGGGTTCTGTAATGGTCCTGAACCGTCAAAGGGACATCATGGATATCCTGCATAACTTCTCCGACTTTTTCCTGAAGGAGTCCTGTGGGGTCTGTACCCCCTGCCGGGCCGGGAATTATATCATCCATAAAAAACTGGAAAAAATGGCGCATGGACTTGCCACCCGGGAAGATGTGGAGGAGATGCACCAGTGGTGCCATATCATGAAGGAAACCAGCAGATGTGGCCTTGGAAAAACGGCCTACAACACCCCCCTGAAGGCCATAGATGAATTCTCGGATTACTTCAGGGACAAACTGGAAGATGCCACCAGCGACCTGAACCTCAAATTCAATATGGAAGAAGCAATCAGCGACTATGAAAAATACAGATTCTAACAACCTGGTTAATATCAGCATAGACGGCCAAACCTATCAGGTGGCTGAAGGTCAGAACCTGGTGGATGCCGCCAAGGAGAATGATGTGTTTATCCCTTCACTTTGCTATTTCAAGCATATCGATCCGCCTCTGGGGACCTGCAGGGCCTGTACCTGCAAGGTCAACGGCCGCAATGTCCCGGCCTGTATGCAACGAGTTGAGGAAGGGATGGCCGTGGAGGTCAATACTACCGAATTAAAGGACATCCGAAAGGCGCTGGTGGAGATGATGTTTGCCGAAGGGAATCACTTCTGCCCCTCCTGTGTAAAAAGTGGGGATTGCGACCTTCAGCACATGGGCTATGAACTGGGACTGACCCATCTGCGCTTCCCGCACCTCTTTAAGGACCGTCACACCGACTATCAATCCCGGCGGATGGTCCTGGAGAACAATCGCTGTATCAAATGCCGCCGATGTGTGGAGGAAGTCTTTACCGAAGATGGAAAAAGGGTGTTTATGTATCAAAACCGGGGGATTGAAACCACGGTTGGGATCGACTATGAGCAGGAAGCGCGTTTAACGGAGGCCCAGGCAGAGGCGGCCATGCAGCTATGTCCTACAGGAGCCATTGTGGTCCGTGGAAAACGGCTTGCAAAACCATTTGGCCTGCGAAGCTTTGACCAGAATTCGGAACAAAGAGACTTCGCCATCCCCTGGCAATCCAACGGGGAAGACAAACCCAAGGTTAAAAAAACGGTGGCTACGGTTTCCCTGGCCGGATGTTTTGGCTGCCATATGTCCCTCCTGGATATGGACGAGGAAATCCTGGACCTGGTAGACCTGGTCTCCTTCCATAAGTCCCCCCTGACAGATATCAAAAAATTCTCACAGCGCTGTGATCTGGGTATCGTGGAAGGGGGTTGCTGCAATATGGAAAACATCGAAACCCTGAGGCAATTCCGGGCGAACTGCGACGTGCTGGTAGCCGTGGGGGAATGCTCCATCTGGGGCGGGCTGCCTGCCATGCGAAACACCATCCCCCTGGGAGAATGCCTGGAAGAAGCTTATATCAATGCCAATACAAATGAAGAAGGTGCGGGTATCGTTCCCTACCACGAGGATCTCCCCAAGCTGCTGAACCGGGTATATGCATGCAACGAGATCGTCAAGATCGACTACCTGATCCCGGGCTGCCCCCCATCAGCCGGCCACCTTTGGAAGGCGATACGCAATATCCTCTGGGGAGAGGAATTTTCAGTGCTGTACCATGAATTTAAATACGACTAAAAGACGAGATATGAGCAGAAAGATCATCATAGACCCCGTCACACGCGTTGAGGGACACGGAAGGGTAACCATTCACCTGGACGAGCAGGGAAAGGTAGATAAGTCTTATTTCCATATCGTTGAATTCCGGGGCTTCGAGCGCTTTATCCAGGGACACCCGTACTGGGAGGCCCCTGTACTGGTTCAGCGACTTTGTGGCATCTGCCCGGTAAGCCATCACCTGGCCGCCTCCAAAGCCATAGATCAGTTGGTGGGGATAGATCCGGAAGGCCTTTCCCCTGCAGCAAATGCCCTTAGAAGATTGCTTCACTACGCCCAGATCTTTCAGTCGCACGCACTGCACTTCTTCTATCTGGCCTCCCCGGATCTGCTGTTCGGGGTGGATGCCCCTGAACTGAAACGAAATGTGATGGCGGTTGCCATTGACAATCCGGAGCTGGCCCGACAGGGGATCTTAATGCGAAAATTCGGTCAGGAACTGATCCAGGCCATTGCTGGCAAGAGGATCCACGGGCTGACCTGTTTGCCAGGGGGCGTGCATAAAGCCCTGCAACCCGAAGAAAGAGACTATTTCCTGGATGGAAAATCCATCCCCAATGTGGATTCCATGATTGCCTGGTCCCTGGAGATCCTTGATTTCATCAAGAATTACCACGCAGAGCACAGGTCTTTTATGGACAATTTCGCAAGCCTGCCCTCCGGACATCTGGGCATGGTCTCCGGAAATGGGGATCTGGAGTTGTACCACGGGTTGCTGCGTGCCATTGACCCCACAGGGAAGATTACCCTGGAGGATATCCCGACCGACCATTATCCCGACTATTTCGCTGAACATGTGGAGCGCTGGTCCTATATGAAGTTTCCCTATTTGAAACAACAGGGGCTGCAGCAGGGCTGGAACCGCGTAGGCCCCATGGCGCGGATGAACGTTTGCGATCGCATCCCCACGCCCCTTGCAGAACGGGAACGACAGCTTTTCTTTGAACTCAACAACCTAAAAGTAAACAACCACACCATGCATATTCACTGGGCCCGGCTGATCGAGCTGTTGCACTGTGCCGAGCTTATGAAGGACCTGCTCCATTCCCCGGAGATCCTAAGCACGGATCTGGTGCGGGAAGGGACCCGCAGAAACCGGGGGATTGGTATCCTGGAAGCGCCCAGGGGCACGCTGATCCACGATTACGAAGTGGACGACAAGGGCATGATCACAAAGTGCAACCTGATCGTCTCCACCACCCACAACAACGAGGCTATGAACCGCACGGTACAAAAGGTGGCGGAAGACGTCATATCCGAACAGGGCACCATCACAGAAGGCATGCTCAACCAGGTGGAAGTCGCCATCCGGGCGTACGACCCCTGCCTGAGCTGTGCCACCCAGGCCCTGGGAAAAATGCCCCTGATGGCGGAGCTCTATAACGCAGACAATACGCTGGTGAAAACCATTAGCACACCATGAAGAACACCCTGTTGATCGGAATCGGGAACAAAGGTCGCGGGGATGACGGCCTTGGCTGGGCGTTCGCGGATCGGTTGCAGGGAGACCCATGCCTTGAGATCATCCACAGGTATCAGTTGCAGGTGGAGGATGCCGAGCTGATCTCGCAATACCCCGAGGTATGGTTTGTGGACGCCTCCCACAAACCCAGCCCTGACGGATTTACCTGTGAAACAGTAAGGGGAAGCGGGTATTTCTCCTATACGACCCATGCCCTGCACCCGGAGGCCGTGGTGCAATTGTGTCAACAGGTATTCGGCAAATCCCCCCGTGCGCGATTGCTGGGTATTTCAGGGGAAGCCTTTGAGCTCGGACATGGATTATCCACAACCGCCAGGGAGCGACTCGAAAAGGCCCTTAAATACTTCTTCACAATCAGGAAATCTTCCCCCGTTCATTCTGGATAGCTATAACAGTGGGATTTGGCCCCGATAGCTATGGAGGGGAATTTAGACCTGGCCCTCCCCTGGCCTGGTATGGTTCTTCCATCCCCAAATCTTCACTATATTCATCAAAAATCAGCCACACATGAATACACGTCTTTCGAATTGGGGGGTACAACTCCTTTTATGCCTTATCTGCCTAACCGGCGCACTGAATGCTTTTGCTCAGACCGATCCGGCCGTTTTTGATCACCTGAAATTCCGGTTTATCGGCCCTGAAGGCAACCGGGCCATTGCCATTGCCGGGGTTCCGGGAGACCCTATGGTTAATTATATCGGAGCGGCATCAGGCGGACTCTGGAAAACCACGGATATGGGGGTAAACTGGAAACCAATTTTTGACCAGCAGGAAGTATCTTCCATCGGGTCCATTGCGGTTACGCCTTCAAACCCCGACATCGTTTGGGTGGGCACCGGGGAGACTTTCCTGATACGACCAGCCCACGCCATGGGAGACGGGATCTACAAATCCCTGGATGCCGGCAAGACCTGGAAGAAGATGGGGCTTGAGAAAACCGGCCGTATTGGGAGGATCCTGGTACATCCCACCAATCCGGACATTGTATACGCCGCTGCCCTCGGACATTCCTACGGCCCCCAGCAGGAGCGGGGGGTCTACAAGACCGTGGACGGGGGAAAATCCTGGAAACGCATCCTCTTTGTGGATGAGAACACCGGAGCCGCCGAGCTTGCACTGGATCCTAAAAACCCGGACCGCCTCCTGGCGGGGATGTGGTCCATACACATCAATACCTGGGGGCTGAATAGTGGCGGTGCCGGAGGAGGCGTATATCGCTCCACGGATGGGGGCAATACCTGGGAGCCCCTGGCCGGCAAGGGCCTGCCCGGAGGTGAAGAAAACCCCGTTGGGAAGACTGCGGTAGCCATCGCCCCGTCTGAACCCAATACCGTATATGCCCTTTTTGAGATCGACAGCCCGGCCCTCTACAGGTCTGAGGATTTCGGGGAAACCTGGACGCTGCAAACCCGGAACCACGATATAGCTGAGCGGGCCCCCTACTATACCCGAATGGCCGTATCTCCCGGAGATCCCGATGAGGTCTATTTTGCCAGCGTGAAATTCAGCACCTCCAAAGACGGGGGAAAAACCTTTAGCAGTGGGTATGCCGCAGGAGGGGACAACCACGACATCTGGCTGGACCCCACCAACCCTGACCGCATGATGGTCGCCCACGACGGGTGCGCCAGCATTACCCTGAACCATGGCAAAAGCTTTCAACGGATTGTGCTTCCCATTGCACAGATGTATCACGTAGCGGTAGATGACCAGATCCCTTACAACGTCTACGGAAACCGGCAGGACGGGTATTCCTACCGGGGACCGAGCAACAGCCGGCAGGGCTACATCCCCCTCGGGCTGTGGAAGGGCGTTGGCGGATGCGAAAGCGGCTTCGCCCAGCCGGACCCCTTCGATAACGACATTATCTGGTCCGGTTGTTATGATGGTGGCCTGGAGCGTTTCAATGCAAGGACCGGCCATGCCAGGGACGTGCGCGTTTGGCCTGAGGCCGGTTATGGTTGGGAACCGGGTAAGCTGAAATACCGCTGGCACTGGAATTTCCCCCTGGCTTTTTCACCCCATACCCGCAACCGCGTATACGTGGGCAGCCAGCATGTGCATAAGAGCGATGACGGGGGGCAAAGCTGGCAGGTGATCAGCCCAGACCTTACCTTAAATGACAAGACACATCAGGAAGATTCAGGGGGCATCGCCATAGACAATCTGATGACCTTCGACGGATCCGTATTATTCAGCATTGTGGAATCCCCCCTGGAACCCGGGGTGATCTGGACCGGGAGCAACGATGGACAGGTCCACCTGACCCGGGACGGGGGAGCCAACTGGGAAAACCTGACCGGAAATATACCCGACCTGCCGGCCTGGGGGACCATCGCGAACATAGAACCTTCCCGATATGATGCGGGAACGGCATATATTACCGTAGACCTGCATCAAATGGGGGACTTCGACCCCTACGTTTACAAAACGGCCGACTACGGCCGGACCTGGAAGCTGATCAGCAGCACGGTTCCAAAGTCTGTCCACAGTTTTGCCCATGTGATCAAGGAAGACCCCAAACGCCAGGGGATGCTGTACCTGGGGGTAGACAATGGGGTGTATATCAGTACCAATGATGGAGCAAGCTGGATGCGCCTCCGCCTGAACCTCCCTCCTGCCCCGGTCTACTGGCTGGAAGTGCAGGAACGTTTTGATGACCTGGTGGTGGGTACCTACGGAAGGGGCTACTATATCCTGGACCATATCGCCCCCTTGCGGGAGTTTGATATGGATGTGGGTGAGAGCGATGCGCACCTTTTCAGCCTTCGCCCGGCTTACCGGTTCCTGGAGCAGGAGGCGATCAAAACCGACGGTCCCAGTCTGAATTCAGGAAGAAACCCGGCCTACGGAGCGGACATCAATTACTTCCTTCGGGATAGCACGGACCAGCGGGTCGAAATCCAAATCCTGACCGAAAACGATGAGCTGATCAGGACCCTCGAGGGCACGAAAGCGGCAGGGGTTAACCGGGTACACTGGGATCTGCGGTACGAGCCTACCTATAAGCCAAAACTGCAGACCACCCCTCCGGGCAGGCCGTGGGTACAACTCAATGGAGAAGGCTGGCGACCGCTTGTGACCTGGGACCTGGACCTGATGCGGGGCCAATACGGCCCGCGCGTGGTCCCGGACACCTATAAGGTAAAGCTCCTGGTAGGGGAACGTGAATTTGTGCGCGTAGTGGACGTGCAGAAGGATCCGAAATCAGAAAGCACCCTGGAGGACATTCAGGAGCAGGTGGCTTTTTCCCTCAGCCTGAGGGATGCCATTAATACGGCCGTATTGCTGATCAATGAACTGGAAGGGATCCGGGCTGAACTGACCGAAATCATGCCTAAGCTTACCAAACCGGAAGATATAAGGATGGCGGAGGAATTACAGGCCATGGCCACCTCCATTGCCGCGAGCCTCTACGACATCCACCTAACCGGGGCACGGGAAGATGCCTTCAGGGCTCCGATGAAGCTCTATGGACGACTCAGCGCCCTGGCGAGCGATATTACGGGGAACGGGGCAGATTTCCGCCCGACAGATCAGCAGCAGGAGGTCTATGCCATCTTCAATGACCGACTTGAGGCGGTAGACGAGAAATTCCGTGTCTTCATGGAGGTGGAGGTGAAAAAACTCAATGTCCAGCTCGAACAGAGTGCCCTCCAAATCAAAGGGGGTACTGAAATCAAACAGTAGTCCATGGGAAAATACTCAAGGATACCGTTCAAGGCATGCTGGGATGAATGTCCGGCAATAAGTAGGCGGCTTCCAGCGTTTCTATAGTTTTACACATCCTATGAAACAAATTACATTTCTCGTACTCACCACCTTGTTGACCCTCACCGGGGGATATGCCCAGAAGTCTGCGGCAGAAGACCGGAAGGTCCAGATCTTCACCCATGAAGAAAAAGCCAACCTGCAAATCTGGTTCAACGAAGAGCAAAAGCGCATGCAACTCTCTGAGGAACAGGAGTCGGAGTACAGCAGTGTGCTGACCTATTATATCGCCAAGATCTCCCGCCTGGACGACAAGGACCAGGACCTGTCCGAGGCAGAATTCAAGGCAAAGCTCAACGAATACCTCACCAAGCAGGAGGCCGAAATGAAGGAAATGCTGACCCCGCAGCAGTTTGCGATCCACCAGGAAATCTATGGGGAATTCCTCAGGTCTGCCTACCGGCGCTGGGGTATCGAAAATTAAAAGGCCCTCCTACAGGGCGTGGTCGATGATCTCCTGAACCACCTCGGGATTCAGTAGAGTACTGATGTCCCCCAGGTTGTCGGTTTCCCGCCAAGCGATCTTGCGCAGGATCCGCCTCATGATCTTCCCGCTCCGCGTCTTGGGCAGGCCTGAAACGAACTGGATCTTGTCCAGCTTGGCGATCGGGCCGATCTGTTCAGCGATCTGCTGGTTGATCTCCTTGCGAAGGTTCTCCCGCTTCCGGTCTTCCCCGGTTTCTTTCAGGATCACAAATCCATAGAGTGCATTGCCCTTGATCTCATGCGGAAAGCCTACAATGGCCGACTCCGCCACCGCCGGATGCTCATTGATGGAGTCCTCTATGGGCGCCGTACCCAGGTTATGGCCAGATACGATGATCACGTCATCTACCCGCCCGGTGATCCGGTAGTAGCCTACGGCATCGCGGAGGGCCCCGTCTCCTGTGAAGTACTTGTTTTCAAAAGTACTGAAATAGGTATCCCGGTACCGCTTGTGATCCCCCCAGATGGTGCGGGCCATGGACGGCCAGGGAAACTTAATGCATAGGCGGCCGGATACCTGGTTTCCACGGATCTCATTTCCCTCGGCATCCATCAGGGCGGGCTGCACCCCTATAAAAGGCAGTGTCGCATAGGTGGGTGTTGTGGGGGTAACAAACGGGATCGGGCTGATCATGATGCCCCCGGTTTCGGTCTGCCACCAGGTATCGACGATCGGGCTTTGCTTTTTCCCCACATTGTTGTTGTACCAGTGCCAGGCCTCCTCATTGATGGGTTCCCCCACCGTACCCAGGACCTTCAGGGAGGAGAGGTCGTATTTTTCCACGAATTCCATGCGTTCCTTGGCCAGGGCGCGAATGGCAGTGGGTGCGGTATAGAACTGGTTGATCCGGTGCTTTTCGACCACCTCCCAGAAACGCCCATGGTCAGGGTAGGTCGGTACGCCCTCAAACATCACCGTGGTTGCGCC
The DNA here is from genome assembly GCA_965601625.1 of uncultured Flavobacteriaceae bacterium. Taxonomy (GTDB): domain Bacteria; phylum Bacteroidota; class Bacteroidia; order Flavobacteriales; family Flavobacteriaceae; genus Robiginitalea. The sequence goes on along the minus strand of CBFCWO010000021.1, from coordinate 21,571 downwards.
ATTGGCCAGCGGGCCATAGACGATATAGGAATGCCCGGTGATCCATCCAATGTCTGCCGTGCACCAGTAAATATCGGGTTCCCGGTACTGGAAAATGTTCTTGAAGGTATAGGCCGTGTAGACCATATACCCCCCGCAGGTGTGCACCATGCCTTTGGGTCTTCCCGTAGATCCGGAGGTGTATAGAATAAAAAGCGGATCCTCTGCCTTCATGATCTCTGCCTCGCAATATGCATCGGCCTTTTCCAGGAGCGGAGCCAACCAGGAATCCCGGCCATCTTTCATGGTGACCGATCCTCCCGTGCGTTTCACCACAAGCACTTGCTCCACTACGGGGCAATCTTCCAGTGCGGCGTCTACAATGGCTTTCAGGTCCAGGGTTTTGGCTCCCCGGTAAGAACCGTCCGAGGTGATTACCATGCGGCAATCACAGTCATTGATACGGGTGGCCAGGGCCGTGGAGGAAAATCCGGCAAAAACCACGGAATGGATCGCCCCGATCCGGGCACAGGCGAGCACGGCCACGGCGAGTTCCGGGATCATGGGCAGGTAGATGCATACCCGATCCCCTTTGGATACCCCCTGTTGTTTCAGGACGTTGGCCATCTTGCATACCCGGGCCAGCAATTCCCGGTAACTGATATGCTGTGCCTGCTCTTTGGGGTCGTTCGGTTCAAAAAGGATTGCCGTCTTGTCCCCCCGGGTGGGCAGGTGCCGGTCCAGGCAGTTTTCGGTGATGTTCAGCAGGGCACCTTCAAACCAGGCAACCTCAGGCTTGCTGAAATCCCATCGCAGTACGCTATCCCATTTCTTGCGCCAAACAAAGTGTTCCTCTGCGATTTCTTCCCAGAAACCTTCCGGATTTCTGACGGATTTTCGATAGACCTGAAAATACTCTTCCAGATGTTTTATGTGGTAATTGCTCATATTTATGATCTGTTCTTTGAAATACGCTTATTTGCGTTCGATCAGCGCGAGGAATAAAGGTAGCAAAAGAATCAAAATCCAAAAGGATCCTTCCCTTCCCTCCTTTGGGGGGAGGCTGACATGATGCAAATCAGTGCAGGTGTCACAGCCGCTTATGAACTTTGCCGTTACAACCCAAATACCATGGCCGGAATCCTTGAACATACCTCAGATGTAGCCATCTGGACAGAGGGCTTCAGTAAGAAAGAACTATATGCCAATGCGCTCTGGCAGATGAGTGATGTCCTTTTGCCCGGACATTGCCAGGAGATTGCCCATTATGATTGCCTGATGCGTGTCCGGATCCATGCCGGTGATGCCACTGCCCTTCTGATCGATTTCCTCTCCGAAGCACTCGCCCTGACCTATATTCAAAAGGCCATATTCTGCTATGCCTACTTTGATGTGCTAAGCGATACCGCCTTAAGCGCCCGCCTGTACGGCCGTTGGTATGATCACCTGGCCAATGAAATCAAGGCAGTGACCTATCACGAGGCAAACATCAGCAGGGAACATGGGGGAAAGTGGACCACCCCGGTGCTATTTGATCTATAAATGAAGAAAGTACAAAAATCCGATATCAACCGAATCACTCCCTATTGTTGGGAAATTCCAAGCTCATTCAAGGCGGGAATGCGCGTCCCGGCCCGAATCATCGCGGAGGAAGCCTTGTTAGATGCAATAATTGGGGATCGTTCCCTTCAACAGCTCGTCAACGTCACTACCCTGCCCGGAATTCTTAAAGCGGCCTTTGTAATGCCGGATGTACACGAAGGATATGGTTTCCCCATTGGAGGCGTAGCAGCGACCACACATCCGGACGGGGCGATTTCTCCCGGCGGCATCGGTTATGATATCAATTGCGGGGTGCGCCTCCTTTTGAGTCCGATGCAGGTGGAAGACGCCCGTCCCTATATTCCAGGGCTCGTCAAGGAATTATACGCCCAAATCCCCTCCGGAATGGGGACACCAGGTCGTTTTGTACTTACCGAAGAGGACATGGACTTGATTCTTCGTGAGGGTTCTGCATGGGCTGTACGGAAAGGCTATGGAAAGGCATCTGACCTGGAATATACCGAAAGTAACGGCTGCCTGCCGGGAGCGGACCCAGAGAAGGTCTCCCTGCGGGCCAGGCAACGGGGAAGGGACCAGCTGGGCACCATTGGCTCAGGCAACCACTTTGTGGAAGTCGGTTATGTGGAAGAGATCCTGGAGCCAGAGTTGGCAGAAGGTTATGGCCTTGCCGTAGGGCAGGTGACCGTTCTCATCCACACGGGTTCCCGTGGTTTGGGCCACCAGGTAGCCACCGATTACATCCGCGTGATGATGGAAGCCATGCCCAAGTACGGGATAAAGCTCCCCGACCGTGAGCTGGCCTGCGTCCCCTTCAATTCGAGGGAGGGACAGGACTACTTCAGGGCGATGTGTGCTGGGGCGAATTTTGCATGGTGTAACCGACAGCTGGTATCCTGGGAAGTACGGGAAGCCTGGAAGGTGATCTTTGGCGAAGAAGCGGTGCTTCCCGAGTTGCTCTATGATGTGGCGCACAATATTGCGAAGGTCGAAACACACGAAATTGAAGGTATCCCACAAAAGGTCATTGTCCACCGGAAAGGGGCAACCCGGGCCTTTGGGCCCTGGCATCCGGAAATTCCAGACGCTCATAAAGCCTTTGGACAACCGGTGCTGATCCCGGGCAGCATGGGGACGAGTTCCTATGTACTGGCCGGGGCCTACAACAGCAGTGATGTCGCGTTTGGGTCCTGTTGTCACGGGGCGGGAAGAAGGCTCTCCCGCACGGCAGCGAAAAAACAGGTAAACGCCCCTGTGCTGAAGCAGGAGCTCGAAGCGGAGGGTATCTTTCTGGAAGCCTCCTACAGACGTATTGCCGAGGAAGCTCCTATTGCCTACAAGGATGTGGATACCGTGGTTCGTTCAGTCAGTGCGGCAGGGATTGTTAGGCCCGTGGCCCGGCTAAGGCCCTTGGCGGCTATCAAGGGTTGAGGGGTATCCGGTATTCTTACCCCCTTTAAGCTCATCAGTCCTTAAGCGTCAGCCCAACCGGGCAGTGATCTGAACCCATGATTTCAGGATAGATCTGAACGGCCTCCACGCGACCCTTGAGTTCAGGGGTCAGCAGGAAATAGTCAATCCTCCAGCCCACATTGCGCTCCCGGGCTTTAAAGCGGTAGCTCCAATAGGTGTAGGCTTCTTTATCCGGATTCCATTCCCGGTAAATATCCGTAAAGCCCGCCTGTTGCAACCGGTCCATCCCGTCGATCTCCACCTGGGTGTACCCCGCGGTCTTATTGTAATTGGATTTATCGTTCTTCAGGTCGATCGGACGATGGGCCACGTTCATATCCCCACATAAAATGACGGGCTTTATGGCGTGAAGGGCCTTAAGGTATTCCAGGAATCCGGCATCCCATGCCTCCCGGTACTCCAGGCGCCGGAGTCCCTGGCCGGAATTGGGTACATAGACGTTTACCAGGTAAAAATCATCAAATTCGGCACACTGAATGCGACCCTCATCATTGAACGGAGGGGTTTCTGGTCCAACCTTAACTGCAACAGGCTTCTTTTTGGTAAATAGTGCGGTTCCGGAATACCCCTTTTTGGCCGCGGGATTCACATAACACGCATAGCCGTTTAACTCCCGGCCGATTTCCATTACGATGTCCTCCCCCGCTTTAACCTCCTGCAGGCAGAGGATGTCCGGGTCCAGTTCCCGTATCGATTCAAAGAAGTTCTTTTGGGAAATTGCGCGGATTCCGTTTACATTCCAGGAAATGAGTTTCATACCGTTACTTTTGCGTACTCAAAAATACGGCGGGAACGGCAAATATCCTTGAAGCGGGTTTTGGGCTGCCTGCACCGCAAACGGATTTTGATTGACAAAAGCCGTTGCCCTGAAAGGGTGCCACCAATTCAGGTACTATCCCTCCCGGTACTTTCCGGACCAATCGGATATGCGAATGCGATAGACCAGGGGGATCCCCTCTGATTCCGACTTGCTGGAGAATTCGTCGATAAAGTGGGTGGAACCCAGGCCCTTTTCCGCCATGAGCTTTTGTATGCCTTCTGAGAACTCCTTCAGGTAGAACTTTGCATCGATTCCCTCCAACTCTTCGAAGGTGCCATGGATCAGGGCCGATCGCCACCGATCCATGGTATCCTGTTCAAAGACCAGCAGGGACACTTCAGGGGATTCACGAAGGGAATCGATCTTGTGCCCTTCCATGGAATAACTGATGATGGATTGGTTTTGCGGGTCGTAGTAATAGGTTACCGGCAACACATAGGGAGCGCTATGGGCAATGAAGCCCATACTGCCAACATAGTTGCGCTGCAGCAGGTCGGAAATGCGTTCTTCGGTCAGGTCCTTGATCATGGCAGCATCAGGTTTTAAAGGTGAGCACAAAAGCAGGACCCGGATATTCCAGCTCCAGATCCGCTGTGTGCTAAGTTGGCTTTAAAGTTATCTACCTTAAATGGGAGCCGAAATGACACTTGTCATTGAACTTTGATTTCTAAACAAATATCTTACACAAAAACCAGCAATGAAAGGTTCACTGGTACTCGGCACTATCGGCGGTATAAAGATCGTGGTTCACTGGACGTTTACCCTCCTGCTGATATGGGTCTTGTTTTCCACCATGCAGCAAGGCGGCAATACGGCCATGGCCCTGTTTAATATCGTGCTGATCATGGTGCTCTTCCTCTGTGTAGTCCTGCATGAATTGGGCCACGCCCGCATGGCAAAGCGCTTTGGCATCAATACGCGATCGATCACTCTCTTGCCCATAGGCGGAGTGGCGTCCCTGGAGAAAATGCCTGAAAAACCCAGGGAAGAACTCGCTGTTGCCCTGGCGGGGCCAGCGGTAAACGTTGTGATCGCCCTCCTCCTTATGTTGATCGTGCCTTTGCGCAAATACAGCGAATTCACCACTGAACAGTGGGAAGCGTTTTTTGCCTCCCCGGGTCTGGATACGTTTTTGGTGTATTTGTTAATGGCCAATATTTTGCTGGTCCTCTTTAATCTCATTCCCGCCTTTCCGATGGATGGTGGACGCGTCCTGAGGGCCCTGTTAGGCTTTTCGTTCAACCGGGCCAAAGCCACAGAGATCGCGGCCCGCCTGGGACAGGCGGTTTCATTTATCTTTTTGTTGCTCGGATTGTTCTTCAACCCATTTCTGGTGATCATCGCCATATTCGTCTTCTTCGGGGCGTACGCCGAAAATAAAATGGTACAGCAGGATTACCAGTTGCGGGGGCATACCGTACGGGAAGCCCTGCTAACCGACATTACCCTCCTCCATCCGGAAGACCCTCTTCAAAAAGCCATTGATACGATCTTAAAAGGCACGGAGAAGGATTTCATCATCACCCGGGACCAGGCCGTGGCCGGGATCCTGACCAACCCAACCATCCTGAAGTACGCTGCACAACCGGATCAGCCGATTGAGGCCCTCATGACTACGGATTTCCACTCGGTAGGGCCACAAACCGGTCTTCCGCAGGCCATCAAGCTAATGACCGAACACCGGCAAAAGTTCATGCCTGTGCTTCAGGAGGGGGCTCTGGTAGGGGCCATCAGCAGCGAGAATATCAGCGAATTTATTCTTCTCCGGGCTAATTTAAGACCCGTTTCCGGCTGATCGCCATATTCCGACTTCCCCGATTGACCCAGATCATTTCACCCCTGGGGCAGACTTCCGAACTTAGGGAACCGAAATAGCGGTTTGCACAACCCTTCATACCTCCACTATGATACTCCCACGCAGTATTGATGCCGAACTTGACATTCCCATTGACAGGATTACCCTTAAAGGGCGGTTTTGTTTGCCCGAAGCCGCCCATGGGATCGTGCTATTCGCCCATGGGAGCGGTAGCAGCCGGAAAAGCCCGAGAAACAATTACGTCGCCGGGGTACTGCAGGAAAAAGGCCTTGGGACTCTGCTCTTCGACCTGTTAACCGAGTCTGAGGATCAGTTCTATGAGAACCGTTTTAATATTGGGTTGCTTACCCGAAGGCTGATCGCCGTTACCGATTGGGTAATGATCTACAGTTTCCGCCACAAGTTGGCCATGGGTTATTTCGGGGCCAGTACGGGTGCCGCCTCGGCCCTGCGCGCTGCCGCCTATTTCAAAGACGAAATAAAAGCAGTCGTTTCCCGTGGAGGACGACCGGATCTGGCCATGGAAGACATCCCAAATGTAACGGCCCCTTCCCTCTTTTTGGTGGGCGGAAAGGATATCCCCGTGATCGAATGGAACCAAAAAGCCCTTGAGGCGATGAAGGCCCCTTCCAAACTGGAGATCATCCCCGGGGCTTCGCATCTTTTTGAAGAACCCGGAAAACTACAACAGGTGGCTGATTTGTCCGCAAATTGGTTTCGTACCCATTTCAAAGAAAAAGAGAAATATGTTTAGCAATCGCGATGAAGCGGGCTATCTGTTAGCCCAGGAATTGATCAAATACAAGGGAAAACCTGTGGTCGTGATGGCCATTCCCCGTGGGGGATTGCCATTGGGGGCTGCAGTGGCCAGGATGTTGGAAGCCCCCCTTGAGGTAGCACTCACCAAGAAGATCGGACATCCCTTCAACCGGGAATACGCCATTGGTGCCGTGAGCAGGGAGCAAATCGTACTCAACAGGCCGGAAGGGGTCAGCGAGGAATATATAAAAGCAGAGACTGCACGTTTGCGCCAGTCCCTGGAAGAGCGGCACCGGATGTTCCACCGAAACATAAAACCCGTTCCCTTGAAGGGCAAGCACGTAATCATAATCGATGATGGCATCGCCACAGGGAACACCCTGAGAGTAACCGTGGCATTGATTGCTGCCGCAGCCCCGGAGCAGATCATCGTAGCCATCCCGGTGGCCCCACCCGATGCCGTGGAAAGGCTTGCCGAAATGTCCGAAGTGGATGAAGTGGTCTGCCTGGAAACCCCCTGGGATTTCCATGCCGTGGGTCAGTTTTATGAGGATTTCACAGCCGTGTCAGATAAAGAAGCTCTTGAGATCTTTGAGGCAGTTGCCACTTCAAATTCCTCATCCACTTCCTAGGCCATCAGCATCTTGCCCCCCGCTAACCTTATGGCTACAGAGTCCCCTGAAAAATGGAAAGGCTCAGGGCTCAGCTCTTTACTACAATTAACTATATTATATTGTTTTATAGTGCTTTAAATTATTTTATCTAAAGCATTATAACAGTTCAATTTGATGTAGAACCAAAGCAGTTCTTGGACTTTAACCTGGCATAGAACCATAAAAAAAGCGGGGATCTCAGATCCCCGCATAACTGATGAATCTATTCCATATGAACCCCAAAGGTCACCTTAGCGTTTACCCTGTACTCGGCAATGGCATTGTCTGCCACGGTTACCTGCATATCCTGTATGTATACAGACCTGATGTCCTTGACGGATTTGGAGGCATCTGTGATAATGTTTTGTACAGCATCCTCAAAGCTCACCGTGGAATTGCCTAAAATTTCAATAACTTTTAATACACTCATGACAACTGGTTTTAATGATTCTTATTCAATAATGTGATTTCATTTCAAAGCATTTCGATACAGGTGCCCCCCGCAGAGGGCAAAGCAAGCCTAAATTTTGGCGCCAGCCCAAATACCTGTCCAGGATATCCCTTAATAGCGGAAAAGGGCTGCTACTGCTTTATCGTCCGGCATTCTTGCCTCAGGCGTCATATACACCCACCCACCTTTCTGCAGGGTACTGAAAACTGCCAGATTGGTCAGGGATTCCGTAAACATATCGGGATCGGATACTGTCTTCATGGCACTTGAAGGCGCATCGAAGGTGCCCCACACCCCTGATTCCTTTCCTAAAAAGAGGGTATCGATTCTTCCCTCCTGGCCAGCCTTTAGTATGACCTCCAGGTCCGTGCTCGCTTTGCCACTGCCCAGATATTGCAAAAGCAATGCGTGCTTTTCTTCCTTTTCCCTATTGAAAAATGGCGTCAGCAATGCCAGGGCTTCCTCATGCAATGCCGCCTGGGACACTTCTGACAAATTCACCACGATATGCCCTTCAAGAAGGTTGCCGTAGGAGTTGACCTCCCTGTAGAGGGCCGCAAGATAGTCCTGGGAGGCGATCACAAGTGGGGCAGGGTCTTTTTCAAGGAAGGACTGCAACCCCTGATCCACCTGCCTGAAAAATCGCTGGATCTCGTTCTTCCGATCCCGGTCGGCTTCAGCATGTCCGTGGAATCCAGCCGAATCATGCGCCTGGTGCTGGCTTCTAAACTGAAGTCCTTTTTGCTCATAGTCGTAACCCACGCGGTCTTCTTTCCGTTGGGGGACTGCATCTTTGAGATCTATTTCTTGCAGCCCCCTGCCCGAGCCTTTGAACAGCCGGATGCGTTCAAGTTCAAGGGAAAGAATATAAAATGCCTTGGGTATCGATAGTTCGGGAACCAAAGGGAGCAGATAAAACCGCTCTGAGATCCGATTCTCAGGTTGGAAAGCCATGGGGAGCGTAAAAGCCTTTGTCCAGGATGCCGAGGAGAAAAGGACAAGGCCCTCGGATTGGTGCCTCCAGAACTCCCCATCCTCAATTAATTCCTGGATAGGTTCCAATCGCTTTTCGATATCCTCCGGAGTCCACGACTGGGTTTCCAGGGCTTTTTTGATTTTGCGCAAGGCAGCTTCCAGTGTCTTGGCATCTTGTCTTTGCAGCACCTCTTCGCCAGTGGTATGGGTGGGCAGATAAATAGAGATACAATAAGGCTCGCGGGTTTCGATCAGCTTTTGGAGATCTTCATTGCTGATCCTGTCTGCCTGTGTGGTGTTTTGTGGCATTTCAATCATAGCATTAGGATTTAGTGACCAAAATGTACTGCCTATAAAGGGAATTTGAAATGACCTGGATCAGGGCCAGGGATCTGGCCTGGATGGCGGAGGTCTGTGCTGTACGTGGGCAGGGGCATGGTTTTCTACCGTTCTGGGGGCGCCCCCCCTCCCCCCACCCAATAACAATATATCCACCTGCCACGCAACATCCTTGCACCCCCTCCGATATATCCCCTGAAGGAGGGCATTAAACCTCCCATTTATCCCTCTGAAACCAGAATTTTTAGTACTTTAATCATTCAATTAAGCGCGAAAGTATTCGCATGTAACCAACCCGACCGCAATGGCTCAGCGCTAGTTGTTTGCAGGGCAGCGCGGAAAGACCGATATTCTTTCAAATGTTTAAAAATTCAATTGATCAGATTAGAAAAACCCTGTTGATAACTGGTTTGATATTGCTTACAAGTGCCGGTTTATACGGACAGGACACGCATTACTGGACCCAGCAGTTCGGAACGAGGTCGGCCCTGCTGGGCGGAGCGGTCCTCGGGGGTACAGATGATAATACCATGATCTATTACAACCCGGCTGCATTGGCGTATCTGGAGAATTCATCCATTACTATCAATGCCAATGCCTACCGGATAGAAAACATCCGGGTAGAAAATGCGCTCGGGCAAACGGGGGATTTTGACAGCGCCCAGCTCGGAGCAGTTCCGTTACTTGCCGGCGGCATGATCCGAACCAATAGCCAGAAATGGAAGATTGGATACGCTTTTGTTTCACCGGTGGACTTCAGGTTTAAAGGAGTAGCCCGGTTGGATGGGAATTACGACGTACTAGATGAGGATGAAAGTCCCGGGTTGGAAGAAGCCGTGGGTGAAACGGCCATCACCCAGCGGACAAACGAACTCGTTTTTGCCATCGGGATAGGCCACCAACTGGACGAGCACTGGTCCGTGGGGCTCAGCAACCTCTTTACGGTCCGGTCCCAGAACTACCAGCGAAACTTTTCAGCCTACATTTTCCGGAACGACGCAGAGCGCACTCTGGTTGGGGGGAACATTACACAAAACGCAGATTACTTCAATGTCCGATATGCAGCCAAGCTCGGGCTGGTATACCAAAAGGGAAACTGGAGCTCAGGGCTTACCATAACCTCACCCTCCCTGAATATGTTTGGAAATGGGACCCTTGCCTCAAATATTGTGGTTGAAAACGTCACCCTGAACGAGGGTGAAGAACCCACTAGCGGGATTGGCACGGATCGACAATCGGAGCTGAAAACCACATTTAAATCCCCCTTTTCTGTGGCTTTGGGCACAAATTATCAGGCCGGAAGATCCCATATTGGCATAGTCGTACAGTATTTTGCCGGAATTGATGTGTATAATATCATGGATCCGGTTCCGGGGGCCTTTGTGAGGCCTATTTCGCTTGAGCCCGAAATTTTGAGCGATGAATTCCTCACCTTTCGTTCAGGGGCAAAGTCCGTGGTGAATGCCGCTATTGGTTATGAATATAAGCTGAAAGAAAACCTCTCCCTGCTGGGTGGGATCCGGAGTGATATGTCCTACTTCGACAATGAGGTCAATGAAGGTGCCGGGATTAAATCCACGATCAGCAGCTGGGACATTTACCACTTTACGGCCGGGATGATGCTGGACAAGCGGAACAGCAGCCTTAGCCTCGGATTGCTTTTCAGTACAGGGCTCAAAGACGACTATGTACAAAATGGCGGCTTCGACCCGGAAAACCCGAACTTCTACCTGGGAACCAGGACCATCACCGAAGCTAAATTCAGCAGCTTTGGAATCCTGTTGGGATACACCTATTACATCCCCGATGGCTCCAGGTCCGATCGCGATCCGGGGAACTGATCTTTAGCCGGCCTTCGTCATATTCTGCAGCGAAGCCGGACTTCTGAAACCGTGTTAAAAAGCCGGGATTCCCTAGAAAGTTTAGTTCGATTTAATACTTTTGACTGCATAAAAGAATTGCAAATCATTACCCTATGAAAATCTTAAACACACTCGGAAGTGCTAAACGGCTTATGCTGAGCGCTTCCACCCTGGCCCTGATGCTCCTAATGGGGTGTTATCCGGAACAGCCGGAATTTGTCGAGGAATACGATGTGGTGTACACCAACTATTCCCCCGACTTCAATTTTACAAACTCCTATACGTTTTCCCTGCCTGATGGAGTCCTGCTTCTGGACGAAAACAGGGATCCGGATGCTCCGCCTGAATTCATCGACGCTACATTCGGGGATGTAATCCTGGCAAATATCCGTCAGAACCTTACCTCCAAGGGATGGACGGAAGTTGATGAAGCAGCAGACCCCCAAATCGTGATCCTGCCTTCTGCTTTTGACACCCAGTTCCTCTATTTCTATAATCCTGGCTACTGGTGCTGGTACTATCCCTGCTGGGGATGGGGCTACCCCGGATATGCACCAGGATATGTTACAGGATATACTACAGGCACTGTATTGATGCAGATGACCGATCCCAGCGGAGTTGAAAATGATATTGTCCCGGTGGTATGGACTGGCACCTTCAACGGACTGCTGCAGGGCAGCGACTCCAATATCATCGGCCGGATAGACCGGAATCTGGATCAGGCATTCAGCCAACCGCCTTTTAACTAATAACAATGAAGACCATCATGAAAAGAGTATTGATAACCGCATCGCTTTTGTTGTTTTTTGCCGTGTCTTCGTTTGCACAGACAAAATTCGCCCTAACCTATAGTATTGGGTTCCCAACAGGGGAAACTTCTGACTTCTTCAGCAAAACAAGCTGGAGGGGGATCAACATCGACTACCACTACCTGCTGGAGGATAATTTTGCCATAGGTTTCAGCACCGGATGGCAGGTGTTCAGTGACAACCGGGGATTTGTAACAGAAACCTCGGGGACGGAAACCGTATCCGGATTCCGGTATAATTACCTCAACAGCTTTCCGCTGCTTGCAACAGGAAGTTATTTCTTTGATTCCTCAAGTGACCTGGTGCCTTTTGCCTCCCTGGGCTTAGGCCTCACCTACAATGAGCTGGAGGAAGACATCGGATTGTTCCGAAATACAAGAACGGGCTGGCCATTCACGGTAAGGCCGGAAATTGGGATGGATTACGAGATCAACTACGGGGTAGCCCTCAGGGCCTCTGTGCGATATAACTATGTAGCCTCTGGCAATACGCTGCCCAGCCTTCCCTCTTTTGGGGTCAACGTTGGGTTTGTCTGGAGCAACTAGAGGCCGGCAAGACCTTTACAGGTTAAGCAGGGAATCCTAATTAAAAAAAGGTGCGAATCCAGGATTCGCACCTTTTTTGTTTACCAGCAGCGGTTTAGTCTTACGCTGCGCTTTCAGGTTTCAGGGCTTTATAAACGGCTCCCGCGATGATGGCACCAATGATCGGAGCGACCCAAAAAAGCCAAAGCTGGCCCATCGCCCAATCCCCCACGAATAGGGCCTGGCTGGTGCTCCTGGCGGGATTCACGGAAGTATTGGTGACCGGGATGCTGATCAGGTGGATCAGTGTAAGACCCAAACCAATAGCTATTCCGGCAAATCCTTTGGGCGCACTGGAATGGGTGGCCCCAAGGATAATGATCAGGAACATAAATGTCATTACAACCTCGGTGACCAGGGCTGCAGTCATGTTGTAGCCGTCCGGAGAGTGCTCCCCGAAGCCGTTGGCTGCAAAGCCACCCAGCTCAAAGCCATCTTTGCCCGTGGCGATCAGGTAAAGAATGCCCGCCCCGGCGATCCCTCCCAGCACCTGCGCTAAGATATAGGGGATCAGCTCCTTTTTGTCGAACCGCCCTCCTACCCAAAGGCCAATGGATACGGCGGGATTGAGATGACATCCTGAAATGTGACCAATGGCGTAAACCATGGTCAATACGGTCAGTCCGAAGGCAATGGACACTCCTACAAAGCCAATGCCCAGTTCAGGGTATCCGGCGGCCAGCACGGCACTTCCACAGCCGCCGAGGACCAGCCAAAGGGTTCCGATAAATTCTGCAATTAGTTTTTTCATTTTTAAATGGTTTAGATTGAATGGATTAGCGATAAACTAAATGTAGCGAATTTTACGAAACTTTGGGGGTTTGATAAATACCCGTTGATTTAGAGGAGCCAAACCACATGCAGACCCTCCACGAAAGCCTGCAATAGCGTCCTCCATGCTTAAATGGCGAGCTAAAAACTTTATAAGTTCACCACATTCCAGGGAATCATGCTCTGGCCTGATGTGAATCAAAATAGGAAAGAATCAACCATCTGTTCGGGTATACCATGGGGAACCCTTCCCACCCCCGCACCGGGCCTTGTGAGCCTGGATTACATTGGAAAAAATACCTAACTTACTCCCAACTCCCTCAACCACGATGTCGCCGGTTATTGTCGGCCTTATGGAGTTATAAGGGGGGCCTAGTTCACTCAACCCAACCGATGAGAAACCTTTTTCTGACGGTCCTTTTGCTCATCCTTGCAGGAAATGCGGGCCGTTTGACGGCACAGGAACTCGAACCCAGGAACCTGACCAACCTGCCCAGGGGCATGAACTTCTTCTCGTTGGGATATGCCTTTGCTTCAGGGAATACCCTTTTGGATCAAAGCCTGCCCCTGGAGGACTTCAATGGGCGTATCCACAGTATTTTGGCGGCCTATGTCCGCTCCGTGAACTTTTGGGGTAAATCTGGAAAAGTTGGCGTCATTCTTCCATTTGCCGGCGGAGATTTCAAGGGAAGCTTCGATGAGGATCCGTTTGTGGATTCCTATACCGGATTTGGGGATATTCGCCTTCGGGCTTCTGTCAATTTAACCGGAGCCCCATCCCTACTGCCCTCGGAATATGGAGATTACAGCCAAAGGACGATTACAGGCTTTGGTTTGCAGGTCACCCTACCGACCGGAAATTATAAACCAGAACAACTTCCCAACCTTGGTGCGAATCGCTGGAGTTTTCGCATGAACTACGGTGTATCCCATACCGTTAAGCAGTGGATCTTTGAACTCTATGCCGGGATCTGGTTTTTCACCCCTAACAATGAGCTGCTAGGTGAATTCCGGCAGACACAGTCCCCCCTATGGGTGGCAAAAACGAGTATTATTCGCACCCTGGGGGAGCAGGGAAACTGGCTGGCCTTTTCCCTCGGATACGGGTATGGCGCAAAAATATCCATAGATGGTATGCAGCGGGATATCGTGCTCTCGCAAATGCCCCTCAGCCTTATTTATGCCCATACCTTTGGAAAGCTCCATACGGTCAAGCTGGCCCTGGCCAGCAGCATACGTTTCAGACAGGGCGGTGACTATGATGCCATTGCGATATCCTACCAATTCAGGTGGCTGGACAAAAATGTCCGTCCGTTAAAGAAATGATTTTTACCCATGGCCGTCCGAGGGGCCTGAAGTCCTTGTGACCGAATTTGAGTTCATTCACCAAAAGAATCCTTTTGATAGAAAACTTTTTGGTAGATTAGAACAGGAATATCGAGACACGGAGCAAACCTAGGATACTAACGACAACAAATCAAGGCATATGAATTACGACTTCAATAGCCCAGACGGGGTCTACCTGCAGCGGTTGAGCCGCTTTATCGATGTGGTTTACGCAGTGATCTTTTTCCATATCCTTTCCAATTACCTGCCGCATTTTGAAGAACTTTCCTGGATGGATAAGCCTTATGGGCTTCTCAGTCATCTGGCCGATAAACGCATGGAATTGCTGCGCATCTTTATCGGAGGCGGGTTAACCCTGCTCTACTGGAACCAAAACAATGGGCTTTTCAAGCACCTGGTACGGACCAACTCCACCCATGCGCTGCTCTCCCTGGTGCAGGTATTTGTGATGGTGCTGTTTGTTTATTTTGCCATCGCGGACCCAAACCTGGAATCAAAATCCTCTCCGGCCCTGCAGGCGGCCTGTCTGGCCATAGCGGGTTTTATGGGCATCGCCCTATGGAAATACGCCTCCAAGCATGGTCTTATCCGAAAGGACATGTCCCAGGAAGAAATTGACGAGGTCACAAGGGGCAATTTAATGGAGCCCCTCACGGCCGTATTTAATGTTGGCATCGCTTTTATCGGACCCCTGGCATGGACCCTGGCATGGTTTCTTTTGCCTCCTCTTTTTATCTGGATCCTTAAAAAACGGAGGTAGGAATGCCATGCCTCACAGTGATCGGATGGAAGGCAGGGTTATGCCACAAAATTTCGGTCTGCCAACCCGTTTCTGGGCAGCAGCGTAAGAATACGAGTATCTTGATATGAGTGAAAAAGGTTTAAGACTGAATCTCGACAGGAAGTGGGCGACCACCTTGCTGCTCATTGCCACTTCCCTGTTTTTGTTTATACTCCCTGCCCTGCCTGCCTCATCAAATTTTCTGGCAATCCTGCTGATTTCAATCATCCTGATGCTCGCATCCCTGCAAATTCCAAGACGAGTGGTATGGATCGGGATACCCGCAATACTTATCGAGGCGGTCACCCGGGCCACAGACCTGGTCTATCTGAGCTATCTATCCACCATTACTACCAACCTCTTCGTAATCTATGTCGTGCTCCATGTGATCCTGGATATCATGAAACAACGGGAGGTTAACCCCTTTACCCTCCTTGAGGCGGTCAATGGCTATCTTTTGTTGGGTATCCTGTTTATTAGCCTGGTGGGGTTTTGTGAACTGGTTGTCCCGGGCTCCTTCTCCTTCCAGGGAGATCAGGGTACAGAACTGATCTATTATACCCTGGTCACGATGACCACGGTGGGCTATGGGGATATAACCCCCCAGCTGCCGGTGGCCAAATCCCTGTCCATGTTTATCGCCATTTCCGGGCAATTCTATATCGCGACCGTGGTAGCGATCATTGTTGGAAAGTACGCCAGTAACTCCAGCGGAGAAACGAAATGATCGGATATGCGAAACAATGCGCTGCCGGGTACTAACCAAGCAGGCGGAACTCGGGCAACTGCGATCGAAATGAATCTGGGAGGTAATGATTTGGAGTAGATAAATCATCCTTTCAACAAGCTATTTTTATTGTAAATTCCTCCCGATTGCGCGGATTTATTTCGACATCGATAACGCTCTGCCTAAAAAATCATAGCTCAGTGAAGGTGCTTTACGCCATAACGATGCTCACCACTACCCTTTTGACAGGACAGGAACAGGATACGACCTATATCCGGGATTATTCCGACAAACTGCTCTTGCGAATGTATACGGTGACCAAGTCCAACTCCCTGCTGATAGAGAATCAGGAAGCAGAGCGAGCCCTGGATCTCCTGCCTTCGGGCTCCACCAGTTTAGGGGTGGGGTTTAATTACCGGAGATTTGGGCTCGGATTGGCCTTCAGCCTGCCTATTTCTGCATCCCAGGAAAGGAAATTCGGAAAAACCAAACGATTGGACATACAGGGCAGCATGTATGGCAAGAAGATTGGGGGCGAGGCCTTTTTACAGCGCTATGAGAGTTACTATAATTCCAACCCGGAAGACTTTATTGACTGGAACAACGATTTTTTTCCACAACTTCCGGATATGCAGGTCCTCTCGGTCGGGGTTGTCGGATTCTATATCTTCAACGATGAGCGTTATTCCTACAGGGCGGCCTTTGTCAGGGACGAGATACAAACCAGGAGCTCGGGTAGTTTCCTGCTCGGTGTTTTTGGGAATTTTGATCAGTCAGAAACCCAGAACGGATTTATTCCCGAACAATTTCCGGATAGTACCCGCACCATTATTGACGTAAAGGAGTTCAAGAATTTTGCCGCCGGGGTCTCGGTTGGCTACGCCCATAATTTTGTGATCCGTGACAAGTTCATCTTTGGCATCGCGGTGCTCCCCGGGTTTGGATACCAGCGTGTAAGCGTGACAGAATTGGACGGGTCGATTAGAAAGGAGGAACAGCCTGCAGGACAAATATTGACACGGGCTGCCCTGGGATATGAACACCGGCATTTCTTTATCGGGATTACGGGTTATGTGAATTTCAGAACCATTGATCTAAATCCTTATGACTTCAACCTTGCCACGGAACAATTCCGGGTGACCCTGGGTCGTAGATTCAATGTGAGCAAGAGAAATAAGGTTCCATAGATGGTGTGCAAGGCCTATCGGGATCAGGGTCAGTTCCCCAACAGCTTTTGGATGCAAACGATATGCTCAGACCGCTCATTGCCGCCCGGGAAGACGCCGGGTCCCGCAAAATCAGTTCCCCATCCGCGCTAAATCGGGAAAAACGCCAGGTGAATTATCGAAGATATATGTCCCCAGGTCGTAGGTGATCACTGCAACCAGGACAATACCAATTAGGTTTGGCATAAAGCCGGTCCTTGCCATCTGGATCACGCTGATGCGCTTGCTTCCAAAAACAATGGCGTTGGGCGGAGGGGCCACCGGAAGCATATATGAATGTAATTGTATTTCCGTTCCCTTTAAAGTCGCACTAAAGGCAATTTCTTGCCGCCATACCTTGATATCCCCTGGTCGGGAAGGATGCAAGTCTTATGCATGGGACGCACAGTCCAAAAGGTCTTGTGTATATTTGGAGTGAAATTCAATAGCGATTTACCGTATGAAAAAATGGTTGAAGATTACCCTTATCGTATTGGGCTCCGTACTGCTGCTGTTGCTGCTAATCGGCTTCGGGGGATGGATGTACCTTAAATCTTCCTTTTTGGATTTTGAAGGGGATTATAGCGAGAAGAAAGATTTTCCGGAACTCACGGTTGACGGGTATACCTTCACGGACCGCAACAACAATGGCAAACTGGATATTTACGAGGATGACCGGCAGCCTCTAGAAGCCAGGGTGGCCGACCTGCGCTCCCAAATGACCACAGAGGAAAAAATTCATTTGCTAAAAGGTTCCGGGCTGGCTTCCGCCATGGGCCGGGTAAAACCCGGGGAAGGTATCCCGGGTGCAGTAGGGACCATTGTGCCCACGCCAAGATTGGGGATCCCGACCGTATATTTATCCGACGGGCCTGCCGGTTTGAGGATTGAACCCTTCCGGGAAGGGGAGGATCGCACCTACTATGCCACGGCCTTCCCCATAGGCACCATGCTGGCATCTACATGGAGCACAGATCTCGTGCAGCAGGTGGGCAATGCCATGGGAACTGAGGCCCTTGAATACGGGATCGATGTTATCCTGGGCCCCGGTGCCAATATCCACCGGCATCCCTTCTGCGGGCGGAATTTTGAATATTTTTCTGAGGATCCTGTGCTTACCGGGTACATTGGGGCCGCCATGGTCAATGGCATCGAATCCAACGGGGTGGGTACCTCCGTGAAGCACTTTGTGGCCAACAACCAGGAGACCGACCGTTTTCTCAATGACGCCCTTGTTTCGGACCGGGCGATGCGGGAGATCTACCTGAAGGGATTCGAGATCATTGTAAAGACCTCCCAACCCTGGACCATCATGTCTTCTTATAACAAGGTCAATGGCACCTATGTGGCAGAAAACCCGGAACTCCTAACCGGCATCCTACGGGATGAATGGGGCTTTGAAGGCCTGGTGATGTCAGACTGGTTTGGCGGCAACGATGCCCCGGCCATGATCCGCGCAGGGAATGACCTCCTGGAACCCGGCACCAAAAAACAGTGGGATGCCCTGGTGGAGGCGTTTGAAAAAGGCGAACTATCCGAATCAGACATCGATACGGCCGTTGACAGGATCCTGCACCTGGTCATGAAGTCCAGGAAAATGGAGAACTATCGCTACGGGAACAATCCGAATCTCGAGGCACATGCGGCAATCACACGCCAATCCGCAGCGGAGGGAGCTGTATTGCTGAAGAACGAGGGGGTACTTCCCCTTCAGGAGTCCCAGACTGTAGCGCTGATCGGGGTGACTTCCTACGATTTTATTGCGGGGGGTACCGGCTCCGGGGACGTGAATGAGGCGTATACCGTATCCCTCGAACAAGGACTGACCAATGCGGAATCCCAGGCACCCGCAATGCGTATGGGGTCCGAAAGCCTTTCAGGAAGGGTTGCTTTTGAAATTGCAGAAACGCCCAGGATGGCCTTTGAAACCCATAAAACTGAGAATCCGGAGGCTTTCGTAAAGCCTGAAGGCATAAATGCCATGTTCCAGCCCTATGATCCTCCAGAATTGCTCCTCAGCCCCGGAGAACTGGAGCAAGCTGTGGAGGAGGCCGATGTGGCCATCATCACCATAGGACGCAACAGCGGTGAGGGCGGAGACCGGGTCGAAGTGGATGATTTCCTGCTCTCCAAGACAGAACAGGAGATGATCAGCAATACCTGCAGCGCCTTTCACAAGGCCGGCAAAAAGGTGGTCGTGGTCCTCAACATTGGAGGGGTGATTGAGACAGCCTCCTGGAAGGATCAGCCCGATGCAATCCTCCTGGCCTGGCAGGGCGGACAGGAAGGAGGTAACTCCGTGGCGGATATCCTCAGTGGCGGGGTTAACCCAAGCGGTAAGCTGCCGATGACCTTTCCTGTGAACCTGGCCGATCACGCTTCCCATGCAAATTTTCCTCTGGAAGGCGAACCTATGGAACTTACCGATATGCTCAACCGGGAAGAAAAACCCGAGAATGAGAAGGTCCGCAACAAGGATTACACCAAATACGAAGAAGGCATCTTTGTAGGTTACCGGCATTTTGACAAAGCAAACCTTGAGGTATCTTATCCGTTCGGTTTTGGCCTGTCCTACACCCAATTCGAATATGGGGAGGCGGAAGCCAGTCTTGAGGATGATACCATACGGGTCATCCTAACTATCACAAATTCAGGGAATTCGACAGGAAAGGAAGTCGTTCAGGTCTATGCCTCCAAACCGCAAACTTTCGTGGACCGCCCGGTGCGTGAACTCAAAGCCTTTACCAAGACACGAACCCTTCAACCCGGGGAGACCGCAGAGGTGGCTTTCAGGATTCCGGTATCAGAACTGCGGTATTGGGATGAAGTGGACGCTAGGTGGAAGCTGGAAGCCGGGACGTATGCCATTCAGGTCGGGGCCTCCTCCCGGGATATCCGACAGGCTGTGGAAATCGAGCTTTGATGTTTGGAGGCCTGGCTTTTGACCCAAGAATATCCGGTCCTGTCTGAATTCATCCTATATTGCATTCAGAACCAAGGAAGTGAACCCAATGGCAAGACCTGTCCTATTCGTTTTAATCGCACTGATGATGGCTGGATGCCGAGAATCCGATAAACGAGAACAACCATCTGAAAACCAAGACCCAAAAGGGGTGACCTTTTACCTGGGTACCTATACCCAGGACAATAGCCGGGGGATCTATAAATACCAGCTATCTGCTGATGGATCCCTGAAAGAATCGGGCCTGGTGGCTGAATCCGACAATCCTTCCTTCCTGGCGACGTCATCGGACGGGCAGTACCTGCTGGCCGTGAACGAAGTAAGCAATGCCGAGCAGATGGGCTATGTGAGTCTTTACCGGATTGAGAGGGATTCCCTGGAATTTATGGATCAGAAGCCCTCTGGCGGGGCCCATCCCTGCCATGTAGTGGTCAACCGGGATGGTTTTATAGTGGTTGCAAATTACAGCGGGGGCAATATGGGCCTGCTCAGGATAAAGGACGATGGCCGGCTCTCGGACCTCCTAGACGTCCAGCAACACCAGGGTGAGGGGGAACACCCGCGGCAGGAAGGGCCTCATGCCCATTCAGGTTGGTTCACCGATAAGGGACAGGTCATTTCAGTAGACCTGGGGACCAACCAGCTTTGGTTCTCGGAGATCGATCAGGAAGGGCTCAAGTTTGTGCCGTCCTCCCCTCCTACCCTCGACATGGAACCCGGGGCCGGGCCCAGACACCTGACTTTTCATCCAACGGAACCCTGGATCTATGTACTCAATGAGCTTTCTTCATCGGTTTCCCTGCTGATAAAGGATCCCGAATCAGAACAATATGAGATCTCGCAAAACCTGACCACCCTTCCCAACGATTTTGATGGGCAGAATACCTGTGCGGACATCCACCTGTCACCGGACGGGAAATTCCTGTACGCCTCTAACCGCGGCCATGACAGCATCGCCATTTATTCAATCGATCCCCAAACCGGAAAGCTGACGGTCCTGGGGCATGAGGCCACCCGGGGGGAAACACCGAGAAATTTCAGCCTGTCGCCGGATGGGAACTTCCTGCTGGTGGCTAATCAAAATACTGACAATATCGTTTCTTTTCGAAGGGATAGCGAGGCAGGCCTGCTGACATTTCTGGACGAAATTGAGGCTCCGACACCGGTGTGCATCGTGTTCGTCCCCTGAAAAGGGATAGAAGTGTTGTAAATCCCATCTGGATAGTCCCGATGGCTATTGGGAAGTACAAAACGGTAGCCTGCAGTTTGCAGTACGAGAAGGCAGACTTTTCCCAGAAGGGTGAACTTCCCCTACCCGCCAACGGCCAATGTAGAATGCCAACTATATAATCACAATAGTCTTTTGTCCACCAACGACTTTTTCAGCCGGTCATGGCTCTCCCAGAAACGGCCTTCGATCTTTTGCATGATCTCATCAAATTCAGGGTAGGCTTTCAGGGGCTTCATGCTCGGGTCCTTGTCCATAAAGACCAAAATCCAATACTGGTAGTTATCCTGGGTGGCGAACACCTTAAGCTGTTCAAGGGCCTTGTCATGCGCCCCTTCGTGGGCATATTTGACCGCTAGACTCGCACTTTTATATATGGATTGATCCTGCTCACAATACGCAGCATAACTCTCGAACAAACGGGATGCCTCCTCCTCCAGGCCCATCTTTTCGTATACCACCCCAATTTT
>CBFCWO010000020.1:0-35761 GCA_965601625.1 uncultured Flavobacteriaceae bacterium | reverse complement strand
TTGGCTTGAGGCTCCCCACTTTGCATACAGCACAGGAATCCTGCCTTTTGCTCCCCCATATCCGCACTTGAGAGCAGCCGACCCATATCCTCCAGGAGCACCTCATCCAGAAAGCCAGAAACTGGCCTCCAAAAATGCGGATCCACATCCCGGGAGGCTGCCCACCTTTCGTGCGCATAATCTGAGATAATCCGTGACAATGGGGCATTTGCGCGCTCCTCTACCCCTTGAATCCTGAGCAAATCCAATTGCATAAATGCAGCTTTGAGATACATCTGGTTCCACTGCTGCTCGTTAAAGTATCGCATGGGATAGGAATTATCCATTGAGATGGCCTCGAATACCGTAGCAATATTGGTTCTCAGCGCCTCTACGGCCGTCTCGCAGAATTCCTCCCGATGCGGAAGCATCATCAGATAGCGCAAAAGGGTTACCAGTTCCCCTGTGTCAGATACCTGAATCAGGGTGGCCACCTTTGGAACAAAATAGGCGGGATTATTCTTCAATGCCGCAGATAACAGATAAATCCTGGCCAGTTCATTCAAACGTATCCCGGAACCGCGGAGAAAGTCAAAATCTCCCAAATCCAGCTTCGCCGGAATTTCGATAGGTTCCCCGGATATGTTTCTCCCGATCAGGCTGTAGGTCAGGTATAGATTTCTGGCGGAAGGGGGGTGGCAGATCTTTTGCAGCTGCTGATCCAACCAATCCTGATCCTGTCCAGCCAGATTTTCGAAAAGCAGGCCTTTTAGCATGCTCAAAGATAAAAACCAAAACCCTCTACTCGTCATTTCTGCCGAAAAATAAATAAGGTAATTCTCTATGGATTACGGAAACCCGGGGCAGCAGTCCTGAACAACGGCCCTTTTCCCTTCCTGAGGATCCTGTTCATCGCCAATTAGGCAGAATCTTCCTACCTTTGATTCAAAACCATTTCACATGCTGGGCTTAAAACTTCCTACGGATCCCCGCTGGGTCAATATCGTCGAAAAGAACATTGACGAAATCCTGACAGACCACGCCTTTTGCGAACAAAAAGCCGCCAGTACGGCCATATCGCTGATCATCAATTTTCCCGAATATCCGGAACTGGTCAATGAGATGATCGCGCTTTCCAGGGAGGAGATGGGGCATTTTAAAATGGTCCATGACCGTATCCTGGCCCGGGGAGGTACCCTGGGCAAGCACCGGAAGGATGACTATGTCATTGAATTGATGAAATTCTTTCCCAAAGGAGGAGACCGCAAGACGCAGCTGGTACACCGCTTGCTCTATGCGGCCCTTATTGAGGCCAGAAGCTGTGAACGCTTCAGGTTGCTTTCTGAAGCGCTCGAAGACCAGGAACTGGCAGAATTCTACCGAAAACTTATGATCAGTGAGGCAGGCCATTACACCCTCTTTCTGAAGTTTGCCCGGACGTTTGGGGATCGGGAAGTCGTGGACCAGAAATGGAAGGACCTGCTGGCCTATGAGGCCGAAATCATGAAAAACCTGGGAAAAAAGGAAACCATCCACGGTTGAATCCTATCCCCTGCTGCGAAATACGTGAATTCAGCCTGCCTTATTCTCCTTCCCTGAAGTAGAGGTCCCGGATAATTCCGTCGGCCAGTCCGATCTGTGGTACATGGATCTTTTTGGCTTTGCTCCATTTACAGGCCAGCAAGAAGATCTGCGTGGCAGGAAGGATTACATCGGCCCGGTCCGGGTTGAGCCCCAGCTCGGCGATCCTTTCTTCATAGCTCAGTCGTTCGAGGAAATGATATTGGGCATTCAGCCAGATAAAGGAGAGGGGCTGCTCCCGCTTTCTCCCGGAGAGCCTGTGAAGCTTATTGATATTGCCGCCGGATCCGATGATGGAAAGCTTTGGATAGACTGCCGCCTGTTTCTCGATCCAGGTCCGCAGGGCTGACCAGTCTTCTTCAGTGACCATCTTCCTGAGCAACCGCACTGTGCCGATGCGAAAGGATCGGGAAGAAACCACCTCCCCATTGGAGAACAAGGTAAACTCTGTGCTCCCTCCGCCTACATCCATATAGAGGTAGCTCTTGTCCTGCTGGATTAGCTTCTTGAGATCGGTTCCTGCAATGATAGCTGCCTCGGTCTTTCCATCGATAATTTCCACCTCCAGCCTGAGCTGCTCCCATACTTCCACCAGTATCTGGGCTCCGTTACGGGCCTCCCGTACAGCCGAGGTGGCACAGGCCCTGTATTTCTCAACCCCATTGACCTCCATCAGCAGCAGGAAGGCTTGCAGGGTTTGATGTATCCTTCGGGTACTCTGCTCCGAAATCCGACCCTCTGCAAAACTCTCCTCTCCCAGACGGACCGGTACACGGACCAGGGAGTTCTTGAAAAATTGTACCGGCTTATCGGGTGCTTCTATCACATTTTGGATCAGCAAACGGATCGCATTTGAACCGATATCTATAGCTGCATACTTACGTACTTTCACCCGTGGACTGGAGTTTTTTCAGATAATAATCGTACATCTCAAACTGGGAACGGAAGGAAGGATCTTCGTTCCTCCGATAATGGTTGTTCTGCGCGGCGTCAAAGATGCGGGCTTTTACATTGTCCCTCCAGGAAATCTCGAAAGTATCGATGAGTTCCTGTTTAATAGCATCATCATAAATCCGGCAACCCACCTCCACCCGGTAATCCAGGTTTCGCGTCATCCAGTCTGCCGAAGAAATGTAGACTTTGGGGTCCCCGTCATTGCCGAAGATGAAAATCCGGGGGTGCTCCAGGAACTTGTCCACCACACTGATGGCCTCGATATTCTCACTCATTCCCGGGATGCCCGGTATCAGGCAACAAATCCCACGAATGATCAGCTGGATCCTTACCCCGGCGTTACTGGCCTCATACAACAGGTCGACCATGTCGTAGGAGGTAAAGCTGTTCATCTTGATTTTAATATAGGCTTCCTTTCCCTCCTGGGCATTGGCAATTTCTTTGTCGATCAGTTTTCTAAACTTGTTTCGGGTATAGTGAGGGGAGACAATGAGGTGTTTGTACTTGTATATCTTATACGAAGTGTCAAAGAAATTGAAGACCTTGTTCAGCTCTTTCAAAACGGCCTCATGTGCTGTGAAGAGCGTATAATCTGTATAAATGCGCGCAGTGGATTCGTTGAAGTTCCCGGTGCTTATAAAACCGTAACGCCGCATACCCTCGCTTTCCTCCCGCTCGATCACACAAATCTTGCTGTGCACCTTCAGACCGGGAATCCCGAAGATCAGCCGCACCCCCTCTTCCTGCAATTGTTCGGCATACTCGATGTTGGCCTGCTCATCAAAACGCGCCTGCAATTCAATCTGTACGGTGACCTGCTTGCCGTTTTTGGCCGCATTGATCAGGGAAGCGGCTACCTGGGAGTTGTTTGCAAGACGGTAGACCGTTATTTTTATGCTCCTGACCTTAGGATCCAGGGCAGCTTCCCGTAAAAATTTAATGACATAGGTAAACGTATGGTAGGGCGCGTATTGCAGGTAGTCCTTCTTTGCGATCTGTTCAAAAAGGCTGCCCTCCATCTGTAGCCCCATCACTGGAAGCGGCTGGATGCGTTCATACATCAGGTCTGAACGCCCCAGGCTGGGGAATCCCATATAATCCCTTCGATTGTGGTATCTCCCCCCGGGAATCACGCTGTCCGTATCCTCGATGTTCATTTTCTCCTTGAGGAAATTCAGCGTATCCGGTTCGATGGAACTGTCGTACACAAACCGGACCGGATCACTGATCTTGCGGTTCTCCACACTGCTGGAGATCTTCTCGATAAAGCTTTTGCTCAGGTCGTTGTCGATGTCCAGCTCGGCATCCCGGGTAATCTTGATCATATGGGCCGAGATGGTCTCATAGGCGAACATGTTGAAAATGCTCCTCAGGGAATACCGAATCAGGTCGTCCAGCAGGATGATATAATCCTTATCCCCTTCCTTTGGAAGGACGATAAACCGGTCGATCTCCTTGGGTATCTCGATAAGCGCATACTGTTTCTTCCCGTTGGCGGCCGCTCCGTCCTCTGTATCGATAAGGACCATTTTTACCGCCAGATAGGCTGCCGTATCCTTGAGCATTGGGAAATCCGTGCGTTCATCTAAGATGATGGTCATCAGGGATGGGCCAACATTCTGGATAAAATAAGACCTCAGAAAAGCTTCATGGTGTTCCTCGATCTCGGTTTCGTCGATCAGGAAGATGTTTTCCTGCTCCAGCTCCTTTTCGATCTGTTTGAGAATCACCTGGCTATCCTTCTGCTGCCGGATGACGATGCCCGTGATCTCTTCAAGAAGATCCTTGGCCGTCTCGCCTCCAAGGACCCGTTTTCCGGATTTTCCCGCCTGTACGATCCGCTTGACCGTGGCATAGCGCACCTTGAAGAACTCATCGAGGTTGTTGGAGAATATCCCGAGGAACCTCAGTCGTTCGATCAGGGGTACGCCTTTATCCACACTTTCCTGCAAGACCCGCTCATTGAATTTGAGCCAGCTGATTTCCCTGTTTATGTATTGATTTTTGTTCATGATCTAAGATCTCTTGGAAAGAACATCAATTTAGTGGTCCCAAATGCGGCCGCTTCCCAGCGATCTACCTCAAAGGTAAGATATACCAGGCCGGATGTCGGAACATTATCCACATATTTGCTGCCCCAGTCATTCACCAAATGGGTCAGTGCATGGTTGTGGCCAAATAGCACAACTTTGTCCAGGGAGTTGTCCAGACCATGGACATAAGACCGGACCGCGCTCCCGGAAAAATCATATAAATCCCTTGAAACGGTCAATTTATCAAAGGGAATGCCTACCTCCCGCATCAGGATCATACAAGTATGCAGGGCCCTGTTGGCCGGGCTTGAAAATACCGCCTGAACATCTTTGACCTCAGCACAGGCGGCCTGAGCCACCCTGTGCGCATCACGTACCCCCCGTTCCTTCAGGGGCCGGTCTATATCCTGCACATCGTAGTCCCAGGAGGACTTGCCATGCCTTACCAGGATCAATTCCTTCATATGCAATCAATTGGTTATGGTTGTTAATCATTCGGTTGTCTGTAAATGTTAGGGTGAGCATCAGGGGGCCAGTCGTTCTATATTCCAGTTCCAGTCCGCCTCCAGGGTATATCGTATCCGATCGTGCAAGCGGTTGGGCCTTCCCTGCCAGAATTCAAGCGACTGGGGACGAACCAGGAATCCACCCCAGTATTCCGGCCTCGGGATCTCCTTGCCTTCATATTCGCGCTCCAGATCCTGCAGTGCCTCTTCCAGGTACTCCCGGGAAGGCACCACTTCACTTTGTCTGGAGACGATGGCCCCGAGCTTGCTTCCGTCAGGCCGGGACTCAAAGTACCCATCCGAAAGGTTCACGGCAATACGCTCCGCCCTACCTTTGATAATTACCTGTCGCTCCAGATAGGGCCAGAAAAAGGACAGGCATACCCGGGGATCCGCCGCTATTGCTTTGCCCTTCTCACTCTCGTAATTGGTATAGAATATAAAACCTTCTGCGGTAAATTGCTTCAATAGCACCACACGGCTCTTCGGGAACCCGTCCAGCCCTTTGGTGGCAATGGTCATGGCGTTGTGTTCATCCGTGCTACCGCTGGCCTCGATTTCATAGAACCAGTGTTGGAAAAGCTCCATGGGATTCTCCGGGATTCCGGATTCGAGCAATTGCTCCTTCTGGTAGATCTTCCTGTAATTTCCGAGGTCTTCGTGCATTTTCCTGGGGGCATCTGCCTATATGAAATCAAAGATACGGAACCTGGAAAACAATTAAAATGGGTTCCCGCCCGAAGCTGGTCCTACCATTCGAATATCCTTCCATCGTGGGCCACTTCCACCTTTGGAAATACCGCAAGGGCTTCCTCCAGAAAGCCCGACGTATCCTTATAGCGTGTAGAAAAGTGCCCCAGGATCAATTGGCCAACCCCGGCTTCAAGGGCCACCCGGGCCGCCTCTTTCGCTGTGGAATGCTTCGTACTTGCCGCCAGGTCTGCATCTTTTTCCTGAAAGGTCGCCTCGTGATAGAGTGTATCTACCCCCTTGATCAGTGGTATCAGTGCAGGCATAAAAGCCGTATCACTGCAATAGGCATAGGTCTTTGGAGGTGGTGGAGGCAATGTCAGGAGTTCGTTGGGGACGAGCTTCCCCTGCGAATCCGGAACATCTTTTCCCTGTTTGATCTTTCGGTAATACGCCTGATCGATCCCGTGCTTGCGAACTTCCTCAATGCGCATTTTGTATTGCCCTTCATCCAGGCTGAACAAAAACCCGTTGGTGTATATACGGTGGTCCAGGGGCAGGGTTTGCACCCTTAGTCCTCCCTCTTCTAACACAACCTCTGATGCACTTCCGGATAGTTCGTGAAAGTACAGGGGGTAAGACGTCCAGGAATTGCCCAGTTTCAACAACATGGTGATGGCCTCCTTTATTCCTTTGGGGCCATATACATGCAGGGGTTTTTCCCTTCCCAGCAGCCGGTAGGTGGAGATCAGTCCGGGAAGGCCAAAAAAGTGATCTCCATGGAGGTGGGATATGAAGATATGCTCGATCCGACTGAACCGGACCCCGAACCTTCGCAACTGCATCTGGGTGCCTTCTCCGCAGTCGATCAACAACATGTGTTTCCCCGCCTGCAATACCTGGGCGCTCGGATAGGCCAGGTAGCGCGGAGTAGCCGCATGGCACCCCAGTATATGTAATTTCATCTCCCTGGTGCCGCCCATAAATCAGAAATCCAGGTCCCTTTCGATATCCTCCATTTCGATGATATCGCGGGCCTCTTGCAGGGAGGGAACCAGATTGATCTCATCCGGCACATCTTCATAGGAGACCTTGTCACTGACCAGCACAAAAGACTTCCCTTTTCCTCTATGCGTATTTGAAAGGTTCAGGAATTCGAGAACATCGTTTTGGGACAGGGTGCCAAAAGAAAATAAATTGATGATCAGATGGTCCTTCTCGATACGGGGATATACTTTTTTGAGCTTTGCCACAAATGCAAGCAGGGAGACGTTTTCCTGAAACACGATGGTCGTATTTCCCTCTTTGTCAAATATCATAGGGCCTTATTTAATTTTCGAAGCCAGAAGATAGATCACCGCCATGCGAATGGCCACTCCATTTTCCACCTGATTCAGGATGATGGACTGATGAGAATCAGCCACCTCACTGGTAATCTCCACACCCCGGTTGATGGGTCCCGGGTGCATGATCACGATTTCTTTGTCCAGGCTGTCCAACAGGGGCTTATCGATCCCAAACTGCATGGAATACTCCCGGGTGGTTGGAAAATAGCTCATATCCATCCGTTCCTTCTGGATCCTTAGCATATTGGCGACATCGCACCATTGCAGGGCTTTTCGAAGGTTGGGCTCTACCCGGACACCAAGCGATTCCACATGTTTAGGCATCAAGGTCTTAGGGCCACACACTCGAACTTCGGCTCCAAGCAATTTTAGGGCAAAGATATTTGAGAGGGCCACCCTTGAGTGGAGGATATCCCCCACGATCACCACCTTCTTCCCCCCTACCTCTCCAAGGCGCTCACGAATGGAATACGCATCGAGCAGGGCCTGGGTCGGGTGTTCGTGGGCGCCGTCCCCGGCATTGACAATGGAGGCATCCACGTGACGGGCCAGGAAGATCCCCGCCCCTGGATTGGGGTGTCGCATCACCACCATATCCACTTTCATGGACAGGATGTTATTCACGGTATCGATAAGGGTCTCCCCTTTGCGCACGGACGACTGGGCCGCAGAGAAATTCACAATATCTGCCGAAAGGCGTTTTTCAGCCAGCTCGAAGGACAGTCGGGTACGCGTGCTGTTCTCAAAAAAGATATTGGCAATGGTTATGTCCCTGAGGGAAGGTACCTTCTTGATGGAACGGCTTAGGACTTCCTTGAAGTGATCGGCAGTCTCGAAGATCAAATCCAGATCTGTCCGTTGGAGGTACTTGATACCCAATAAATGTCGTACGCTTAGTTCACTCATGCTCTTAATGGCTAACCAGGTATACCCTGTCCTCACCCTCGTTTTCCTTCCAGCAAACCCTCACCCGCTGTTCTTTGATCGCATCAACCTGCCGGCCCCGGTAATCGGGCTGGATCGGAAGGTGTCTGCTGAAACGGCGGTCAATCAGTGTCAGGAGCTCAATTTCCCTGGGCCGCCCAAAGGACTGTATGGCTGTTAGGGCCGCACGGATGCTGCGTCCTGTATACAGCACATCGTCCACCAGGACCACCCGTTTGCCCTCGACCACGAAATCGATCTGGGTGGTATTGGCCGCCAGGGTCTTATCCCCCCTTCGAAAATCATCCCGGTAAAAAGTGATGTCCAGCAATCCAAAAGGCACCTGCTTCACCTTGTAGGTTTCCCGAAGCAAATCGCGCAGGCGACGTGCCAGATAGGCGCCCCTGGGCTGGAGGCCAATCAGGACGGTGTCGGAAAAATCAAGGTGGTTTTCTAATAGTTGGCAGGCCAGTCTGTGCAGGATGATATCGATCTCTTTGGCAGAAAGGAGCACTTTTTGACTCATGCGCGGGAAATCCCTAAGGGTTCGGGAACAAAAATAGACAATTCTCCCCAAATCCCTTTAGCAAAACGTCGGAGTCCTCACCATCCCTGCCCAAAACAAAAAACCCCGGGACTTTTTGCCCGGGGTTCGCTTATACTCAAGTGGAGGCCTTATTTTTTCTTACTGCCTTCCATCTTGTCTTTCAGTGCCTGCAATTGCTCATTGGCATCTCCAAGGGTGGGTTTCGATTCATCTGAAGCGGTTGCTTTTTTACGAGCAGCCCGTACGTTCCTCTTTTCCTCTTCCCTGAAGATCGCAGTATGGCTGGCCACCACGCGCTTGAGGTCCTTGCTGAATTCAATGATCTTGAATTCTGCCTCTTCACCCCTGGTGAGTTTCTTGCCATCCTCCTTGACCAAATGACGCTGCGGAACGAAAGCAGTGATGTCGCTGTTCAATTCAATGATGGCGCCTTTGTCCACCAGCTCCTTAACGGCTACCTTATGCACAGTGCCTTCTCCGTATTCGGCCTCGTACTTATCCCAGGGATTTTCCGTGGTTTGCTTGTGGCCAAGGCTGAGTTTCCGTCCGTCAACATCCAGCTCCAGGACTTCTACCTCAAGCTCGTCGCCCACAGTCACAAACTCTGATGGATGCTTGATCTTCTTGGTCCAGGACAGGTCGGAAATATAGATTAGTCCATCAATCCCTTCTTCCAGTTCCACAAAGACCCCGAAGTTGGTGAAATTGCGAACGATTCCCTTATGACGGGAGCCCACAGGATATTTTTTGGTGATGTCCGTCCATGGATCCGGCGTGAGTTGTTTCAGCCCCAGGGACATTTTACGGTCCTCACGGTCCAGGGTAAGCACTACAGCCTCCAGTTCGTCCCCGACATTTACGAAATCCTGTGCGGATCTCAAGTGGGTAGACCAGGACATCTCAGAAACGTGGATCAATCCTTCAACGCCTTCGGCTACTTCCAGGAAGGCACCGTAATCCGCAATGACGACCACTTTTCCTTTGACCTTGTCTCCAACCTTGATCTCATCTCCCAGGGCATCCCATGGGTGCTTTTCAAGCTGCTTGAGACCAAGCTGAATACGGGACTTGTTGTCGTCGAAATCCAGGATCACCACATTGAGCTTCTGATCCAGGTCCACCACCTCGCTGGGGTGGTTGATACGACTCCAGGACAGGTCGGTGATATGGATCAGGCCATCTACTCCACCCAGGTCGATAAAAACCCCATAGGAAGTGATATTCTTTACCACCCCTTCCAGAACCTGGCCTTTTTCCAGCTGGCTGATGATTTCTTTCTTTTGCTCTTCGATGTCGGCCTCGATGAGCGCTTTGTGGGAAACAACCACGTTCTTGAATTCCTGGTTGATCTTCACCACCTTGAATTCCATGGTCTTTCCAACATACTGGTCGTAATCGCGGATGGGTTTGACATCGATTTGAGAACCGGGCAAGAAGGCCTCAATTCCAAAAACATCCACAATCATACCTCCTTTGGTCCTGCACTTGATATAACCGGTGACTACTTCTTCCTTGTCGTGGGCATTGTTGATGCGTTCCCATGCCTTGATGGTGCGGGCCTTTCGGTGTGAAAGCACCAACTGACCGCTTTTGTCCTCCCGGATATCGATCAGCACTTCAACTTTATCCCCTACTTTCAGGTCTGGATTATAGCGGAATTCATTCAGGGAGATCACTCCCTCAGACTTTGCATTGATATCGATGATCGCCTCCCGGTCTGTCATGTGGGTTACGGTACCCTCTACCACTTCCGAGTCGGCGGTATCTACAAAGTTCTTGGCAACAAGATCCTCAAATTCCTTGAGCTTGTCGTCCTCAACCCTTTCGATGCCTTCTTCGTACTTATCCCAATCAAAGTTCTCGAGGAATTCCTTAGGGTCTTGTTGTTTAACAGGTTGTTCTACCTGCGTTTCTGCCTGAGTGGTCTCTGCCGTCTCGGCTACTTTTTTTTCTTCAGCCATATGCTGAGTTAAGTTTGTATTCCAAAGTACACCAGGAGCCGGGCAATTTCTTTGGAAGGTGTTATACGTGTTTCTTCTTTTCCTTTTTCTCCTGGTTTCTTGCCAAAAAGGGCTGCAAAATTACAATATTTATCGGGTTTTCCCAAGTTTTTTTAATCCTCATATGGCGTCTCCACCCGAAGCGTGAAATTATTATTAAATCCCTCCTGAAGAGGCTTCATTCTTCCGGGTTTTCATAACTTTAAGGGAATAAAAACTCGACTAATATCGAATCAAATACATACTATTATGAGTGTTAAAGCAAAGTACCAGCCCGTGCTCGATCTCGGGGAAAAACTGGCGGTTCAAAACGGAGATGTCTACGAGGAAAATGGCACCCTCAAGATGAAAGGGACCGTCAAAACGCAATACGAGAAGGATATCCTGTGGGATAAGATCAAAGAGATCGGGGGCGAGAAACCTTCAGACCTCCTGGCTAACATTGTGGTGGATGACACTTCGGTCTACCACCGTCACGAGGTGCAAAGCGGTGAGTCCCTCAGCAAAATAGCCAAGCATTACTACGGGGATCCGATGAAATACCAGGCGATCTTCGAAGCCAACCGCAATCTTTTGGACAACCCCGATCTGATCCATCCGGGCCAGGTCCTGGTGATCCCCAACCTCTAAATGCATTGATTGAAGAAGGCGCCCGGAAACGGGCGCTTTTATTATGACCCAAGGGTCTGTTCCACATAGGATTGAATCCGCAGGAACTGCTCCTCCATGCCCATATCACTATTGTCCAGGAGGATGGCGTCTTTGGCCTGGATCAGCGGAGAGACCTCCCTGTGGGAATCCAGATAATCCCTGTGCCGAACGTTTTCGAGTACCTCCTCGTAGGTGATGGCTTCCCCCCTGGCCTGCAATTCCCTGTACCGGCGGGAAGCCCGTATTTCGGGAGAGGCCGTCATAAAAATCTTCAATTCTGCCTGGGGAAGGACCACGGTTCCAATATCGCGCCCGTCCATGACCACCCCCTTGTGCCGACCCATTTCTTGTTGCAGCTTCACCAGTTTTTCACGCACTTCGGGAATGGCCGCCACTTCGCTTACATGACGGGAGACCTCCAGGGTTCGGATCTTTCCTTCCACATTTTCCCCGTTGAGCTCAATTTGGGAACTACCGGTTTCGGGATCGACGGCAAAGGCGAGGGTCAGCCCTCCAAGTTCCCGGATCAGTCCGGCCCTGTCCAGGGATTCCCCGATCAGTCCGTGCTGCAGGGCAAACAGGGTAACCGCCCGGTACATGGCCCCTGAATCGATATATACATATCCCAGGGATTCGGCCAGCTGCCTGGCCACAGTACTCTTACCCGTGGAAGAATGGCCGTCGATGGCAATGGAGATCTTTTGCATGCCTAAAAATACATATTTCCCGGGGAGGAGGTCTCCCGGTGCTTGCCCGGTACCCCCTACAGCTTTTTGGCGTTCTTCACCTTTTGGGAGGTAACGGCAATATCGATCACTTCCCTCATCTCCTTTACATAGTGGAAGGTCAGCCCTTTGAGGTACTCTTCCTTGATTTCCATTACATCCCGACGGTTCTCCTCACAGAGGATGATTTCTTTGATGCGCGCGCGCTTGGCCGCGAGGATCTTTTCCTTGATCCCCCCCACCGGGAGCACCTTGCCCCTCAGGGTGATTTCACCCGTCATGGCCAGGCTCTTTTTCACCTTGCGTTGGGTAAACAGGCTGACCAGGGAGGTAAGCATGGTAACCCCTGCACTGGGGCCATCTTTGGGCGTAGCCCCTTCAGGCACGTGTATATGGACATTGTACTTGGCAAACACCCCGGGGTCGATCCCCAGGTCTTCCGCATTGGATTTAATGTACTCCATGGCGATGGTGGCGGATTCCTTCATCACCTGTCCGAGCATCCCGGTCACGTTCAAAGTGCCCTTTCCTCTTGAGAGGATGGATTCGATAAACAGGATATCCCCCCCAACACGGGTCCAGGCCAGGCCGGTCACGACCCCGGCTACCTGGTTGTTCTCGTATTTCACCCGTTCCAATCGGGCCGGCCCGAGTACTTTTTCGATGTCCGCATGGGTAACCCTTATTTCGTAGGGCTCTTCCATCGCAATATTCTTAGCGGTATGACGGACCATCTTTGCCAGCTGCTTCTCCAGGCCCCGCACCCCGGACTCCCGGGTATAGCCCTCCACGATCTTTTCCAGTTGCCTCTTGCCGATGCGGAGGTCCTTTGAGGTAAGGCCGTGTTCCTTGAGTTGCTTTGGCAAGAGATGGCGCTTGGCGATCTCCACCTTTTCTTCTATGGTATAACCGGTAACATTGATGATCTCCATCCGATCCCTCAGGGCCGGTTGAATGCTGGTTAAGGTATTGGCAGTAGCGATGAACATGACCTTGGAAAGGTCGTAGCCCATCTCCAGGAAATTATCGTAAAACTCGGTGTTCTGTTCCGGATCCAGTACTTCCAGCATGGCCGAGGAAGGGTCTCCCTGATAGCTGCTGGAGAGCTTGTCAATTTCATCCAGTACGAAGACCGGGTTGGAAGTGCCCGCTTTTTTAATGTTCTGCAGGATGCGACCGGGCATCGCTCCGATGTAGGTCTTCCGGTGTCCGCGGATCTCTGCTTCATCCCGGAGCCCTCCCAGGGACATACGAACATATTCGCGACCCAGGGCTTCCGCAATGGATTTTCCCAGGGAAGTCTTTCCCACCCCCGGTGGTCCGTAAAGACAGAGGATGGGCGATTTCATGTCCTTCCTCAGCTTGAGGACGGCCAGGTACTCAATGATCCGCCTCTTGACATCTTCCAGGCCGTAGTGATCCCGGTCGAGTATGCGCTGGGCGCGCTTCAGGTCAAAAATATCCTCTGAATAATCCTCCCAGGGAAGCTCCAGGAACAAGTCGAGGTAGTTGCGTTGTATGGAATATTCAGCCACCTGCGGGTTCATCCGCTGCAACTTGGCGAGTTCCTTTTCAAAGTGTTCCCCAATCTTATCACTCCATTTCTTTTCCTTTGCCCGGATCTCCATCTCATCGATCTCCTGGTCGTAGGATATCCCTCCCAGCTCTTCCTGGATGGTCTTCATCTGCTGATGCAGGAAATATTCCCGCTGTTGCTGGTCCATGTCTGAACGAACTTTGGACTGCAATTCGTTCCGCAGCTCGAGCTTCTGCAGTTCAGTGTTCAGGTATTTAAGGGTAGCCATGGCCCTGTCCTTCAAGTCTGTCAGTTCCAGGAGTTCCTGTTTTTCCGCTACGCTGAGATTCAGGTTGGAACAGACAAAGTTGATCAGGAAGGAATTGCTCTGGATATTCCGTATCGCAAAACCCGCCTCACTGGGGATGTTCGGGTTATCCTTAATGATCTTTAAGGCAAGTTCCTTGATGGAATCCATGATGGTGGTAAATTCCACACTGGATTCGTCCGGTCGCGTCTCCCGCACCTCACTTACGGTAGCCATCATAAAAGGCTCCTCGGTCAGGACCTCAGAGATCTCAAAGCGCTTTTTCCCCTGGATGATCACCGTGGTATTCCCATCGGGCATCTGCAGCACCCGCAGAATGCGCGCCACCGTACCAAGGGTGTTGATATCCTTGATCCCGGGGTTCTCAACGGTTTCATCCTTCTGTGAGACCACGCCAATCACCTTGGGCCCGTTGTTGGCATCCTTGATCAGGTGGATGGATTTATCCCTTCCTGCCGTAATCGGGATGACTACTCCGGGAAAGAGCACTGTATTTCTTAAGGGGAGGATGGGAAGGGTTTCCGGCAGCTCCTCGTTGTTCATTTCCTGTTCGTCTTCAGGAGTCAACAAGGGGATCAGTTCCGAATCCTCATCGAGTCCCTGAAGCGACAGATTGTCAAATGATATAAATTTTGATCTTGCCATATGTCTGTTTTCGGTCATTCTGTCACCTTCGGACAGCAAACTTCCATTTCATTTCAGCCCCTTTGCCCACACAACCTATGAATAATCGGCTTTCAGGGGCGGAAAAAGCTATTCACTTCGCCCTTACCGGGCAATTCTCATGCCAATACCTGAAAATTGGGATTCCAAAACTGTAACAATCCGTAAATTGGTTTATCTATAAGACAAACGAACACTTTTTGAGCCGCCATAATCAAGATACTGATGTATTGTTGCAAGCCTGTTTAAATGGCGACAGGATGGCACAGATGGAGATTTACGACCGCTATTACGACGCCATGTACAACACGGCGGTGCGGATCGTAAAGGACCCTGCAGCGGCCGAGGATATCATGCAGGAATCCTTTCTGAGTGCCTTTACCAAGCTCGGCACATTCAAAGGTGAGGTCACCTTCGGAGCCTGGTTAAAGCGGATTGTGGTAAACAACAGTATCTATCAATACAGAAAGCAGCAGAAGCTGCAGGAAACATCTCTTGAAAGTGTGCTTTACAAGGTCGAAGACAACGAAGGAGTTGAAGCCGATCACGGAAGTACAGAACGAATGGCTCAAAAAGTGCTGGAAACCATGAAACAGCTTAAAGACAACTACAGAGTGTCTTTGACCTTACACTTGATAGAAGGTTACGATTATGAAGAGATCGGTGAAATTATGAATATCAGCTACGGAAATTGCAGAACCATGATTTCCAGGGCTAAAGAAAGCTTAAGAAAAAAATTAACATCCTCTCAGGTATGAAACATAACGACTCCATAGAATCCTTGTTTGAGGAACTCAACGGATCCTTTGATGTGGCTTCGCCACGGAAGGGGCACCGGGAACGCTTCCAGAATCGACTGGAAAAGTCGGATAAATCAGATGATGCGTCCGGCAGCAGCCCCTGGTGGCGTCACCTGTCCATCGCAGCATCCATAGCGTTGCTTCTGGCGGCCTCCGTATTCCTTTACCGTCCTGACCCGAGCCTGCAGGACCAGGTCGCGGAGATCTCCCCTGAGGTATCAGAAACCTCCATGTATTTTGCAGGACTGGTGTCCAGGCAGGTTGAAGTCCTTCAGGAAATGAGCAGCCCGGAGACCCAACCACTTATCGAGGACACCCTGAGGCAGCTGGAAAAACTCGAAAAGAATTACATCAAGCTCGAGCAGGATCTCATTGCCGGAGGAAACGGCAAAATGATCCTGAGTGCCATGATACAGAATTTCCAAACCCGTATCGACCTGCTGCAGGACGTTATGGTACGGATAGAAGAAGTCAAACAATTTAAAGATGAAAACCATGAAACGAATACGATTTAAAAAGGTTGTACTGGCATTGATTGCCGTAGGGATTACCTCGGCTGGTCTGGCCAACGATTTTAAAGGAAAACACACCAAGGAAAAAACCATCCGCAAGGAATTCAATGTGAATTCAGATGCCCTGCTGAAGATCAACAACAGTTATGGCAACCTGGTTCTGAATTCCTGGAATGAAGACCGGGTGGTTATCGAGGTGCATATCACTGTAAATGGCAACAATGAAAAGAAGGTTGATCAGCGCCTGGAGGAAATCACGGTGGAATTTGATGCATCCATGGATCAGGTTTCAGCCAAAACACGATTCAACAAGGGTTCTGGCTGGAACTGGAGCGGCAAGAACGTGAATATGCAGATCAACTATAACATTAAAATGCCCATTAAAAACAGTGTTCACCTGAGCAATGACTACGGGAACATCATCCTGGACCGGGTGGACGGACACGCCAAAATCAGCTGTGATTACGGGCGCCTTGACCTGGGCGAATTGCGTGGACGCAACAACCAGTTGAGCTTTGACTATACCTCCAAGTCAAAGATTGGGTATATGAACAGCGGAGAAATCCGTGCAGATTATTCCGGCTTTACCATAGGCAAAACCGGTGATCTCCTGCTGCGTGCGGATTACACCAACGCCGCGGTAGAGGAAATGGAAAACCTGGACTACAGCTGTGATTACGGCAGCCTGGAAGTAGGTTCCCTCAGCAACGTCATAGGCCGGGGGGATTATATCAATGTCAAATTAGGGACCGTACACGGGAACGTAGACATACAGGCGGACTACGGAGGGATCCAAATTGATGAGATGGCCCAGGATGCCGGAAATATCGACATCTCCACGGACTATACCGGGATCAAGATCGGATACAACCCTGCCTATAACTTTGACTTCGAGATCTCATCCGAATACGCAGGAGTTAAAGGAAAAGAAGACCTGGAGATCAATATCAGCAAAGAGAAGTCCAGCGAGCGCTATTACAGCGGTTATTACGGCAGCCCGAACAGCGGGAACACCGTAACCATCAAAAGCGACTACGGCAACATCAACCTGAGGAAAAACCAATAACAACACCTAATACTATTAAGATCATGAAAAAATTAGCACTCCTGAGCATTAGCCTGCTAACGGCCTTTTCCGTATCCGCCCAATGGGGCAAGCGGATCAAGGGCAACGGAAACGTGGTGACGGAAGAGCGGAATGTCGGGAACTACGACGGGGTATCCGTGGCCGGCTGGTTCGATGTCGAACTGGTCAGTGGAAATGAAGGCACCATCACCCTGGAGGGGGAGGAAAACCTGCTCGAACACATTGAAACCAAGATCAAGAACGGTAACCTGGTCATCAAGACCGAATCCGGTTACAACCTCCAGCCTTCTTCCTGGAAGGGCAAAAGCATCCTGGTTACTGTACCGGTAGAGGACATCAATTCTGTGGCCCTTTCCGGATCCGGGGATATCGTGGGGAAGACCGCGTTGCGGTCTGATGCCTTCGAAGTCGTAATGTCGGGATCCGGTGATATTACCCTGGAAGTCAACAGCGGTGATTTAGAAACCGTCCTGTCTGGGTCCGGTGATATCCGGCTCAGTGGATCTGCCAGCACCTTTAGGGTAAAGGTATCAGGGTCCGGGGATGTTCATGCCTATGACCTGGAGGCCCGGGATGTGGAAGCCGTGGTATCCGGATCGGCGGACATCAAAGTTACAGCTACGGAAAACCTGAAGGCACGGGTATCGGGCTCCGGGGACATCACCTACAGGGGCAATCCCGGGAAGATCGACACCAAGTCGTCCGGTTCTGGGGATATAGATAAAGGATAAACGTCCTGACCTATGGATCACAAAGCCCTGAAGCGAGCCCTGTGCTGCCTTCAGGGTTTTGTTTTTCGGTGCACCCGAAGAAGCAGAAAGATTCCCGCCAGGAAGAAAATCCCCAGGAAGATCGTGGCATTCCGCATGCTCCCGGTAAATTGGGCCACCATGCCGTAGAGAAAGGTCCCGATGACAATACCGATCTTTTCCGCTACGTCATAGAAGCTGAAAAAGGAGGTGGTATCCCGGGTTTGGGGGATGAATTTGGAGTAGGTTGAACGCGAAAGGGCCTGAATCCCTCCCATGACCAGACCCACAATGCCCGCTACGAGGTAAAACTCCATCGGAGAGACTACATAGTAGGCATAGATGCAGATGCCCACCCAAAGCATATTGATCCCAACCAGGGTGGAAATGTTGCCAAAAACCCGGGAGGCCCTGGCGGTTAAGGTAGCCCCCACAATGGCGACCAGCTGTATGACCAAAATGCTTACGATCAACCCGGTGGTACGTTCGGAATCCGAACCCCAGGCAATCTCCTCTTCCCCAAAAAAAGCGGCGATCAACATTACGGTTTGCACGGCCATGCTGTAGACAAAAAAGGCCAGCAGGTACCGCTTCAGGACCCGGTTGTCCCCCAGCTGCCCCCAGACCGAACGCAGCTCCCTGAAGCCGTTGAAAACAATATTCTCCCGGGCACCCTCACGTTTATTTCCCTTCGGAAGGTAATAGAAGGTATACTGGCTGAAGAGGATCCACCATATCCCCACGGAAACAAAGGAATAGCGCATTGCGAGCATTTCAGCAGGGGCATCGTCCCGATCGGGAATCCCGAAGGCCTCAGGATTCATGACCATGGCAAGGTTGAACAGCAAGAGGATGACACTGCCGATATATCCCATGGAATATCCCTTTGCACTGATCTGGTCCTGTTGCCGTTCGTAGGCGATATCCGGAAGGTAGGAGTTGTTGATGGCAAAGCTCACCCAATAGCCCACCAGGCCCAGAAAGTAAAACAGCAGGCCCACGTAGATGTTTTCGAGGGAAAACCAGTACAACCCGATGCATGAAAGCCCGCCCAGATAGCAGAAGAACTTCATAAAGACCTTCTTGTTTCCCAGGTAATCTGCAATACCTGAAAGCAGAGGCGTAACCAGGGCGATAAAAATAAAGGCTGCGGAAGTTACATAACTGATCAGGGGAGCCCGGGCAATTTCGGTCCCAAAGACCGCTACTTTCTCAATATCTGCTGCACGGAACAAGGCTCCGTAGTACAGGGGGAATACGGCAGATGCAATGACCAGGGCGTATACAGAATTGGCCCAGTCATAAAACGCCCAGGCGTTGAGCAGTTTCTTATTTCCTTTGGTCAGCAGGGTTTTGGGCATGCATATCCCGGATGAAAGGTGTTTTGGTAAGATACAATAATTCGCTGTGAACGGGGGTTACTCAAAACTGGTCACCCCGAATTTCCTGGCTTCAGCCTTTGCCATGGGAACCCATTGGGTAAGGTCAGAGATCCTGCGGTCATCCGAAGGGTGTGTGCTGAGCATTTCCATGGGGGCTCCATTCTTGTTGGCCTTCATCCGCTTCCATAATTCTGGTGCAGCTTCCGGGTCATAGCCGGCAATGGCCATGATCTGTATGCCAATCCGGTCCGCCTCACTCTCATGACTTCGGCTGAACGGAAGGGTACCCCCCACCGTGGTACCCACGCCATAGGCTGTATTGAAAAGCAGTCGGTCGTTTTCATCCTGGATTGCGACATTCCCCGCCACCATTCCCAGGGTCTGAAGGGTTTGTGCACTCATCCGCTGGGCGCCGTGATTGGCCAGGGCATGTGCAACTTCATGCCCCATGACTACCGCTATACCCGCTTCATCCTGGCAGATGGGGAGAATCCCCGTATAAAACACAATCTTACCCCCCGGCATGCACCAGGCATTTACGGTCTCGTCCTGCACCAGGTTGTATTCCCACCTGTAGTCCTTCAAATACCCCGGATAACCGTTGGCTGTCAGCCAGCGTTCCGCTGCCTTCG
Organism: uncultured Flavobacteriaceae bacterium; assembly: GCA_965601625.1. Taxonomy (GTDB): domain Bacteria; phylum Bacteroidota; class Bacteroidia; order Flavobacteriales; family Flavobacteriaceae; genus Robiginitalea. The sequence goes on along the minus strand of CBFCWO010000020.1, from coordinate 16,156 downwards.
CAATGCGCTGTCCTACCCGTGAGACCGAAGCGGCTTCCGAAGTGCCTGTGACCACCTTATTCTCTTTGAGAAATTTGTCGTACTCCGCAAAAGCAGTTGGGAACAGGCTTTCATTTCCGTAAAAGTTCAGGGTTTTCTTTCCGGTAAACGGGTTGGTCTTGCAGGATACAACCCCGAGGAAAATCATCAGGGCCAGAACGAGCTTCTTCATGGCAATCGAAAGGAATTTCTTGCTAAAATAAGGCTTTATGCTTATCCCCGGATGACCAGGGAAGTGAAATTCTTGTCCACTTCTATGGAATTCCCGCCATTGAGCCGGACATCCTTCAGCGCCACAGGTTCGTTGTCCACCTGTATCTTTTTGATCTTAAAGGGCAGGCCAATCAACTGAAATTTAAAGGTATCATAGGGCGTGGTATAGGTGCCATCCTTGAATTGCTGAATGATCAATTCCTTTTCTTTGCCGGTCAGCTTGAAGTTCCGCAGGCTGTATTCGCCTTTCTTGTAGTCATACCCATCCTGTGCGTCCTCGTAGACCGTGGATTGTTCTGTTCCCTCCAGGAAGTAGACATTCAGGACCAGCTGATCAATTGATTTCTCACCTACGTATTGTTGCACGGGATATTTCGGAATGATCGCACCGGATTTAATGAAAATGGGGATCTTGTCGATGTCCGCAACCACCCATTTCTCCATGCCTCCGTCGATGACCTCCCCGGTCCAGTAATTATGCCATTTCCCCTTCGGGATATACATTCGGCGGCCTTTGGCGTTGGGCTCCTGAATGGGGCAGACCAGGATTTGCTCCCCGAAGATAAATTCATCCGTCCTGAAGTGGGTCTGGTGGTCTTCCTGATCGTAATAGACCAAAGACTTCAGCATGGGTACCCCTTCCCGTACATACTTCCAGAACATCGTGTACAAATACGGCAGCAACTGATAGCGGAGCTCAATGAATTTTCGGACAATATCCGTAACCTCCTCATCGAAGGACCAGGGCTCCTGATCCCCGTGGTCCCCACTGGAATGAACACGACAGAAAGGATGGAAGATCCCCAGTTGCACCCATCGGGCAAACAGTTCCCCATTGGGTTGTTCTGCAAAGCCTCCGATATCGGAGCCGGCAAAGGACATCCCGCTCATGCACAGGCGTTGCACCTGTACATTGGCGATCCACAGGTGTTCCCAGGTAGCCACGTTGTCTCCCGTCCAGGTGCATGAGTACCGTTGGGTGCCTGCATAGGCAGCTCTGGTGATCACAAAGGGGCGTTTAGGGAATACGTACTTCTTTACCCCTTCATAGGTAGCCCGGACCATCTGCATGCCATAGATGTTGTGTGCCTTACGATGGCTGCAGGGGTGGCCGTCATAGTCATGACGGGTATCCAGGGGGGCGGTTTTGCTGGGCACCTCCATCACGGCAGGCTCGTTCATATCGTTCCAAACGGCGTGTACCCCGGATTCCTGAAGGAACCCTTTGTAGAGCTCTGCCCACCATTCCCGTACCTCGGGTTTCGTGAAATCGGGAAAGCTGCAGGGGCCCGGCCATACCTTGCCCTGCATAATGGGTCCGTCTGCCCTCTTGCAGAAGTAATCATTTTCAAGGGCTTCCCGATAGATCCAGTAATCCCGGTCGATCTTGATGCCGGGATCGATCATTACAACGGTCTTGAAACCATCCTCCTCCAGTTCGCTTATCATCCGCTTTGGATCCGGGAAATGCTTTTTGTCCCAGGTGAAACAGCGGAATCCGTCCATATAGTCAATATCCAGATAAATGGCATCACAGGGGATCTGCAGTTTCCGGAATTTAGCCGCCAGGTCTTTAACGCGGCGCTCCGGATAATAGCTCCATTTGGACTGGTGGAAGCCAAGGGCCCAGAGCGGGGGCAATTCGGGTGTGCCTGTCAGGTCCGTGTATGCGCGCACTACCCTTTGCATCTCCGGACCATAAAAAAAGTAATAGTTCATCTCACCCCCATCGGCCCAGAAGCTTGTGATGTTCCGTCTTTCGTGGGAAAAATCGAAATGGGTGCTGAAAGTATTGTCAAAAAAGATCCCGTAAGCAATATCATTGTGAAGGCCTACATAAAAGGGCACGGCTTTGTAGAGCGGGTCCTGGTCTTTGCCATAGGCGTACTGATCCGTGACCCAGTTCACCATGCGCTTGCCTTTCAGGTTGGTGTGGGTGGCCTTATCCCCCATTCCATAGAAGGATTCCCCGGCCTGGGTCGCCTTGCTCATTTTTACGGTATTCCCACCGAACTGGTAGTTTTCCTCCCAATGAAAACCCAGCTCATCCTCATTGATCACATTTCCTGACAGGTCTTCGATCCGGATCCTCAGGCTGCCCTTTTCTACGGCAACGCAAAGCTTTGAGGTATGGATTTGATACATGGTATCGGTCTCGGACTCACGTATCTCATCAAATCCGCGGCTGTGGTCCGGGCTGATGGCATAGGAGAAGTCTGGCGCAAACATATGGTCTGTTCCATATCGAAACCTCAGGACACTATTCCTTAGGATCGAAACTTCTAGAATGACGCCATTTTGGCTGGTGAAGTAAAACTTGTTGGAATCCCTGCGGTAATCCACCACCTGAGTGGGATATAGATTCCCCTTATATTCCAGTTCTGTATTGGTAATCATGGATGGAACGTTATAAGCCTGACAAAAGAAACACAATTTGGGGAAAAGGTGAAATCTCCCGGCGTACAATTATGAACTACAACGATTGAGACCCCGGATTACCTCCAGATGACCACGCCCAACGGGGGCAGGGTTACCTCAATGGAGTGCTCGTAACCATGCCAGGGCGTTTTTGACACGCTGGCATCACCGCCCCCACTGCCACTGCCCCCGTACCTGGATGCATCGCTGTTCAACAACTCCTTGAGCCGGCGGGATTTGGGAACCCCAATCCTGTAGTTTTCCCTGGGTACGGGAGTAAAGTTGCAGGCAATGATCAGATCGTCCCTGGAGTGTTTGCCCTTCCGGATATAGGTCAGCACGGAGTTCTCGGCATCCCCGTAGTCTATCCATTGGAATCCCTCGGGGCTGAATTGCTTCTCATACAGGGCCGGATAGGAACGGTACAGGCTGTTCAGGTCCCTGACCAATTCCTGTATCCCTTGGTGAAAATCGTATTGCAGGAGGTGCCAGTCGAGGCTTTGCTGGAAATTCCATTCGGAGGACTGCCCGAACTCTCCCCCCATAAAGATCAGGTTGGTCCCCGGGTGGGTGAACATATAGCCAAACAGCAGCCGCAGGTTGGCAAAACGCTGCCATTCATCCCCGGGCATGCGATAAAGCAGGGACTGCTTCCCATAGACCACCTCATCGTGGGAAAAAGGCAGCATAAAATTCTCCGTAAAGGTATAGGTCATGCTGAAGGTCAGGTCGTTCTGGTGGTGCTTTCGATATATGGGCTCCTTTTTGAAGTATTCCAGGGTATCGTGCATCCAGCCCATCATCCATTTCATCCCGAAGCCAAGCCCGCCCATGCTCACGGGACGGGAAACCATAGAGAAGGAAGTCGATTCCTCCGCGATGGTCTGCACTCCCGGGTGGTGCTGATAGACCTCGGTATTGAGTTCCTTGAAGAAGGAAATGGCCTCCAGGTTTTCATTGCCCCCATAGATGTTGGGTTCCCACTCCCCTTCTTCCCGGGAATAGTCCAGATAGAGCATGGAAGCCACCGCATCCACCCTCAGGCCATCGGCGTGGTACTCTTCCAGCCAGAACAGGGCATTGCTGATCAGGAAGGCCCTGACCTCGTTTCGCCCGTAGTTGAAAATCAGGCTTTTCCAGTCCGGGTGATATCCCCTGCGGCGGTCCGGGTGCTCATATAAATTGGAGCCATCAAAAAAGCCCAGCCCATGGGCATCTTCCGGAAAATGAGAAGGCACCCAATCCAGTATAACGCCTATGTCATTCTGGTGCAGGGTATCTACCAGGTATTTGAATCCTTCGGGTGTTCCGAAACGTGAGGTCGGGGCAAAATAACCCGTAAGCTGATAGCCCCAGGAAGGGTCGAAAGGATACTCCATCACCGGCATAAACTCCACATGGGTGAAATTCATGGTCTTGACGTATTCCACCAAATCTTCCGCCAGGTCCTCATAGGAGAGGAATTCGTTATCTGATTTTCGCTTCCATGAACCCAGGTGCACCTCATAAACGGAGAAAGGCCTATCCAGGCTGTTTGTTTTAACCCGGTTCTTCATCCAGGAACCATCCTTCCACTCGTGGGAGGCATCCCAGACCACGGAAGCCGTATTTGGCGGTTGCTCGCAGTATCGGGCAAAGGGATCGGCCTTTTCAGTCTTGACATCCCCCTGATGTGAATGGATCTTATACTTGTAGAGGGTGCCCTGCTCCAGACCGGGGATGAATCCTTCCCAGATGCCGCTCTCATCCCACCTGACATACAGTGGATGCTCCCCTTCGATCCAGTAGTTGAAATCTCCCACCACCGAAACCGCTTTGGCCGAGGGTGCCCACACGGCAAAATAAACCCCCCTGACCCCATCGACCTCTGTGAAGTGGGATCCCAGCTTCTCGTAGAGCCGGTAGTGTTTGCCGGCCTTGAAAAGATCGATATCGAAGTCTGTGAACAGACTGTGTGGCTTTACGTTGCCCATGCGTTCTTAGTGTTTGTCGTTGATAATGCTTCGGATGCCCTCCAGGGGTATCACTGCCCAGCCCGGGCGTGAATTCATTTCATACCCCAGTTCATACACGGCTTTTTCAAGCATGCAGTACTTCAAAAGGAATATGCGTTCGGCACTGTAGCCAATGTTAATATTGTGTTCCTGTATCAGCTGCACATAGGTCTCCAGGAAAACCCCAATGAAATACCTGTAGAGTAGCTCACCTGCCCTGAAAAGTTCCTCTTTGGAGTAGGGATAGTCTGCTTCGTGATTGAAGATCGTGGCATAAACCGCGTAGTGAAAGGACCGGAAGAGTCCCGCAATGTCTTTCAGGGGAGGCTGTTTTACTTTCCGGTCCCGAATGGTGCTCTCCGGCTCCCCTTCAAAGTCCAGCAGGTAAAAGTCGTCTCCATGCACCAGTACCTGCCCCAGATGGTAATCCCCGTGAACCCGCAGGCGTTCCCCTTTAAGCTTGGTCCAGTCAAAGTTGACAAAACGCTTGCGGATCTCGTTCTTTCGCTCCAGGAACTCCCGGGCCAGCTCCAGGGTGGTCCCTTTGAGGCGTTCCAGGTTGTTTTCCACCGTATTCAGACGATTCTGGAACATATAGAGCAGGCGGTTCTTCAGCCAAACCTCGTAGTCCCCGTTAAAATGTTCGGGTGTAAAGGAGGTATCCTCGAATTCCGAACCCAGGGCGATATGCATCTCGGCAGTGCGCTGTGCGAGTTTCTGAAGCCTTAGGAAAATGTTTAGACCGGCCCAGTCGATGATCTCAGGAGGCACTTCCCGAATCTTGAGGCGCTGGAAGAGTTCCACCTGCGGAAGGGAATCCACGCGAATCCCCTTGTACTCCAGGTTGGAAAATATCTTGTGCATCTCATGGAGCATAAAGTCCCAGGCATCCCCCTGGTTGGGCACCATCTCCTGCATCAGGGCTATGGTAACGTTGACATTGTCGGCGTCCTGAATGCTCAGGCTGCCCTGGTAGGCGGGTGTGTTATTGAATTCCTTCCGCTCCGAAAGGAACCGGCTCATCTCGTAATCCGGGTTCTTGTCGGCATAGATCCGCCTGAAGAACTTGATCACGGATTTGCCATTGATGATCACTGAAGTATTGCTCTGTTCCAGCCCCATGAATTTGGAGGATTCGTAGGGAGCAGGTTCGAAATTTACACTTCGGTGGTACCGCACCCGGGTGGTGTCATTGGGCTCTGCGGTAATGATACGTTCATAGACCAGGCACCTGAATGCCTCCAGGTTTACGGCATCGATAATAAACCCATCAACCCCATTGACCGTTACGGGAAGGATGCGGTCCTTCTCCGCAAAACTTTCATCCGACACAAAGGCGATAGGCAAAAAATAGTGCTGGTAAAAGGCTTCGTCAAAATTGACCTCCAGCAAGAGTCCATAGTACACCTCTTCCCGCTGCTGGATACGGAAGTACTCCTGTAATTCTATGTATTTCAAGCTGCTGGACTTACCGCCGTACCACCGTTGCTGCTGGATATATTTCTCGAGCACGTCAGAAAGGAAGACTTCCATAAAGCCTTCGGCTTCCAGGAGTTGCTCCCAGGGTACGTCAAAACTGTAGGTTGTTTTCTTTACGGTATCAGACTCCTTTTTATCCATGTGTGCTCCAGGCTATCGTATATGAAATATGTGAAAAGGCAGATCGGGGTGCAGGGCCACGAAATTCCATTCGGCTTCCCAGTGGTAACTCGTACGGGTAATCAGATCGTGCATTTCAAGCCGCGCACCTGCCCCGGCCCCGAGCTGATCCAGGGGCAGTTGTACATAGCCCTGCTGGCTGTGGTCCGAATCCAGGCTGATGACTACAAGCAGACGGTCCTGCCCGGCATCATCCCACTTGTAAAATGCCAGCAGCTGCTCATTTTCAAGGCCGCAAAAGCGAATGTTATTGGTTTGCTGCAGGGCCGGATGTTCTTTTCGGATCTGGTTGATGCGCCCAATGATATGGGTGAGCTTGTTTTCAACCGACCAGTCCCAATGCTTGATCTCGTACTTTTCGGAATGCATATATTCTTCCTTGGGTGGCAGGGGTTCAGTGACCATATACTCGAAAACCGGACCGTAGATCCCGAGGTTTCCGCAGAGGGTTCCCGCAAGGGCATAGCGTATCATATGCATGGGCTCACCGGCCCCCCAGAGGTGGTAGGGGTTGATGTCCGGGGTATTTGGCCAGAAATTGGGCCTGTAGTATTCCTTCATCTCAGTCTGGGTGAGCTCCACCATATACTCGATCAGCTCATGCTTCTTCACCCGCCACGTGAAATAGGTGTAGGACTGGCTGAAGCCCTGCTTGGCGAGTTGTTGCATTACCCTGGGGCGGGAAAAGGCTTCGGCAAGGAAAAGCACGTCGGGGTGTTTTTTCTTGACCTCGGAGATCAACCAGTTCCAGAAATAATAGGGCTTGGTATGCGGGTTGTCCACCCGGAAAATCTGTACCCCGAAGTCGACCCACTGAAGGGTCACCTCCAGGAGTTCCTTCCAAAGCGCTTTGTACTGCGGAGATTCAAACCAAAAGTTTACGATGTCCTGATATTTCTTGGGAGGGTTCTCGGCGTACTGTATCGTTCCGTCCGGTCGCTTGCGGAACCACTCGGGATGCTCGCTTACATAGGGATGGTCCGGCGCTGCCTGAAAAGCAAGATCCATGGCGATCTCAAGGCCCATTTCTCCTGCTTTGCGGATCAGGTTCCGAAAATCCTCCTCAGTGCCGAGCTCCGGATGCAGTTCCCGATGCCCTCCATAGCGGGAGCCGATGGCCCAGGGAACCCCGGAATCCCCCTCCTGGGCATTGGTAGCATTGTTCTTCCCCTTCCGGTTTGCCTCCCCAATGGGATGTACAGGCGGAAGGTATACGGTATCAAATCCCATTTCTGCGATCCTGGGAAGGAGGCGTTCGCAGTCCTTGAAAGTCCCATGCTTTCCCGGCTCGGCAGAGGCCGACCTCGGAAAGAACTCGTACCACGTGGAAAAATTAGCCCTCATCCTGTCCACATAGACTTCAAGGACATCGGAGGTATTGGCAAGCAGGCGCTGCGGGTGCTCCAGAAACAGGGAATGCAATCGGGTTCCCGTCGCTTCAGCGATCGCCCGGTCATATCCTTCTTCGGATTCAAATTCAGTAATTAGTCCCCGGATATAGTCCTTTTCACCTCCAGGGGTCTTTTTCTCCAGGTACTTCAAATACTGCACCCCGTCGAGGAGTTCGCTCCTCACATGCTGTCCGTCATTGATCTTGGCCTCGATCCCATGCTGCCAGTTCAGGGCATAATCCACCCAGCCACGGATCTTGTACTGGTAAAAACCCTGACGGGTAACTGTAAAACGGCCCTCCCACCGGTCATTTTCCAGGGCCTGCATCCGGACCTCGCGCCACCTCTTCTCAGACTGGTGTTTGTACAATACCTCTGCCTGCATGATATCATGGCCGTCCGGCAGGATGTCTGCCGAGACGACTACCTGCTCTCCCACTACCCTTTTAATAAAAAAGGCCCCGCAATCCAGCTGGGGTCGAATGTCGTCTATCACTACGCGTTCTTGTCGGAACATGGCTGTCTGTTGCTTTTAGGACTAATTCCGTTTAAATATATGAATTAAAGCGGGATTCCCTTTTGGAAAACCGCCGGTGGATATTTCGTTTTGTTCAGCTTGAAATATTCCTTTCGTTCATCGTACAGCATCCGGGAAATTTTACTCGGTCTCCTCTATGCTGATCACCGCCTCGTCGTGTACACGCATGGTGAGCAAGCCCGCAAGGATCATGGAGACCCCACCTACGATCAGGGCGTAGATGGGCTCATTCCCAAAGAACCGGTTGACCAGGAATCCGAGGATGGTGGCCGCCACCATTTGCGGAATGACGATAAAGAAATTGAATACCCCCATGTAGTAACCCATTTTCTTGGGGGGCAATGCGCCGGCCAGCATAGCATAGGGAACAGACAGGATACTCGCCCAGGCAATCCCCACCCCTACCATGGAAAGCAAAAGCCACTTGGGCGCACCGATAAAATATATGGAGATCAGGCCCAGTCCTCCCAGGGTCAGGGCGATAAGATGGGTAAATTTGCGGCTCGTCATTTTGGCGAGTACGGGCAGCAGAAAAGCGACCAGGGCGGCTACGCCATTGTACACGCCAAAGAGGACGGTAACCCAGTCAGCTCCGTCATTATAGAGCTGGGAGGTCGTATCGCTGGCTCCGTAAACATGGCCTGTAACGGCCTGGGTGGTATAGATCCACATGGAGAAGAGGGCAAACCAGGAAAAGAATTGTACCCATGCCAGCTCCTTCATGGTTTTGGGCATATACAGTAAATCAGTCATGATGATCACGAACCCGTTGCGTCCGGACCTGCGCCGGACTGTGGCGGCGATAAGGAACAGGATCCCCACCAGGAGGATGCCAACAGTCAAGATATAGAGTTCTTTCTGGAGGTCGTAGTAATAGGGCAACAGGGTAGTCAGGGCACCAAGGACGGTCATGGCCATGCCATACCTGCGCAATTTCGCAACTCGTTCGGCATCTGCCTCTGGGGTCAGGGGTTTGGGCGCTATTGCCTTGTTTTCTTCAAAGGACTCCAACTCTTCCGGGCTGTATTCCCTGGATCGCATCACGGTCCACAAAACGGCCAGAAAGAAGACGCCCGCCCCTACATAGAAGGACCATTTCACAGAATCCGGGATGATGCCTTCTGGGGCCGTATTGCTGATTCCCAACCAGTTGGTGAATGCATAAGGCATCACGGACCCCACTACCGCGCCCACGCCTATAAAGAAGCTCTGCATGGCAAATCCAAGGGTGCGCTGTTCTGCCGGGAGGTTATCCCCCACAAAAGCCCTGAAAGGTTCCATGGAGACATTGATGGAAGCATCCATGATCCACAACATGCCTGCGGCCACCCACAAGGCCGGGGAATTCGGCATGATGCAGAGCGCAATGGAGGCCAAAATAGCCCCAACGAGGAAATAGGGCCTTCTTCTGCCCAGGCGGGTCCAGGTCCGGTCTGAGAAATACCCGATGATGGGCTGTACCACCAATCCGGTGACCGGAGCGGCAATCCAGAGGATGGGGATGCTTTCCACATCTGCCCCTAGCGTTTCAAAAATACGGGAGGTGTTTGCGTTCTGAAGGGCAAAGCCGAATTGTATCCCCAAAAATCCGAAACTCATGTTCCAGATTTCCCAAAAGCTCAGGGTGCGTTTTTTCATAGGAAGGAAGGCATTGGTTCGTTTGCTAGGGTCCGGTGCGGACTCCGGAATAAATATAGTATTTTTCATCCCGGAAGTGGCAATTTAGAATCTTTGACTTCCGAAATCATAGACTTAATACACTTATATTTATTTGTATTTCAGTATGTTATGATATTTGTGTCATTTTTGGAACGCTTTTTGAAATCCATAGGTGAAAATGCCCCTGAAGGGCCTTAACTGAACCCTTAAACAACGAATTATGAAAAAACTAGGACTATTACTCGGATTGATGCTTTCACTACTGGCCCTCTCGTGCGAGGGCCCAACCGGTCCTCCCGGCCCTCCGGGTCCTCCCGGATTCGACGGGGCGGATGGAATCAACATCCTCGGGCAGGTATATGACATCGTCGGGGATTTTACCCCCGGCAACAATTATCAGATCTTTTCTGAATTTGCGGTAGACGCCCCAACGGTTGAAGTCTTTGAGACCGATGTGGTACTGGTATATATCCTGTGGGAACAATTAGATGATCCAACAGGGCCTGTTGACGTATGGAGGCTTCTGCCTCAAACGCGCCTGCTGGATGTTGGAATCCTGCAGTATAATTACGATCACACCTTTTTTGACGTCAGCATCTTTTTGGAAACGGATTTTGACCCTGCCTTCCTCGGGCCAGGGGATACCTTAGGCCAGGTCTTCCGGATCGCCATCCTCCCTGCCGATGGGGCGGGAATCGACGGCCTTGATGTGAGCAACATGCAGGAGGTGATGGACTACCTGCAGGTAGAAACGTCTTCAGTCCCCAGATTTGAACTGGACTAACAGGAGGTCAAATGCGTTAAACTTTTCAAAAACACCCCTGTAGGCGCAGGGGTGTTTTTATTTCTTCCCATATCTTTGAAAGGTTAGGGCCTCTGAGTCGTCTAACCCAAAAAAAAATGGCATGAAAAGATTGATCCTCCCTTTGGTAATTGCCCTGCTTTTAGGTTGCAGGGGTAACTCCCAAAACAAAACCGCTCCTGAGGTGTCATCCTCAAAGGAGACCGCCTATGAGGTCCAGAAAACCGATGCGGAGTGGCGTTCGGAACTGACCGACATGGAATACTATATCCTTCGAAAGGCCGGAACCGAGAATCCCGGAACGAGCGAGCTGCTGCGCATCAAAGAAAAGGGCACCTACGTGTGCGCCGGCTGTGGCCACCCCCTTTTCAAGAGTGAACACAAATTCGACTCCGGCACGGGATGGCCGAGCTTTGACCGGGAAATCGAAGGGAATGTGGACTACAGCGTGGATTACAATATAGGCTATAAGCGCACGGAAGAACACTGCGCCCGATGCGGTGGCCACCTGGGTCATGTCTTTGAAGATGGCCCGCGGGAGACCACCGGGCTGCGGCACTGCATCAATGGGGCTGCCCTGGACTTTGTACCCGAGCAATAGGCCGTAAACCGGCCTCCTGCATCCTTTAAATTCCTATGGCTCAGGGATTGATTTTTGTCGGCTTGCGGGCTGGCCGCATTCAGATTGGTTTCATACCTTTGCAAGGCAATTTTTGAAGAAACTAAACTGACATGAATACCTTTGACGTTATTGTTTTAGGAAGTGGCCCGGGAGGCTACGTAACGGCTATCCGCGCTTCTCAACTCGGTTTGAAAACCGCCATCATTGAAAAAGAAAGCCTCGGTGGCGTTTGCCTGAACTGGGGTTGCATCCCGACCAAAGCGCTGCTCAAATCCGCTCAGGTATTCAAGTACCTGCAGCACGCAGGAGATTATGGCCTGAAAGTAGAGAAGGCGGACAAGGATTTCGATGCTGTGGTCAACAGAAGCCGGAACGTGGCAGATGGCATGAGCAAAGGCGTACAGTTTCTGATGAAGAAGAACAAGATCGAGGTCATCGAGGGCTTTGGGACCCTTCAACCCGGAAAGAAGGTAAGCGTCAAAGATGGTGAAGGGAAAGAAACCACATATGAGGCATCCCATATCGTCATCGCTACCGGTGCCAGGAGCAGGGAGCTTCCCAGCCTCCCGCAGGATGGTGAAAAAATTATTGGCTACCGCAAGGCCATGACCCTGGAGAAGCAGCCCAAAAAGATGATCGTAGTGGGCAGCGGTGCCATCGGCGTGGAGTTCGCTTATTTTTACAATGCCATGGGCACGGAGGTAACCGTCGTGGAATTCCTGCCGAATATTGTTCCCGTAGAGGATGAGGAAGTCTCCAAACAGCTGGAGCGAAGCTTCAAGAAATCCGGGATAAAAATTATGACCTCCTCTGAGGTAACCAGCGTGGATACCAGTGGGGACGGGGTCAAGGCCACCGTTAAAACATCCAAAGGGGAAAAAGTCCTCGAAGCGGATATCGTGCTCTCCGCGGTAGGGATCAAAACCAATATTGAAAACATTGGCCTGGAGGCCGTCGGGATCGCCACAGACCGGGACAAGATCATGGTAAACGACTACTACCAGACCAACATCCCGGGCTACTATGCCATTGGGGATGTTACCCCCGGACCGGCCCTGGCACACGTAGCTTCGGCAGAGGGAATCCTCTGCGTGGAAAAGATCGCAGGCATGCATGTGGAACCCCTGGACTACGGGAATATCCCAGGCTGTACGTATTGTTCACCGGAAGTTGCCTCCGTCGGACTGACAGAAAAGCAGGCCAAGGAGCAGGGATACGACATCAAGGTGGGTAAATTTCCTTTCTCAGCGAGCGGTAAAGCACAGGCCTCAGGCCATTCTGATGGGTTTGTCAAAGTGATCTTCGATTCCAAATACGGAGAGTGGCTGGGATGCCACATGATCGGGGCCGGAGTGACCGATATGATCGCCGAGGCGGTCGTAGGACGAAAGCTGGAGACTACTGGACACGAAATCCTGAAAGCGGTCCACCCGCACCCCACCATGAGCGAGGCAGTCATGGAAGCTGTCGCAGCTGCCTATGACGAAGTGATCCACTTGTAAATACTTAAAGCATGTTGCGCTTTTTTCGCCTACTGGCCTTTGCGGAAGGTACTTCCTTCCTGTTGCTGTTTGCCCTGAGCATGCCCCTTAAATATTGGGCGGGTATTCGGGAGCCCAATATCTACATCGGATATCTCCATGGCTTCCTCTTTATCGCCTACATCGTTTTTGCCATCGTCCTCTGGAAGGAAAAGGACTGGAAATTGAAGCATCTCCTCAGCCTGATCCTGGCCTCCCTCCTGCCCTTCGGCACGTTCTATTTGGAACAGCGATTCTTAAGGCGGCAGGAAGCCTGACCCTGGCACAGCTCTCAGGCCGGACCACAAAAAAGCCCGGAACAGAGCCCGGGCTATATTTAGTTTCAGGACAACTTCTTAGAAGGCATTGGAGCCAATGTTTGCATGGGCTACAATAGCATTGTCATCTGGGCTTTGATAAATGTTCAGGTGGCCGTCAAAGCTCATCAGCTCGGCGAAGTCAACAGCAATGCCGTTATCGTACTGGGTGACCTTTGTGGTACTTATCCGGCATTCACAGGCCTTCAGGGTAATGGCAGCGGTCCCACCGGATTCGGTATCCCCGAAATTAATGGAAGCCGGGTGTAGTTCCTGACTGGTCCCGGTTAACTCTATATAAACGGTGGTCGTCCCATCATCCTCAGGGATAAATGCCGCAATTCCGCCAATACCGGAGTTGTTGACACTGGCCAGTTCAAAATCCACCCTTTCAGGATCTTGAGGTATTTCTTCGATGGGTCCTTCGCTCTCAGGTTGGTTTACCACCGGAATATCACTGGAATCGTCATCACTACAGCCCAGGAATACCAGGGCACATGCGGTAAGAAATACAATAGCTTTTTTCATCATATCTAGATTTAGGTCATTTATTCCTATAGATCACCTTAAAAGTATCCTTAAGGTGCATTTTGGCCTAAAAAACTATGCCAGCCGTTCGATTATTCGTTCACCGGTCATTGATCTTGAATTTCACCTTCAAGTCCGTCAATCTTTAAACTGATAATCAACAAGATAGAAAAAATATAGAATCTTACAAAATTTGTCGGAATCTTCCTATATACAAATGACTTTTATCATGGGAGTAAGGTTATAGCTGAAAGCGGTATAAGTGGTCCATGGACGTGACTGCCTATGGCAGGGAAGGGAGCTGTATGTACGAAGGGGACTCTAGAGAAAGCTTCGGATGGCCAGTTCGTACCCCTTGAGGCCAAAGCCAAAGATCACCCCTTTGGCCCCTGAAGAAATAAAGGACTCGTGACGAAAGGGTTCCCGGTCGGCAACATTGGAGATATGCACCTCCACCACTGGGGTATCCACGGCCTTAACCGCATCTCCAAGGCCGACGGACGTATGTGTATAGGCCGCAGCATTCAGGATGATGCCATCATAACTAAAGCCCACCTGCTGGATCTTATCGATCAGTTCGCCTTCGATGTTGGACTGAAAATACTCCAATTGAACCTCCCTGAACTGGAACTGCAGCTGGCTGAAGAATTCCTCAAAGCTCTGATCCCCGTACAATTCCGGTTCCCGCTTTCCCAGGAGGTTCAGGTTAGGGCCATTGATGATAATGAGTTTCATGGATCGTTCTTTGGTGCGCTTATAAATGTACAAAGATCCCCAATATGGAATAGTCCCCGGGGCAGCTTCTTTCCTAAACAAAAAAAGCGAAGGGATATCCTTCGCTTTTCTGTATTGGTTTGGGTTGGTTTTACAGGTTGACCATAAAGCCAAGAACAAAAGTGGACCAGGTACCCCCGTCCAGGCTGATCCCCGTATAAGAGAAATTGGCCTCGATGCGGTCGGTTATCCCGTAACCCACAATGGGACGGTAATAAAAACCTCCATCATTTCCATCATTCAGACCAATGGCATACCCCAAATCTGCTCCGGCACGGAATTTCTCCGTAAAGTGGTAGCGCCCGGCGGCAGCCACGGGAATGAACTGAACATCATCCAGGGTAACCTCCCCGAAGGTTCCCAGGTCAATTTTCTTGCCGAAGGCATTGGTGAAGCCGGTAGCTACCCCAACGTCAATGGATTCACCCACATTCCAGAGGTAATTGGCATCAATTCCAAGGCTGAAGCTTGAAAAATCGCTTGCATCCCCGGTTGGGAAGCCAAAATTAATCCCCAGGTTGAATCCTTCCTGTGCCTGCAGGGTTATCCCCGCGAAAAACATACAGATAATTACTAAAGACTTTTTCATGATTATGCATTTAAGTTTAGTGATGCCACAAAGCTACCCTAGAGCATTGTCTATCAATAATTTATGTTGTGAAACCGAACCTAAGGGTGGTAACAGGTGTTAAATGGAACATTACCCTCCCCTAAACCATCCGTACACCCTCCGATTATCAGCTTTGCGGTATCTTTAGCCCATGAACTGGAAGCAGGCCCTTTTGGATTATACCCATTACCTGAAACTGGAACGGGGACTGGCGGCCAATTCCGTGGTGAATTACAGGCGGGATGTCCAGAAGCTCGTGAGCTTCATGGAGGAATTCCAGGGCTCCAAAAGCCCCGTAGAAACCTCACGGGAAGACCTTGAAGCCTTTGTTCACCATATCGCCCGGGAATTGAACCCGCGCTCCCAGGCCCGAATAATCTCGGGGTTGCGGGGATTCTTTGACTACCTGGTCCTGGAGGACTACCGTGCCGACAATCCCATGGAGCTGATCGAGGCCCCTAAACTGGGCAGGAAACTGCCGGACACCCTTAGCGTCACCGAAATGGGAAACCTGCTGGAAAGCGTGGACCGTTCCACCCCGGAAGGCGAGCGGAACCGGGCGATCCTGGAAACCCTCTACGGATGCGGGTTGCGGGTCTCCGAGCTGTTGGACCTCCGTCTGAGTGACCTGTATTTTGAGGAAGGATTCCTGAAGGCCCGCGGCAAGGGAGGGAAAGAACGGTTTGTTCCCGTGGGTCCCGTAACGCGTAAATACATTGAGCTGTATCGCAGTGAGATACGGGTCCACCACAAACCCCAGAAGGGATTTGAAGATGTATTGTTCCTCAACCGGCGCGGCCGCCGACTAACCCGGGCCATGATCTTCACCATCGTTAAACAGCAGGCAGCTTTGGCGGGCATCCGGAAAAAAGTCAGCCCCCACACCTTCAGGCACTCCTTTGCCACCCACCTCCTGCAAAACGGGGCGGATATCCGGGCCATCCAACAAATGCTCGGCCATGAATCCATTACAACCACGGAAGTCTATATGCATGTAGACCGTCAACATCTCTCCGAAATCGTCAATACCTACCACCCGCGAAGCGAAGACTGAGTAGGCTGCTCCCATTTA
>CBFCWO010000019.1:0-36420 GCA_965601625.1 uncultured Flavobacteriaceae bacterium | reverse complement strand
GGTGATCAACAAAAGGGCCAGTATGATGTAACTACTCCTCCAGTACATACCATTCAATATCTGTGAGGTTCTGCCGCCGTCCTTTTTTCTGTGGGGCATAATAGGTGGCCAGGTAGTCGACGATGATGTCTTCGTTCTTGCCCAGGTCCCAAAGGTTTTGTGTTTCCTGCATCCAAACGATCGTGGCGCGCCATCCCTCTTCATTCATACGGTTTTGGGTGACCAGCTTGGCCGAATGGCAGTTGGTGCAATTGTTCACTACGGTCATAAGCCCTTCACCCTCCACGAAGCCGGTGCGGACATGTATGCCGTTTTCGATCTTGTCAAAGTCGTCCTCCGTTTCCACCGGTGCGACCACAGCCACTTCGGGAGCTGGCCGGAAGGCGGATAAGGTAGGGTCTATCATCACATAGACCAGGAAGGCTCCCACCACCATGAACATGGCAAAGATGATGCCCATCATGCGGGAGATGGCCCGTGCGCTTTGCTCAAATTTATTTGTAGGGTTCTCCATCAGACAACCTTTAACGCAATACGGTGACAGGCATTGTTCAAATATCCCTTGGGGTTCCATCCGGGAAGTACCATGGGCTGTGCATTGCCCCGGCTGTCTATGGCCCGGGCCCAGAGTTCATAATATCCGGTCTTGGGAAAGGAGGCTTCCCCGGAAAAATGCTGCCAGGCCAGCCTGTTGGCCGGAGCCTCCAGATCACAATCCTGCCAGGTGCTCCCGAAATCAACGGAGTATTGCATTTTTGAAACTTCCAGTTCGCCGGCCCAGGCATGTCCCCTGAATGCAAGACGCTGACCCTCTTTAAGGGTTGCGCCGGTTTTGGGATAAGTGATCAGGGATTTGACCGGCATGGATTCGATAATGCACATATCTTCATCAGCTACCTTGGTGCCCGGGGCCACGGGATTGCAGGGAACCCGGTAAGAAGTCCCGGTCATCTTGGCCCCGTCGTGGACCTTGTCGCGGACACTGATCCCGGTGAGCCATTTTCCCGATACGGAAGCAGGCCAGCCTCCGGCTACCAGGCGCAACGGATGCCCGTGAGCCAGCGGGATGTCTTTTCCATTCATCTGAAAGGCCACAAGGGTCTCGTCCTGCAGGGCCTTTTCCATGGGCATTCCCCTGGAGATAGGTTCTTTTTTCGGGTCTCCGCTTAAATGGGTGTCAGCGGCATGGTAACCGATGTAGACCGCATCCCCTTTAACATCCACCTCTTTCAGGAGGTCCCGCAGGCGCACTCCTGTCCATTCAGCAGAAGACACAGCCCCTACCGACCATTGGTTGCCTTTGGCAGGGGGGTCAAATTCGCTCCGTCCGTTGCCCCCGCATTCGAGGGTGAGCTGGTAGGTGTGATGCTCAAACCTCGATTTAAGCTCGGAGAGCGTAAAGGTTTTCTGGTTCCGGACAGACTCTCCGTCAAAGGTCAGGGTCCATTGGGAGGGATCGACATTTTCTGGAATCTTGCCGTTATTCCTTATAAACATGGAGCGGTTTGGCGTGATCCGGTCGTCCAGCAGGTGCGCAACGGATTCAATGTTCCAGGGTTTGTCATTAAGGATTACCATTTCAGGGTCCTTGTCAAACATCTTGAACGGGTCCGGATCCTGAAGCCCCAGCGGAATGTATCCTTCAGGGAGGTGGTTCCCAAAAACAATTTCAGCTCCCAGCAGAGCACTCAGGGCAGTGAGGCCGGAATTTTGCACAAATTTTCGTCGGTCCATCCGATAATCATTTAAAATAGCTGATAAACTTATGGCTTTTATCAAAATAGTACTGTAACCTTGGTTACAAACCGGTTTGCCTTTGGCCGGCGTGTTGAACCCCACGCGGCCAAAGTGTGAACAACCTGGCCTGACGCCCCATAAATCATAGGATTATCACAGATTTTGTAACCTAAGTTACAATGTATGCTCATGGAAATAACTATCTTTCCTTTCTGTTAACATCTACCTTAAATTATGGACTCACACTACGAAATACTGGTTATCGGAGGAGGTACCGGAGGGATCATGACCGCTTCCAAAATGCTCAGAGAAGATAAAAGCATCAAGCTGGCGATTATTGAACCCGCAGACACCCACTATTATCAACCCGCATGGACCCTGGTTGGGGCAGGCACTTATGATTACGATAAAACCGCCCGCCCGATGAGCTCGGTGATCCCCAAAGGAGCCACCTGGATCAAGGATGGCGCCACAGGGTTCAAACCGGAGGAAAATCTGGTGCAGACCAAATCAAGCGGGGATATTACCTATGACTACCTCGTGGTTTCCCCTGGCCTGGTCTACGACTGGAGCCTGGTGCCCGGCCTTGGAGAGGCCATGGACAAAGGCGTGGTATGCAGTAACTACACAGACCCCAAACATACCTGGGATGTGCTGAAGAATTTTAAGGGAGGCACGGCCCTCTTTACCCAGCCGGCCACCCCGATTAAATGCGGTGGGGCTCCCCAGAAGATCATGTATCTGGCAGAAAGCCATTTCCGCAAAGCGGGGGTAAGGGATAAGACCAATGTCGTGTTTGCCACCCCGGGGACCACCATTTTTGGGGTGCCCGAAGTGAAAAAGACATTGTTGGAAATCGTGGACAAGAAGGACATCAACCTCAGGTTCGGCTATAAGCTGGTCAAAGTGGACGGGCCCAACCAGATTGCCTGGTATTCTTTTATGGATCACGAAAGCGAATACAATCATAAGGAGGTCAAAATGGAGAAGGACGGAGACCTGACGGGGATTCACTTCGATATGATGCATACGGCCCCGCCTTCCACGGCCCCCAAGTTCATACAGGATTCCCCCCTGGCCAATGAGGGCAAATGGCTGGACATCGACAAGCATACGCTTCAGCACAACAAATACCCCAACATATTCGGCATGGGTGATGTTGCGGGTATCCCGGCAGCGAAGACAGGAGCCGCCATCCGGAAGCAGGTGCCCGTGGTCATTGAGAATATAAACTTCCTCCGGTCCCGGAACATCCTCGGAAGCAAAACGTATAATGGCTACTCTTCCTGCCCTATTGTTACAGATTATGGCAAGATGGTCCTGGCAGAGTTCGATTACGACAATAATTTTACCCCTGACCCCATGCTGAAACTGATGTTGATAGGGGATTCTTCCAAGGAACACTGGAGGCTTTGGATGCTCAAGAAATACGGGCTGCCTTACCTTTACTGGAACAAGATGATGAAGGGCAAGGACGTATAAGAACCTCTGTAACATTGGTTACATGGGGATTGCTCATAAAAACTTTGTTTTGCATCAGCATTACCTAAATTAAAAACACGATATATGGACTGGATTATGCAACCCTGGCCCTGGTATGCTTCCGGGGCCGCGATAGCCTTTGTGATGCTATTGCTCTTACTGGTAGGCAAGAATTTTGGAATGTCTTCAAACCTACGGACCCTTTGCACCATCTGCGGGGCGGGAAAGAGCAGTGATTTTTTCAAGTTTGACTGGCAAAGCCAGAAATGGAATCTCATTGTGGTGCTCGGGGCGATCATCGGCGGCTATATTGCAGCCAATCACCTTACCCCGGACCGTGCGGTGGATATCAACCCCGTAACGGTGGCGGAACTGCAGTCTCTTGGTTTTGAGAGTGCAGGAGACGAGTACCTTCCGGATGAACTCTATTCGGCCAATGCCCTTACCCAACCCAAGACCATTGTCCTGCTTGCACTGGGTGGGTTTCTGGTAGGATTTGGAGCGCGGTACGCCGGAGGATGCACCTCAGGGCACGCCATTTCCGGACTGAGTAATCTACAGTGGCCGTCCCTGCTGGCCGTGATTGGGTTTTTTGCCGGCGGGTTGTTAATGATTTATTTGTTGTTCCCCTTAATTTTTGGATCATGAGAAGCATCAGTTATTTGCTAATAGGGATATTTTTTGGGATTACCATGTTTAAATCCGAGGCCGCCAGCTGGTTCCGGATCTACGAAATGTTCAAGTTCGATGCCTTCCACATGTACGGAATTATCGGTACCGCCGTTGTGCTCGGGGTAATCATCGTGCAGGTGATCAAACGCTTTAAGGTGAAATCGTTCTACGGGGAACCTATCGAGTTCCAACCCAAGGACAAGAGCTATGCCCGTTATATGGCGGGAGGCTTCATCTTTGGACTGGGCTGGGCACTTGCAGGAGCTTGCCCCGGGCCCATGTTCACCCTTGTCGGTGCCGGATACCTGCCCATTCTTATCGTGATTGCCGGAGCTACCCTGGGTACCTGGGCATACGGATTGATGAGGGACAAGCTGCCTCACTAAGCCTAACGGATCAATAATAGGATGGCCCCCAGGGCGGTGAGAAACAGGATCAGCCTGCGAAAGGAGCTGTCCCGGATGCGCCGCACCAGGCGTACCCCTACAAACAGGCCAACCAGCAGGCCGGGCAATAGCCAGAGGTCTGTCGACAACACGCTTTTGTCTATGGTTCCCCAGAGAAAGATATGCAGGGGAAGCTTTATCCAGTTGGTCAGCAGAAACAGCCAGGCAGCGGTTCCGATAAACTCATTTTTGGGTAGCCGCATGGCCAGGAAGTAGAGGTTTGAAAAGGGCCCGGCAAGATTGCCGATCATGGTGGTGATCCCTGCCAGGGTGCCCATTAACCCGGCAAAACCGGGGTGGGTTGGGACGTTTTTTGACTTGCGCAAATCCCACCAGGCCATCAGCAATACTGCCCCCAGAATGACTCCCCCCATGGCCCACTTGAAGATACGCTCCGGCATATCCTTGCCGATCAGCGCCCCGAGCAGGACCCCCAGCAACATCCAGGGAAGGAATTTTTTCAGGTACTCCCAACGGGTGTGTCGGTAGTAATAGGAAACGGCAAACAAATCCCCGCACATCAGCAGCGGGATCAGCTGCCCGGTGGACTGACGGGCTCCGAAGGCCAGAGCCATCAGGGTTACCGTAAAGATCCCGACCCCTTTGATTCCCGATTTAGAAAGGCCCAGCACAAAAGCAGCCGCGAGGGCCATCAGAATGGACGTCCAGGGAAGTTCTAAAAACAAGGGAAGTAGATGCATTTGTGAGCGGGAACAGCCCTAAAGGTATTCCAAAATATGATATCTTTAGGCGGTAACCACAACCAAACCATGCAGCTGACCCCCCTTGATTATACCCTTATCATAGGGTTTTTCTCCATCGTACTCTTTATTGGAATCGCCGTTTCCCGCAGGTCGGGAAAGAACACGGCCGAATACTTTCTGTCCGGACGGAGCATGCCCTGGTGGCTTTTGGGTTTTTCCATGGTTGCCACCACCTTTTCAACGGATACTCCCAACCTGGTGACCGACATCGTCCGGTCCAATGGGGTTTCGGGGAACTGGGTCTGGTGGGCCTTCCTGCTGACGGGGTTGCTGACCGTATTTGTCTATGCCAAGTTATGGAGGCGTTCAGGGGTAGCCACGGATATGGAGTTTTACGACCTCCGCTACGGAGGCAAGCCGGCCCATTTCCTGAGGGGATTCCGAGCCGTATACCTGGGCATTATCTTTAATATTATGGCCATGTCCGCCGTGACCCTGGCTGCCATCAAGATCGGGCAGGTCATGTTGGGGCTCACCCCTGTGGAAACCGTACTGATCGGCGGGGTCATCACCGTGATCTTTAGTGCAGCAGGGGGCTTTCGCGGAGTGGTCTACACGGATTTCCTGCTTTTCTTTGTGGCCATTGCCGGTGCCGTGGGGGCGGCTGTTTATCTGGTCAATATCCCAGAAGTGGGAGGGGTTGCCCAGCTGATGTCCCACGAGAACGTGGCCGGCAAGCTCTCCATTTTGCCTGACTTTTCAGATACCGAGGCCCTGGTCGGCTTATTGGTGATCCCACTGGCCGTTCAGTGGTGGAGCGCCTGGTACCCAGGGGCTGAGCCCGGGGGCGGGGGGTATATCGCCCAACGGATGCTGGCCGCCAAAAACGAGAACCACGCCATAGGCGCCACCTTCTTTTTCAATATCATGCATTACGCCCTTCGCCCGTGGCCCTGGATCCTCGTCGCTCTGGCTTCCCTGGTGGTATTTCCGGATGTGGCAAGCATTCACGAGGCCTTTCCGAATGTGGAGGAAGGGAAACTCGGCAACGACCTGGCGTATTCCGCCATGCTTACCAAATTGCCTCCCGGCTTACTGGGAATTGTACTGGCCTCCCTCGGGGCCGCCTATATGTCGACGATATCTACCCACCTGAACTGGGGCTCTTCCTATGTGGTCAACGATTTTTACAAACTTCAGGTAAATCCGAAGGCTTCAGAAAGGGAGCTGGTCAATGTAGGCCGGATTACAACCGTGGTCCTGATGGTTTTTAGCGCGGTCCTTGCGCTTTATCTGACCAATGCCCTGCAGTTATTCGAGATCATTTTGATGTTCGGGGCAGGCACGGGCCTGATCTTTATCCTTCGCTGGTTCTGGTGGCGGATCAATGCCTGGAGCGAAATTTCTGCCATGTTTGTATCGGGCCTGGTATCCATCCTGCTGAACTTTACCGAGCTGGGGATTTATCTTTTTGGGGGGACCGATGGTTCCGGCACCGTGCTCGAACCCCTGTTACCGGCCTGGAGCAGGTTTCCGCTGGTGGTGTTGATCACCACGGTGGTCTGGGTAGGCGTAACCTTTTTGACCCCTGCAGAGGATGCTGAGACCCTAAGGAAATTTTACGCAAGGATCCAGCCCGGCGGACCCGGGTGGGGCAGGGTAGTGGCAAAGGCCGAGGCGGATGGCATGCCCATACATGAAGGACGGAAATGGTCCGTTCCCTCCGGGATCCTGGCCATGGTCCTGGGTTGCATCCTGGTCTACTGTGCCATGTTTGCCACCGGGAACTGGATCTATGGAAATTACGCCCTTGCCGGGGGACTTACCGCAGCAGTGGTACTCTCGGGGTGGTACCTGAGCAAAATTTGGAATCAAATCAAAGGCGACATACTATGAAACAACGCATCATTTCAGTGGACATCTTCCGCGGGCTGACCATAGCCCTGATGATCCTGGTGAATACCCCGGGGACCTGGGAGGCTGTATACCCGCCCCTGAGACATGCACAATGGCATGGCTATACTCCAACGGACCTCGTATTTCCGTTTTTTCTTTTCATCGTGGGGACCTCCATTGTCTTCGCTTACCAGAACAAACAACCCGGAGCGGCGGTCTATCGAAAGATCGCTGTCCGGACCCTAAAGCTGCTGGGCCTGGGGTTGTTTTTAGGGGCTTTCACCCTTTCCTTTCCTTTTATTGAGCCTTTTGGGGAGATCCGCTTCCCGGGAGTATTGCAGCGCATCGGGGTTGTGTTTTTTGCGGCCTCCCTGTTGTTTCTTCATTTCAATTGGAGGGCACTGCTGGGAATCGCGGTGGCTATTTTGCTGGGGTACTGGATCTGGATGGGTTTTGTGCCGCTGGAAGGACAGGCCCCCACCTTTGACCGGGCGCCCAATAACTGGGCGAATTACATCGACCTGCATTTTTTCGGGACCCATATGTACAAAACAGACTACGACCCTGAGGGTTTACTGAGCACCCTGCCCTCCATCGTCACTTCTATTTTAGGGATATTCACCGGGCTATTGCTTGTGGGGGATTTCAAAAATAAAGTGCGCCGGATGATCCTCATGGGGGCCGGCCTCCTGGTCCTGGGACATTTGTGGGATCCGCTTTTTCCCATAAATAAGGCCCTTTGGACCAGTAGTTTTGTCCTGGTTACGGCGGGCTGGGCCAACCTGGTCCTGGCCCTGATCTATTATCTGACGGATGTTAAGGGGCTCCGTTTCGGCAGTATTTTCAGCTATGCGGGCGCCAATGCGATAACGGTATATTTCCTCTCGAGCTTTCTCACCAAATTGTTCTACCTGATCGAGATGGGAGAAGGGGTAAGCCTCCATTCCTGGCTCTTCCAGACCATTTATGCGCATGAAGGGATGCCGCCTGAGTTTTCCTCCCTCCTGTACGGGCTGACCGTCATGGGCTTTTACCTGCTGGTGGGATGGTGGATGTACCGAAGGAATATCTTTATCAAGGTTTAGGACCGATACCCTTCGAGCAGGCGTTCCACGTACTTGCCGATCATGTCAAACTCAAGGTTGACCCGGCTGCCTGCCTCATATTCCTTAAACCGTGTATTCTCATAGGTGTAGGGAATGATGGCCACGCTGAAGCTTCCCGGTGCGGAATCCACTACGGTCAGGCTGACCCCGTCTATGGTGATGGACCCCTTTTCGATGGTAACCCTTCCCGGACCCGCATCGTATTCAAAGAAATACCGCCAACTGCCATCTGCTTCCTCCACGCGGGTGCACCGCGCCACCTGATCCACATGTCCCTGAACCAGATGACCATCCAGTCGGGCGCCCAGGGTCATGGCGCGTTCGAGGTTCACAAGGCTGCCTTCATGCAAGTCCCCGAGGTTGCTTCGGACAAGGGTTTCCTCGATGGCCGTAACGGTGTAGGTGTCTTCGGTAAGGGCCACTACAGTAAGACAAACCCCGTTATGGGCCAGGCTCTGATCTACCTTGAGCTCGGAAGCCAGGTCGGACTTCAGGGTGATGTGGAGGTTGCTGCGGTCTTTTTCCAATTGGGTGACCGTACCCATGGTTTCGATGATTCCGGTAAACATAGTACAGGGAAATTGAGTAATTTTGGGCTCTTTCTTCACTTACAAAGGTACGTATTCATGCAGGAAACAGCACAGAAGATCAAGTTAGGAATTTCCATTGGCGACCTGAACGGGATCGGGGGGGAAATCATCCTGAAACCCTTTGAAGACAAGCGTATGCTTGACTTTTGCACCCCTGTTATCTTCGCATCTAACAAAACGATCTCCTTTCTTAAGAATCACTTCAATCTCAATCTTAAGTTCCACGGCATCCCGGAGGCATCTCAGGCGATTGATAACCGGATCAATGTGGTCAATGTCTGGAAAGAGGTCCCGGATATCGAGTTTGGAAAGCCCACGGAGACCGGAGGCAAATTTGCCGTCCGATCCCTGAAAGCGGCCGTGGAGGCCTTAAAAAAAGAAGAGGTCGATATCCTGGTAACAGCCCCCATTCATAAGAAGACCGTTCAGAGCGATGCGTTTTCGTTTCCCGGCCATACTGATTTTCTCGCGCAGGAACTGGGAGGCAATAGCCTGATGTTTATGGTTTCCGACACCCTGAAGGTGGGGTTGTTGACAGACCACGTGCCCGTCAAGGACGCCCCTTCCCTTATCACAAAAGAGCGCATCTTCGAGAAGATTCGGGCCATGGAAGATTCCCTGAAGCGCGACTTTGCTGTTCGCGCTCCTAAAATAGCCGTGTTGGGCATCAATCCACACAGCGGGGATGAAGGGGTGATCGGGGAAGAAGATGAAACCGTGCTAAAGCCCGCCCTGAAAAACCTGGCGGAGAAGGGTCACCTGGTCTTTGGCCCCTATGCGGCCGACACCTTTTTTGCCTCGGACAACTACCTGAATTTTGACGGCATCCTGGCCTGCTACCACGACCAGGGATTAATCCCTTTCAAGACCCTGGCCTTTGGGAAGGGGGTGAATTTTACCGCGGGCCTTAGCCGGGTGAGGACTTCCCCGGATCACGGCACTGCATTTGACATTGCCGGGAAAGGACTCGCCAACCCGGATTCCTTCAAAGAAGCGATATTCACCGGGATCCGGATATACAGGAATCGGTCGGAATATGAGGATTTAAGCCAAAACCCCCTTAAAAAACAATATCTGAAGCGGGAAAAGAAGGCGGGGGCACGCGCTCGAAATAAGTAACCAAATTATTGGGTTTTAACAAAAAAAGGATATCTTTGCACGCCCATAAATGTATGGACAAGGAGATGAGGCATAAGGAATTCAATATTCCTTTTTCGGGATTGAAGCAGGGCAGACATCATTTTGACTATCAAATTGATAACGCGTTCTTTGAAGCTTTCGGATTTGACGAATTCAACGCCAGCCAGGTTGAGGTAGCTGCGGTTCTGGACCGCATGAGTACCATGATGGAACTGGAAATATCGGCAGGGGGATCGGTAAATGTGGCCTGTGACCTCACCAATGAGCCCTACGACCAGCCTATCGAAGGCCGTCTTAAGCTGGTGATCAAGTTTGGTGAAGAATTCAACAATGAAGACGATGAAATCCTGGTGCTTCCCTTTGGGGAACACCAGTTCAATATAGCCCAGTACGTTTATGAAATGCTCGTGCTGGCCGTCCCTACCAAACGGGTACATCCCGGCGTGGCGGACGGAACCCTTGATTCCCGGGTGCTCGAAAAACTCGAGGAGTTAAGCCCCAAAGAAATCAAGGACGATAAAGAAAAAACAGATCCCAGGTGGGATGCATTAAAGAACTTATTAACGGACAATAAATAACAGCGCATCATGGCACATCCAAAGAGAAAAATATCAAAGGCCAGAAGGGACAAGCGGCGGACACATTACAAGGCTTCAGCCCCAACGCTGGCTACCGATCCGACCACCGGAGAGATGCACCTCTATCACAGAGCCCATTGGCATGAAGGCAAACTGTACTACAGGGGCCAGGTGTTGGTGGACAAGACTGAAGAATCTGACCTCTGATATCGGTATGAAGGCATTGAAGCTCCCACTTGGCAAAGTGGGAGTTTTTTTATGGGCCACATTTCCAAAAAACCTTGTATTTGAACCGTAATTCCTGGAAAATCCTTAATTTTCACGGATTTTAAAGCGTTTTCACAGGGTTCTTTTATAAAAACCTTTCCTCTGATGAATAAGATAACAGCAGCGATTACCGCTGTAGGCGCATATCTTCCGGAGTACCGGCTTACCAATTCGATTCTTGAAACCATGGTGGATACCACCGATGAATGGATAACGACCCGGACCGGCATCAAGGAACGAAGGATCCTGAAGGATAAAGACAAGGGGACCTCCTACCTCGCCATTAAAGCAGCAGAGGACCTGATTCGGAAAAGGAACATCGATCCTGCCGAAATTGATATGGTATTGCTCGGGACAGCAACGCCGGACATGCCGGTAGCTTCCACGGCGGTATATGTAGCCTCGGAAATCGGAGCGGTCAATGCCTTTGCCTACGATCTGCAGGCAGCCTGTTCGAATTTCCTGTATGGAATGTCCACAGCTGCCCGGTATATTGAGTCCGGGAGGTACAAGAAAGTACTCCTGATAGGGGCTGATAAAATGTCCTCCATCATCGACTATACAGACCGAACCACCTGTATCATTTTTGGTGACGGAGGCGGGGCGGTTTTGTTTGAACCCTCAACAGAAGGACTTGGCCTGATCGACGAATACCTCCGATCGGACGGGACCGGCAGGCAGTTCTTAAAGATTGAGGCAGGCGGGTCACTGATGCCTCCTTCCGAAGAGACCATTCGGGAGAAGAAACACTTCGTTTTCCAGGACGGCAAGTCGGTATTCAAGTTCGCAGTTTCCAATATGGCCGATGTAGCGGCCAGGATCATGGAGCGCAACAACCTTACCCACGAAGACGTCCAATGGCTGGTGCCGCACCAGGCAAACAAGCGGATCATCGATGCAACCGCCAAAAGAATGGAGCTGGAACCTTCAAAGGTCATGATGAACATTGAAAGGTACGGGAATACCACTTCGGCAACCCTGCCCTTGCTGTTATACGATTATGAGAAGCAATTAAAGAAGGGGGATAACCTGGTGTTCGCAGCTTTTGGAGGCGGATTTACCTGGGGATCCATCTATCTGAAATGGGCCTATGATTCCTAATTGAGAAAAACTATCAAAACCTGAATCCATGGATATAAAAGAAATTCAAAGCCTCATCAAGTTTGTGGCCAAATCTGGGGCCAGCGAGGTGAAGCTCGAAACGGAAGACATCAAGATCACCATCCGCACCGGCCCTTCGGGTACGGGGTCTGAAACGACCTACGTACAGCAAATCCCTATGCCCACCCAACAGGTTGCTGCTCCCGCACAGCCTGCACCCACTCCTGCAGCACCCGCCAAGGAAGCTGATAAACAGGAAAGCGAAGACTCCAAATACATCACGATAAAGTCTCCGATCATCGGCACGTTTTACCGTAAGCCTTCCCCGGATAAACCGGCTTTTGTCGAGGTTGGGGATACCATTGCCAAGGGTGACGTCCTCTGTGTGATCGAGGCCATGAAGCTCTTTAACGACATCGAATCCGAAGTGACCGGAAAGATCGTGAAGGTACTTGTAGAGGACTCTTCTCCCGTGGAGTTCGACCAACCGCTGTTCCTGGTCGATCCTTCCTGAGATCAGGTTCCCCCTGGAGCTAAGCTTTAATTTAACTGCCAAGAAGACGCGTCATGTTTAAAAAAATACTGATTGCCAATCGCGGAGAAATTGCGATGCGGATCATACGGACCTGTAAGGAGATGGGCATTAAAACGGTTGCGGTCTACTCCAAGGCCGATGAGGAAAGCCTGCACGTGCGCTTTGCCGATGAAGCCGTTTGCATTGGACCTGCCCCCAGTCCACAGTCCTATCTGAAAATTCCCAATATCATTGCAGCCGCGGAGATCACCAATGCAGATGCCATCCACCCGGGATACGGGTTTCTCTCCGAAAACTCGAAATTCTCCCGCATCTGTGCCGAGCACGACATCAAGTTTATCGGGGCCACCGGGGATCAGATCGACCGGATGGGGGATAAGGCCTCAGCCAAGGCAACCATGAAGGAAGCCGGGGTACCGACCATTCCGGGGTCAGAGGGTATTCTCAAGGATCTGGACCACGCCAAGAAAGAAGCGGCAAAAATGGGCTATCCCGTCATGATCAAAGCCACCGCAGGAGGCGGAGGCAAGGGGATGCGCGCCATCTTTAAGGAGGAAGAGCTCGAAAAGAATTTTGAAAGCGCGGTTAAGGAAGCGGAAGCGGCCTTCGGAAATGGGGGCATGTACATGGAAAAGCTGATCGAAGAACCCCGGCATATTGAGATTCAGGTTATCGGGGACCAGTACGGCAAGGCATGCCACCTCTCGGAGCGGGATTGCTCCATCCAGCGCCGGCATCAGAAACTAACGGAGGAGACCCCCTCTCCCTTTATGACGGACAAGCTCAGGGAAGCCATGGGGCTCGCGGCCATTCAGGCAGCGGAATACATCAAATATGAAGGAGCGGGGACCGTCGAATTCCTGGTGGATAAGCACCGGAACTTTTACTTTATGGAGATGAACACGCGTATTCAGGTCGAGCACCCGATTACCGAACAGGTCATCGACTACGACCTGATCCGGGAGCAGATCCTGGTTGCCGGAGGCGTGCCGATTTCCGGGAAGAACTATGTGCCGAAATTGCACTCCATCGAATGCCGTATCAACGCCGAAGATCCGTATAATGATTTCCGGCCCTCGCCGGGACGGATTACCACCCTGCATACCCCCGGGGGACATGGGGTCCGTCTGGACACCCATGTTTACAGTGGTTATGTGATCCCGCCCAATTACGATTCCATGATCGCCAAGCTGATCACTACCGCTCAAACCCGGGAAGAGGCCATCAATAAGATGAGGCGTGCTTTGGATGAGTTCTTTATCGAAGGGGTCAAAACCACCATTCCTTTTCATCAGCAGCTGATGGACCACCCGGATTACCTTGCGGGGAATTACACGACCAAGTTCATGGAGGATTTTACCATGGAACCCCCTGCCGAGGAATCCTGAAGACTTATTTACGGCAGGAACACACCTCAACCCACTTGACGTATGGAATTGAGCTTCTGGGAGATATCGACCTGGCTGGACAAGCTCGATTTCTGCATTGTCGGTAGTGGTATCACAGGGCTGAGCTGTGCCCTGGAGCTTCGTGAGGCCCATCCCAAGGCCCGTATCCTGGTCATTGAAAAAGGCATGTTGCCCCAGGGAGCCAGCACGAAGAATGCCGGGTTTGCGTGTTTTGGCAGTCTGACGGAGATCCTGTCTGATCTGGAGCACCATACCGAAGAGGAGGTGATACAATTGGTCGCTGACCGCTGGAGCGGTATCGAACTGCTTCGCAGGAGGTTGGGGGACAAGACCCTGGATTTCAAAAAGTGGGGCGGATACGAAGTATTCCTGAAACATCAGTCTGAGCTACTTGAAAACTGCCTGGACCGGATGGAAACCATCAATAGGATGCTGCAGCCGGTATTTGGCGAACCCTGTTTCCGGCTTGCGGAAAACGCCTTCGGGTTTGGAAAGGTCCTTCCAAAGCTGATTCTTCATCCATTCGAGGGACAGATAGACACCGGCCGCATGATGAAGGCCCTCCTGGAAGAGGCGCAACAGGGTCCAAACCCGGTAATGATCCTCAATGGTGTCTGCCTGAGGGGCTATGAAGACCTGGGCGACAGGGTATTGCTGGAAACAAACCAGTTTGAATTTCACGCCCGCAAAGTCCTGCTGGCTACCAACGGATTTTCAAATTCCCTTGGAGAGATGGAGGTTGCCCCGGCCCGTGCACAGGTGCTGGTCACCGAACCCATTGAACAACTGCCCATACGGGGGACCTTCCATATGGATGAGGGATATTTCTATTTCCGCAATGTGGGGGATCGGATCCTTTTGGGGGGAGGCAGGAACCTGAATATAGCAGGGGAAACCACCACCACTTTCGGACAGACCGATCAAATACAACAGGCCCTTGAAGCCCTGTTACAGGAGGTCATCCTCCCCGGGAAAACCCCTGGCATTGCACATCGCTGGAGCGGGATCATGGGCGTAGGGTCTCAAAAAAGGCCGATACTTAAACGCCTTTCTGACAACGTGGCCTGTGGGGTTCGCCTT
Organism: uncultured Flavobacteriaceae bacterium; assembly: GCA_965601625.1. Taxonomy (GTDB): domain Bacteria; phylum Bacteroidota; class Bacteroidia; order Flavobacteriales; family Flavobacteriaceae; genus Robiginitalea. Next base: position 21,677 of record CBFCWO010000019.1, on the reverse strand, counting down.
GGCGGTATGGGCGTGGCTATAGGTAGCCATGTGGGGCGGCAGCTTGCTGCGCTGGTGAAGGACTGAATACGGCACCCGTATTTTTCTAGTTCAAATTTTTAACGGATATTCAGGAGGACGAATAATCAATTCCCCTCCCATGGAGATTTTGCTCCTTTTGCTGGCGGTGATCTGCATCATCTGGATGACCACCCGCCTGAAAATCCATCCATTTCTGGTACTCCTCCTGATTTCCATGGGATACGGAGCCCTGGCGGGCATGTCCCTCCCGGATTTGGTCCTTGCCGTGAATGAAGGGTTCGGCAATACGCTAGGAAAAATTGGGCTGATCATTGTCCTTGGCATCATTATAGGCGCATTTCTGGAACATACGGGTGGGGCCCGGGCCATTGCAGACAAGGTGCTCAAATGGATCGGGACCAAACGGATCCCTCTCGCAATGGGCCTGCTGGGGTATATTGTATCCATTCCCGTTTTTGCGGACAGCGGTTTTATGCTGCTGGATCCCCTGGGAAAAAGCCTGAGCCGAAAGGCCGGGATCTCCCTGGCAGGAACCGCCATAGCCCTGGGGCTGGGCCTGATGGTGTCCCACACCCTGATCCCGCCAACCCCCGGCCCCATAGCTGCAGCCGGAATCCTGGATGCCGACCTCGGGCTGGTCATCCTGTTCGGGTTGCCGGTCAGCCTGCTGGCACTCCTGGTCTCTGTTTGGTTCGCCGGCCGGTATGCTGCAAAAACCCAAATCGCGCCGGAATCAACATCCCAGGCATCCCTTAATGAGCGGGCTCCCGAAGCTGCAGGCCGTCCTTCTTTTATACGGTCCACCCTGCCCATCCTCGTACCCATTTTGTTGATTGTAATGAAATCGGTCCTGGTTCAGGAAGCAGATGGAGGATCAGGGGTCATTACCAGCTGGATCGGATTCCTGGGAGAACCGGTCATTGCGCTGATGATAGGCCTGTTGTTTTGTCTGTTGCTTCCTCCAAGGCTGGACAAGCAGATGCTGTCCTCCAACGGCTGGGTTGGGAAAGCGATCCGGGATGCAGCTTCAATCCTGCTGATCACGGGTGCAGGAGGGATTTTTGGGACCGTATTGCAGCGTTCGGGAATCGCGGAATCCATGGGGACGCTCCTGGTCGAGTACCAATTGGGCATCTTTCTGCCCTTTATTCTGGCTGCAGCGCTAAAGACGGCACAGGGGTCCTCTACGGTGGCTCTGATAACCGCAGCATCCATACTCCTTCCGATGCTCCCTTCCCTGGGAATGACCGGAGAGGTCCAGAAAGCGCTGGCCGTGGTAGCCCTGGGCGCAGGATCGTCCGTTATTTCACATGCGAACGACAGCTTTTTCTGGGTAGTTACCCAAATGAGCGGGATGGACGTGCGCACGGGCTACCGGCTGTTCGGGGTAGGAACGTTTCTCCTCGGGAGCTCCGCCGCAGTGGGGGTTTTCCTGTGCTGGGTTTTATTCGCCTAAAATCGGGTGGAAATCAGATGGGCAGGCGCTTGTTAACGGTTTCCAGGGAGACGTTCAGATAGACGCGCTTTTCGGGCTCTAGAGGCTCTTCTGTATCGAATACGACCCCTTTTCCCGATTCCATAACCCCATAGATTCGGTAGTGATTGCCGAGATAATAAGCCTGTTTTACGGTAACCAGCATGCCCGATTTGCGGGAAACCTTGAGTTCGTGGGAGTAGACGATGATCCTGCGCGTGGTGGAGGCGTAGGATTTGAGCACTTCGATGGGAATAAGATTGGCTTCCCCAAGAAGGGAGGCCGTATACAGGTTCCTCGGCCTCTCGAAGATATCCCTTGTTTCCCTCAGATCCAGGATTTCCTGGTCTTTCAGGACCATGATCCGGTCTGCGAATGGAAGGACATCGTGGTGGTCGTGGGAGGCGCAGATACAGGTGATTTCCTGTTCTTTGAGATAGCCAAAAAGGTTTCTGCGGAGTTGGTTTCTCCGGAAATGATCGATATGGCTGAAGGGCTCATCCAGCAACAACAACTCCGGCTTGAGGGCCAGGACCCGTGCCAGGGCGACCCGCTGCTGCTGTCCCCCGCTCAGGAATTGTACTTTGATTTTCCGGTAGTCTTCCAGGTCCATTACCTTCAATAGTTCGTCAGTCCTGAAGGCCAGCTGTTCCGGATCCGAGGGGGAAAGGAATTTGCTGATGTTTTCGGCCACGGAAGTATAGGGCATCAGGTCGAAATCCTGGGCGAGATACTTGACGAAAGGACCTCCGGCGACCAATTGGTATGCGGGGCCCTTAATCGGCTGGTCCTTCCACTGTATACTGCCTTTATCAAAGGGGAGTGCTCCATAGAGCAATTTAAGCAAGGTGCTTTTGCCACATCCGCTCTCTCCCATGACGGCGAGAAATTCACCCTGGCCTACTTCAAAAGTGAGGTCGTCCAGGACCCGTTCCCGGTCATAACTAAACGAAAGCTCGTTAACTTTGAGCATGGTACCTAAAAAAAATCCGTTTCGCAAAAGAAACGGATTTCATCTTGAATTATACAATTTATTCCTTGAATTCCTTAAGGACCGCCTGATTGGGGAGCTCCTTAAAGCCCATATTATAGAGGGTAAATCCAAAAATATCCGCATTCTGCTCGATCCTTTTGCTGATCGGAGTCCCAGCCCCATGACCTGCCTTGGTCTCGATGCGGATTAGGACAGGATCTTCAGCTTCTTGATTCTCCTGAAGGGTGGCAGCGAATTTAAAGCTGTGGGCGGGCACAACCCTGTCGTCGTGATCTGCAGTGGTCACCAGGGTAGCCGGGTAGGCTTCGCCCTTTCGGATATTGTGGAGGGGGGAATACCCCAGAAGGTATTCAAACATTTCAGGGCTCTCCTCTGAGGTCCCGTAATCATAAGACCAGCCTGCCCCGGCGGTGAAGGTGTGATAGCGAAGCATGTCGAGCACCCCTACCGCGGGAAGGGCTACTTTCATAAGATCCGGGCGCTGGGTCATTACGGCACCAACCAATAGCCCCCCATTGGAGCCCCCGCGTATGGCGAGATATTCTGGAGAGGTGTATCCTTCTGCGATCAGGTATTCAGCCGCTGCGATGAAATCGTCAAAGACATTTTGTTTACGGGTCTTTGTCCCCGCATCATGCCACTCCTTACCGTATTCCCCACCCCCGCGAATGTTGGGAACGGCATAAATACCGCCCTGTTCCATCCAAATGGCATTGACCGTGCTGAAACCAGGGGTCAGGCTGATGTTGAAGCCTCCATATCCATAGAGGATGGTTGGGTTTTTTCCATTCAACTCCATCCCCTTTTTGAAGGTGATCATCATTGGGATCCGGGTACCATCCTTTGAAGTGTAGAATACCTGACGGGATTCATACTCAGCAGGATCAAAATCGATCTCGGGCTTCCAGTACAGCTCGTATTCGCCGGATTCCACATCAAACTTATAGGACGAGCTTGGAGTGTTGTAGTTCGTAAACGAAAAATAGAGCTCTTTTTCTTCCTTTTTACCTCTGAATCCCCCAGCGCTTCCCAATCCGGGCAGGTCCACTTCCCGAACCAGGTTGCCCTGGTAATCGTATTGCAACACTTTTGAAAGTGCGTCGACCATGTACTCGGCAAAGAAATACCCACCACCGGTACCCGGACTGAGAACATTCTCGGTCTCAGGGATAAAGTCCACCCAGTTTTCCGGGGTGGGATCCGCTGCGTCCACCGTTACGATCCTTTGGTTGGGAGCCTCCAGATTGGTCACGATATAAAGCCTGGAACCTACATTCTCTATAATGTAGCTGTCTGAATCCTCATGGTCCAGGATGGTCATGATAGGGGCCTTTGGACGGCTCAGGTCCTGCAGGAACAGCTTGTTTCCCGAAGTGGTGTTGGAGGCAGAGAGCACCAGGTATTTGTCATCTTCGGTAACACTGGCGGAAATATAACGGTGTTTCTCATCAGGGGTGCCGCCAAAGACCAGTTTGTCCTCGTTTTGAGGCGTCCCTAACTTGTGGTAATATACTTTGTGCTGATCGGTTTTTGCAGAGAGCTCACTGCCCTCAGGCTTGTCATAGCTGGAGTAGTAGAAACCCTCATTTCCCTTCCAGGAAATACCGCTGAATTTGATCTCAGCCAGGGTGTCTTCCACGATCTCCCGTTTCAGGGCATCCATGACCAGGATCTTCCTCCAGTCGCTGCCTCCTTCGGAAATGGAATATGCGGCCAGGGAGCCATCCTTTGAGAAGCTAAGCCCGGCCAGGGAGGTAGTCCCGTCCTCGGAGAACTTGTTTGGGTCCAGGAACACTTCGGCGTCCATATCACCTTTTTTCCTGTAGACCACGGACTGATCCTGCAGGCCATCATTCTTGAAGTAGTAGGTGTAATCGCCTTCCCTGAAAGGGGTTCCCAGTTTTTCGTAATCCCATAGCTTTTCAAGACGTTTTTTAAGCTGATCCCGGAAGGGGATTTGTTCCAGATACGAAAATGTGAGCTCGTTCTGCCGGGTAACCCAATCTTCCGTTTCGGCGCTTCGGTCATCTTCCAGCCATCGATAGGGATCAGGGACTTCTGTTCCAAAATACGTGTCCACAGAATCTACTTTGGAGGTTTCGGGATAATTCAGCGCCATGGAGGTTTCACTTTTGGTTTGGCATCCTATCACCAGCAGGCCAAAAAGGGTAAGCAAGATGGTTTTTTTCATATCTACAAGGTTCAGAAGAATCCAAAAATACCATAAAAATGGAGAGTAGGCCTTATGTAAAGGAGCCGGTTTAACAGTTTTTAAGGAATTTTACAACAGCCCGTTTTCCAGGAGGTATTCGGCAATTTGAACGGCATTCGTGGCGGCCCCCTTGCGGAGGTTGTCTGCAACGATCCACAGGTTCAGGGTGTTGGGCTGGCTCTCATCCCTTCGGATACGGCCCACAAAAACTTCGTCCCGTTGGTGCGCTGTTATGGGCATGGGATAGCGATTTTCCTCGGGCACATCTTCAAGGACCACCCCCGGCGTGGAGGCCAGGATTCCCCGGACCTCTATTAGGTCAAAATCCTTCCTGAATTCAATATTCACGGCTTCGGAATGCCCTCCCGAAGTGGGGATGCGCACGGCCGTAGCGGTCAGGGAGAAAGTCCGGTCATCCAGTATCTTCTGCGGTTCCCGGGCCAGCTTCATCTCTTCTTTGGTATATCCGTTCTCCAGGAAGATATCGCAATGCGGCAGGGCATTTCTATGGATGGGATGCGGGTAGGCCTTCTCTCCGTCTACACCGGCCATTTCATCTTCCAGCTGCCTTACGGCTTTAATCCCGGTTCCCGAGACGGACTGGTAGGTTGAGACCACTACCCGCTTCATTTGGTAAGTCCTGTGCAGAGGAGCAAGGACCATGACCAGCTGAATGGTGGAACAATTCGGGTTGGCAATGATCTTGTCCTCCCGGGTTAGCACGGAAGCATTGATTTCCGGGACAATGAGCTTTTTGGTGGGATCCATTCTCCAGGCTGATGAATTGTCGATCACGGTGGTGCCTACTTCCGCAAACCGTGGCGCCCATTCCAGGGAAGTATCTCCCCCGGCCGAGAATATGGCGATGTCTGGTTTTGCCGAAAGGGCTTCAGGCAGTCCGATCACGGTTAATTCCCGATCCTTAAACTTCATTTTTCTCCCCACAGAACGGGGGGAAGCCACCAGAAGCAACTCATCCAGGGGGAAGGCCCGCTCCTCCAGCACCTGGAGCATGACTTCTCCAACCATTCCCGTAGCTCCTACCACAGCAATTTTCATGAGTTCAGGTTTTTGAGCCAAAGGTATGCATGCAGGCCTTTACCTCAAAAGGTCCCTAGGGGCATTTCTCTAAATTGCCACAGAACGTTATGAATAAAACAATTTAAGCCAAAAAAAACCGCTGTGGGGTCCACAACGGCTTTGGGTTTAAAAAAATGGTGCAGCGGTTTCGCGACAGGCGCGAAGGGAATCTTAATCTTTTTTCAGCAGGTCCCGGATCTCAGTCAGCAACTCTTCCTGGGTAGGACCTTTAGGGGCCGGGGCGGGTTCTTCTTTCTTGACCCGAACCTTGTTGTAGGATTTCACGATCAGGAACAGCACGAAGCCTACGATGATCAGATTTATGATCGAATTGATCCAAGCGCCATATCGAATGGCATTTTCCGGGGTAACCACCTTGCCTTCGGCATCTGTTACGGCTTCGGCGAGCACATATTTTAATGCTGCAAAATCCAAACCTCCTGTGAAATAGCCCACAAAAGGCATCATGATGTCATTTACAAAGCCATTGACGACCAGCCCCACGGCTCCTGCCAGCAAAACTGCAACAGCCAGGTCGATGACATTGCCGGTCATAATAAAATCCCTGAATTCTTTTAACATGGTATATGGTGTTTAATGGTTCTGAGGGCAAAATACGGTTTTTCAGGGAGATATTTACCTGACCCTTATCCTATTATAATCCGGGGGACCCGCTGAGAGATGCCTGCCAGCAGTTCATAGGAAATGGTACCGGCCTTGCCGGCCAGGTCTTCTGCGGAATGCGCCCCCCCGAAAAAGACCACCTGATCTCCTTCCCTGCAGGGGAGGCCGGTAACATCCACCATGGTCATATCCATGCAGACATTTCCGATGATCGGGGCCCGATTCCCTCCAATAAACACATCTCCTACTCCCCGGCCGTATTGACGGCCTATTCCGTCGGCATGGCCGATAGGGAGGGTCGCCGTGGTTCGGGCGTCCGGGGCTTGAAAGCCTTTGTTGTATCCCACCCAATCCCCGGGGGCTACCTGATGGATCTGTGAGATTCGGGTGCAGAGCCTTGCAACAGGCTTCAGCAATGCGTCAGATTCGGGATGGTTTGAATACCCGTAAAGGCCAATCCCGGTACGTACCATATCCCACTGGGCCTCCGGATAGTTAAACACCCCTGAAGTGTTTAGCAGGTGCTTAAAGAGCTCGCCCGGAAAAAGGCCTTCAGCCTCCTTCACAATTTTCTGGAAGGCCCGGATTTGGGATTGTGTAAATTTGGATTCCTCCAGGTCATCGGAGGCGGCCAGATGTGAGAAGATCGAACGTGCGGACACGAATTGCTGCTCCTTCAGGTGCTGGCTGATCCATCCCAGGTCCTCCCCTTTGAAACCCAACCGGTTCAGCCCGGTGTTGAATTTCAGATGGACCGGGTAGTCTTTTTGACGGAGTTCTTTAGCGGTTTCCAGAAAATGCTCCAGGATGCGCCGGTTGTACAGACAGGGCTCCAGGCAGTGGGCAATGAGGTCTTCCAGGCTTTCAGGCTGGGGGTGCAGGACCATGATGGGAAGCCGAACCCCCTCTTTTCTCAGCCGAACCCCTTCCCGAATAAAAGCCACCGCCAGGTAGTCCGCACCAAGGGTTTCAAGCTTATGGGCTATGGCCTGGGATTCGCTCCCATAGGCAAAGGCTTTGACCACCCCCATCAGGCGGGTTTCAGGCCTGAGCCTTGAACGGATCACGCGATAGTTGTGAGCCAGGGCCTCCAGGTCGATCTCAAGGAAGGTGTCAGGATTTTCTGGCATCCCCGGGGGTTTTGGAGGTCACAATTTCCGGTTCCCTCACTTCCAGCTTGCTGATCTTCTCCCGCAGCATGGCTTTATAGAATGCAGCGCGACTCAAGGGTTCATACTCTTCTGTTTCTCCCAGCAATACCAATTTGTCGTTTTCGGATTTCCGAAAGCTGTAGTTGGCGAGGTTCCCCGTCCTTGGGCAAATGGCATGCACCTTGGTCACATATTCGGCGGTGGCCATCAGGGCGGGCATCGGGCCAAAAGGGTTGCCCTTGAAGTCCATATCCAGTCCGGCCACGACCACCCGCACCCCACTATTGGCCAGGTCGTTGCATACCGTAACGATCTCATCATCAAAGAACTGGGCCTCATCAATCCCTACCACATGGCAATCGTTTGCTAAAAGGCGGATGTTGGCTGCTGCGGGAACAGGGGTTGACCTGATCTCATTTTCATCGTGTGAAACGACCAGATCTTCGTGATACCGGTTATCGACGATTGGCTTGAAGATCTCCACCTTCTGCCTGGCGAATTGTGCGCGCCTCAAACGCCGGATCAGCTCTTCTGTTTTGCCCGAAAACATGCTGCCGCAAATCACTTCGATCCAGCCGAATTGTTCTTCGGGGTTAACGGTGTTTTCGAGAAACATTTTGTAATTTTAGACGAAAATGAAGCCAGGTTCCGTTTATCATACGGATGGCGATATAAAAGTATGAAAAATACGGACCTTCATTTGAGGTTCACAAGAAAATGCTATGAAACGTAAATTAAAAGCAGAGCTGGTCGGACTGGCCAGCAGAATAATATCGAGCGACGGCCTTACGGAAGTCCCTCAGCTGTATGAGCAGGCGCGCATGCTTTATGAAAAGCTTGCGGTGCTGAACTTTATTGAAGAGAAATTACAGGACGTTCAGGTAGACGTAAATAAAAGCGAGGTGGCTTCAAAATTTGAAACCATAGCCTCTGCAGTCCTGAATGAGAATAAACTGGTCCCGGAGAACAATCCCCATGAGGAAGACATTATCATCCCGGGAATTGACACCATCAAGCACATGGTCTCAGAGATGCCGGGAGGGGAAGAGCTGGAAGAAGTTTTAGCCCGGTTTATGCAAGGCAGTGAATTTGTCAAAAGCGACAAAGATATTGTTACGCCCACTCCATCAGATCTGGCCGGGGTGTCCCCCGGGAAATCCCTGAACGAAACCCTCACGGCCAGAGAGATTTCGGTAGGGCTGAATGATCGTCTGGCATTCGTAAAGCATTTGTTCGGGGACTCTACGGAAGATTTTAACCGGATTCTTTCCCAGCTCAATACCATGGAATCCCAGGAGCGTTCTATCACCTTTGTGGAAAAGATGGTTAAGCCGGAATACAATAACTGGAAGGGGAAGGAAGAATACGAGGCGAGGTTTATGGCATTGATCGACCGGCGTTTCTCCTGAGACAGCACGATTGAATGTAGAAGGCCGAAGGGGGATTCCGTTTTCGGCCTTATTTATTTTAAATCCGCATGGAAGCTACCCTGTACATTGTCCCAACCCCGATTGGAAATCTGAAAGACATTACCCTTAGGGCACTGGAGGTATTGCGATCTGTGGATACGGTACTGGCTGAGGATACCCGTACCAGCGGAAATCTGCTGGCCCATTACGAGATAGAAACCCCGCTTAGGTCCTATCACATGCACAATGAGCACCGCATTTTGAAGCAACTGGTTTCCCGCCTGGAAGCTGGAGAGACCATGGCCCTGATTTCCGATGCGGGGACTCCCGGGATTTCAGATCCAGGTTTCCTGTTGGTACGGGAATGCATCAATGCGGGGATACAGGTGGAATGCCTGCCCGGGGCAACAGCCCTGATCCCGGCCCTGGTAAACAGCGGCTTCCCCACCGACCGATTCGTATTCGAGGGATTCCTTCCTCCAAAGAAAGGGCGGCATACCCGCTTGCAGGAACTCAGCGCAGAATCCCGTACACTGGTCTTTTATGAAAGTCCGCACAAACTGATCCGGACGTTAAAGCAGTTCGCGGAGTATTTTGGAGGGGAACGCCCCATATCCGTTTCCCGTGAGCTTACCAAGGTCTATGAGGAAACGGTTCGGGGAACTCTCTTAGAAGTCTTAGGGCACTTTGAGGCGCATCCGCCCCGGGGCGAATTCGTGATTGTAATCAAGGGAAGTCATTCCTGAACCCTCCTGTTCAGGGTTTGCCGTGCTTCCCCTTTTCCCATCCGTATTTTGAAAGGTACTTCTCGCCGCTTTCCACGGCCCCTGACTCAATGGAGGTTCCCATGGAATCGTTCCAGCGGTTGAGGTATCCAAAAAGGGCTATCACGCCGAGCATTTCAACAATTTCCCCATTATCCCAGTGGGCGTGAAGACGCTTTTTTATGTCTTCATCAACGGTGTTTGGGATTTGAGAGGCGGCGAGTGCAAAATCCAGGGCTGCCCGTTCGGCTTCCGAGAAGGCGGGGTGCGTTCGGTATTGCCAGATATTGTCGAGCTTCTCCTTTTCAGCTCCATATCGCTCAGCTGCCCGGATGGCATGTGCCTGACAGTACCTGCACCCTGAGGCGTTGCTGCTTACCCAGGCAATCATCCTTTTCAGGGCAGAAGTTACCCTTCCCTCGTTGGCCATTACCGCCATATTCAGGTTGATAAAGGCCTTGGAAATGGCAGGGCGATGTTGCATGGTGAGCACTGAATTGGGGCAAAATCCGAGGGTTTCATTGAAAAAAGCTGCGAGCTCGGCAGTTTCAGGATCTGCGTTCGGATCCAGAGGTTCAACCAATGGCATAAGCGGAGGATTTTATTGTAATTTTGATCTTTACAAGAAACAAAAAAAATATGGCTTCCACTAATCATATCACTACCCGCTGGAAGGGAGGCATGGCATTTGAAAGCAACAACCCTTCAGGGAGGACCTTTGAAATCGATGCCAGCCCCGATGAAGGAGGTCAGGGAGGTGGCGTTCGTCCTAAAGCGCTTATGTTGAGCTCACTTGCCGGTTGTTCAGGTCTGGATGTGGCTTTTATTATTCGAAAAATGAAACTGGAAGTATCGGACTTCCACATCGACATCAATGCCCGGCTGAGTGATGCCCAGCCGCAAACCTACGAGCATGTGGAGATGCAATTCCATTTCTACGGCGATCAGCTGAACGAATCAAAACTAAAGCGGGCCGTGGATTTATCGGTAGACAAATACTGCGGGGTAATGAAGATGTTCCGAAGCTTTGCTGAAGTGGAAGTAAGCACTTATTTTCATCAGGGATAGCCTCCAAACCCTTTTCTCATTTTGGTGAAGCTGCAAAGATTTTGCACTCCTAGGATTTAGACTTAAACCCGTGTACATGCGCTGGATTCATAAACCAAAACCCGATCCTGAAAAAACGGCACTGCTCGCCAGTGCCCTTCAGGTCGATCCCCTGGTGGCAGGACTTTTGGTGCAGCGCAACATTTTCGGCTTTGAAGAAGCCCGGTTGTTTTTTCGCCCGGAGCTCGCGCATCTCCACGATCCTTTCCTGATGCAGGACATGGAGCTGGCCGTTCGCAGGATCGAAGAGGCCATTGAGCAGGGAGAGCGTATTTTGGTTTACGGGGATTACGATGTGGACGGGACCACCGCAGTGGCCCTTTTAACGTCGTATTTGCGGGAAACATACCCCAATGTGGCCTCATATATCCCGGACCGCTATACGGAGGGATACGGGGTTTCCATCACCGGGATTGACTTTGCGGAGGACAATGATATTTCCCTGATCATCGCCCTGGACTGTGGGATCAAAGCCATAGACCAGGTGTCCTATGCTGCCGATCGCGGGATCGATTTCATCATTTGCGACCACCACCGTCCCGGAGAGGCGCTTCCAGAGGCTGTCGCCGTCCTGGACCCGAAACGGTCGGATTGCGCCTATCCCTACAAGGAGTTATGTGGTTGCGGGGTAGGCTTTAAACTGATCCAGGCGTTACAGCAGCGCAAAGGATATGGGGTAGTGTCCCTAATGCCGTACCTGGACCTGGTTGCCACGGCCGTGGCCGCGGACCTCGTGCCGATCACGGGCGAGAACCGGATTCTGGTACACTACGGGCTCCGTGTAGTGAATTCGAATCCCAGGCCCGGCCTGAGAGCGCTGATGCAGGGGGTCCGGCGAGATCACTACAAGGTTTCTGACCTGGTATTTCAATTGGCGCCCCGCCTCAATGCGGCAGGAAGGATGCAGCACGGACAGCAGGCGGTGGATTTGTTGATCGAAACCGACATGACCAGGGCCCTTGAACTGGCAGCACTTATCGAATCCCTGAATCAGGAGCGTCGCGGGATGGACCAGCGAATTACCGATGAAGCCCTGGCCATGATCCGGGAGCAACGGGAGGAAGAACGCATGAGCACGGTAGTATACAAGGAGGACTGGCATAAAGGGGTTATCGGGATCGTGGCCTCCCGGCTGACGGAGACCTACTATCGTCCGACCCTGGTGTTTACCCGCAGTGGGGACAAGTTGGCTGCCTCAGCCCGTTCTGTACGGGGGTTTGATGTGTATCAGGCGCTGCAGTCCTGCTCGGATTGCATTGAGCAATTCGGGGGGCACACCTATGCGGCCGGACTCACCCTGGAGGCCTCCAGGTTTGAGGAATTCAAGCACCAGTTTGAAAAAGTGGTTGCAGCTTCTATACTCCCTGAGCAATTGCAGCCGCAGATCCAGGTAGATCTCCGGGTGCACCTTAGGGAAATTACCCCCAAGCTCGTACGTATTTTAAAACAGTTTGCCCCTTTCGGGCCGGGCAATCCCAATCCGGTTTTTGAGGCGGGCCCGATATCGGATACCGGGTCTGCAAGAACGGTAGGGTCTGAGGGAGCCCATCTGAAGCTTTCCGTAACCCAGGATGAAACCGGTCCGATCGGAGGGATTGGGTTTGGGCTGGGAGACCGGCTGGCGGAGCTTAAAGGGGGCAATGCCTTCAGTGCTGTATTCTCGGTAGAGGAGAATCACTGGCAGGGTCAGAAAAGCCTGCAGCTCAAAATAAAGGATCTTAAGGGTTAGAACCCTGTTCAAAGTATTTCAGGCGCAGGCGGTCCTCTTCAAACACCCCATAGCTGTAATGCCGTATCCAGTCTCCCAGGTTTACATATTGGGAAGTCTCCGAAAGGGATATCTCCAGCGGTAAATGGCGATGGCCAAACACGAAGTAGTCATAGTGTTGTTGTTCCAGTTTCCGTTTGGCATATTGCACCAGCCATTCGTTTTCCTCCCCCTGGAAATGCACATCGTCTTCTCCGGAGATCAGGCGGTTCTTAACGGAAAAATACTGTGCGATCCTGACGCCAAGATCGGGATGCAACCAACGGAACATCCATTTGGCTACGGGGTTGGTAAAGACTTTTTTCATGCGTTTGAACCCCTTGTCCCCGGGTCCCAGCCCGTCACCGTGACCGATCAGGAATTTCTTTCCTCCTATACCGAACTCCTGGGGGGAGTGGAAAACCGGAATATTGAGTTCTTCCTCAAAATATCCCTGCATCCACAGGTCGTGGTTTCCGACAAAATAGTACACCGGGATTCCGCTGTCCGTGAGCTCTGCAAGCTTCCCAAGGGTTCGGGTAAACCCCTTGGGCACTACGGACTTGTATTCAAACCAGAAATCGAATAAATCTCCCAGGAGGAATATGGCTGCCGCATCTTTGCGGGAATCTTCGAGCCAACGGACAAATTTCTTTTCCCTGGGCAGGCTTTCTGCGCTGCTTGGAGCCCCCAGGTGATTATCACTGGCGAAGTAGACTCTTTTCCCGGACGGTACCTCAATGGATTTCATCAGGGGTAAAAATACGGAACTCCACCGGATTTAGTCCATGGTGCTGCATTGGGCTGCCCTAGGGATTGTCTGAAGCGAACCATTCGGCGTAGGCCGTTCCGGTTTCCCGCAGTTGCAGGGAGTGCAGTTCCAGGGATTCGGGAAGGCGGGCGCGTATTTTATGGGCGAAATCGATCACCATGTTTTCCGAGGTGGGCTGGTAATCTGCCAGGATGACCTTGTGCCCGCTTTTTTCGAGTGTCTCGGCCAATTCCACATGGGGTGTATTCCTGTTGAAAACCGTAGCGTGGTCAAAAGGATCCACAACCTCCTGTTTTACGATCTCCTTGAGATCTCCAAAATCAATGACCATTCCCAGTTTTTTGTTCCCCTCTTCCTCTATGGGGGTCCCAATAACCGTCACCGATAGCTTGTAGCTGTGCCCGTGGACGTTACGGCATTTTCCGTCATATCCGTATAGGGCATGCCCGGTTTCAAAAGTAAACTCCTTGGTGATGCGGATGCGCTGCATGTCAGTGATTTTGAGCACACAAAATTAGCAAATATGTGCTATGGAATCCGTTAAAACTGGGGGAGATTATGAATTTGTACCCCCGGACCCGGTCTTTCGAAGGAAAGCCCCCTGGAGGCATTCTCAGATGTTCAATGGGCAGGGAGGGCTTGGGGTGCTATGGAAAGAGTTCTGTAACTTGCAATAAAAGCAATTGTGAGGCGCAGACTCCGATCCATAACCGATCAGCAGCGAATTTCCCTGAAGGAATCCTTCAAAGGCTGGCGTTCCATCCCCCGGTTTTTTAAGGAAATTTATCAGGCTGGCCCCGGCTTGTTTGCAGGAAACATCCTGGCGCGGATCATCAAAGCCTTCAGCCCGGTGGTCCTGCTTTGGGTGGGAAAATTGATCATCGATGAGATAGTGCACTTGTTGCAGGAAGATGCCCCGGACCTTGAAAGGCTATGGCAGTACGTCGGCATCGAATTGGGGGTCGCCCTCCTGTCGGACCTGTTGGGGCGGGTGGTGAATCTGACCGATGGACTTCTTGGGGACCTGTATTCCAACAATTCCTCAGAACGGATTATTCGCAAGGCCCAGGAACTTTCCCTGGAGCAGTTGGAGGACCCGCTGTTTTACGATAAGCTGGAGCGCGCCCGAACCCAGACCAGCAGCAGGGTCAACCTTATGAGCAATGTGCTGGGGCAGGCGGAAAGCCTGTTGTCTGTCGGGTCCCTGATTGCAGGTCTGATCTACTTCGAACCCTGGCTGATCCTGCTCCTGATCCTGAGCGTGGTGCCTTCCTTCATCAATGAGATCAAGTATTCCTCTGACCGCTATTCCCTGGCGCGAAGCTGGACGAGCGAAAGGCGTGAACTGGATTACCTGAGGTACGTGGGAGCCAATGATCGCACGGCAAAGGAAGTCAAGCTCTTCGGGCTGACCAATTTCATAGCGACCCGGTTCAGTAAGCTCGCCCACCGCTATTATTTGCTCAATCGCAAGCTGGCGATCCGGCAGAGCATTTTCGGGGGCCTTTTTAATGTGCTGGGGATCCTTTCTTACTACGGGGCATATGTCCTGATCATTTACCGTACCCTGGGAGGGGTCCTGAGCCTTGGGGAACTGACGTTCCTCTCCGGCTCCTTCAACCGCCTGCAGGGGAACCTGCAAGCCTTTTTCGCACGGTTCACACGGATTTCGGAAAGCGCCCTCTACCTGAAGGATTACTTCGACTTTATCGATCTTCAGATCCCCCTTCCCGAGCGGGAACCTACCCCCTTGCCCGAAACCATCCGCGAGGGCTTTGAGTTCAGGGATGTGCATTTTACCTATCCGGGCAGTCAGACCCCTATCCTAAAAGGGATCTCATTTAAGCTTTTTGCAGGTGAAAAGATGGCCTTCGTGGGCCAGAATGGCGCGGGGAAAACCACCCTGATCAAGCTTATCCTGCGCTTTTACGAGCCGACCAGCGGTCAGATCCTGCTGGATGGCATCGACATTTCCCTTTTTGATATTACCGCCTACCGGGAGCGGTTTGGGGTCATATTTCAGGATTTTTTCAGGTATGAATTCACCGTACGGGAGAATATAGCGGTGGGAAATATTGAATCCCTGGAGGACACCGGGAGAATTGAGGATGCTGCCCGTAAAAGCCTGGCCAGCCAGGTTATCCAGGAATTGGAAGGAGGACTGGAACAGCAGCTGGGACGACGATTTAACAAAGGGCAGGACCTGAGCGGGGGCCAATGGCAAAAGGTCGCACTGGCCAGGGCGTATATGAAGGATGCGGAGATCATGGTATTGGATGAGCCCACGGCATCCCTGGACGCACGGGCGGAGTACGAGGTGTTCAAGCGCTTTATCGGGCTGACCAAAGGCCGTACCAGTATCATTATATCCCACCGTTTTAGTACGGTGCGAATGGCTGACCGGATCCTCGTCCTGGAGGAAGGCAGGATTGTGGAGCTGGGCACGCATGAGGAACTGCTGGAGCGGGAGGGTTTGTATGCCGAGCTATTCAACCTGCAGGCTGCGGGGTACCAATAATCAGCTGTTGGGAGGGGCGTAAGTTGTGTTTCATCAGGTTCGGACAGGGCTGAAACTTCCCGACCCAATACCTTGCGGTCACCCCAAATTGCGTACCTTAGGTTAATAGAAATAGATTTTAAGGATTTCATCCTTTCAAACCTAACTATCCTGCACCTTGGGGAACTTTCCGAGTCATACTGAACACAGAGCGAATGAAATTTTCCATTCGTTGATCCCAAGGATGCTATGCTTTCTTTTGCTTTGTGCTACCCCTTCCATGCAATTATGTGCACAGGATGCACAAGCCAATGACTCGACAACCACCCCATTTAAAAAAGGGCGATGGTTAAGCGGTTTAAGTGGAACCTTTAGCTCAAGTTCCTTGAAGCTGGAATCCCAGGATGTGCTTTTTGCCAATAATTCTTACGGCCTGGACATCTTCACCGGAATATTTTTCAAGGAACGGTGGTTTGCCGGGATCAATGTTTCTGCGGTCCAAAGCGGTGGTAAGGGCTTGATTGAACGAGAATCAGAAACATTTATAATAGGCCCCTCCATCAGGCGATATTTCCTTAAGGAAGCCTATGGTTCCCTCTACCTCAGCGTTTTTCCGGGATTTATCCGCATTAGGGAAGAGAGTAGAGTGGGAATTGAAGAGGAAGTCTTTGAGCAAATTGCGGAAGGTCCGGGTTTTGCCATTCGAACCCGATTGGGGTACTCGTATGTAATTTCCCCTAGGATCATCCTGGATGTAGGTGTGGGCACGAGCCTGGCCTGGCTCGATCTTACTTACGAGAATGACCGACAGGAAATCCTCCGGAATGAATCGGTTTTTTCTAACACTACTTTTTTTTCCTTCGGGTTTAATGTGATGTTGGACGAATTTTTCTTTTGATGCGGCGCAGTCTGTTGTTTTTAGTGGTCTTATATCTCTCGGCAAGCGCTTTTGGACAGCGTGATGATAAGGCTATTGTACGAAGTGATACGATCAATAAAGGGAAAAGTCTTAAATTAATTGGAATACCTGTGATTTTCAGTACTCCTGAGACTGGTTTCGGTTTTGGGGGAGGAGGGCAACTTTTTCTGACAGCTGAAAAGAATATTTTCGGAGCACGAAAATCAAATATTCTTTTTACCGGAATTTACACAGCAAATTCGCAGATTGTCATCCAGGCATTGCCTCAGATCTACTTTGAGGGAGGGGATTACTATCTCGATGCATCCTATGAGTTTCGTATCTATCCCAACAAATTCTGGGGTATTGGAAACGATACCCCTGACACCAACGAGGAAGACTACGACATGACCAGCCATAAGTTCAGGGTGGACTTCCTTAAAAGGCTTCCGCCTTCCCTGAATTTTGGATTGCGTTTCAACTTTGAAAACCATCAGGTGACTGAGGTTGAAGAAGGAGGAATCTTGGATTCCGGAGCAGTTCTTGGTAGTGACGGAGCCATTATAGTTGGTTTGGGAGCGATTTTCAATTTAGACACGAGGGATCAGGTTGAAGATCCGAGTGGGGGCTATTTTGTAAATTTCAACGCCCAATTTTCCAGTGAAAATTTAGGGGCCACCCATGGGTTTAATCGCTTTGTAACAGACCTTAGGGCCTATCGACCACTAGGTGAAAAAAGCCTCCTGGCAGCACGACTGTATTTAGAGAATAATTTTGGGGATGTCCCCTTTCAGGCCAAAGCCCAGTTTGGAGGAGGTGATATTGCCAGAGGCTATTTCAAAGGACGCTTTATTGACGATCAGATGTATGTGTTGACAGCTGAATATAGATGGCGTTTTCTGCCCAGGTGGAGTCTTGCTGCTTTTGGGCTCATGGGAGAAGTTTCGGACATAAACCAGGACTTCTTTAAGGATCCCAAATTCAGTATGGGAGGAGGCGTCCGATTCAAGGTCCTTAAATCCCAGAATACACTGGTTCGTTTGGATGTAGGATTAGGGGAAGATGGCAATAGTGGGTTTTACTTTGGGGTGAACCAGGCTTTCTAGAAGTTGGCAGTTGGCAGTGGCGGTAGGCAGCTCCGCTGCGTTCAAGGTTTAAAGTTCAAAGTTCAAGGTTCAAAGGAGGCATGAATTATCCAATCATTTTAGCGATAACGGGATAAGTTGGCAGTGGCAGTCAGCGGTTTGAATTTTCCTGCGAAAGCTCATGAAGCACCGATTCGTCTATAAAGGCGGAGGGTTACAGGATTTTGTACGGTCGAATCTGCGAACTGCTAACTCTTATCCTTGAACTTTCGCAGGGTTTCCTGGGTGATTTTCGAAAGGGCCAGGTTGCCCGTAAGTGCAGCTCTTTCCGGCAGGAGGGTTTTCCAGTGATCGGTGCCTTCCCAGAGTGCCTTTTTCATCAGGGCGAGCGCTTCAGGTGCGTAAGACGCCAGTTGTGAAGCAAAGAATTCAGCTTCCCTATCGAGTTCTGAGCGTGTTTCAAATACTTTGTTGAAAAGGCCATGTTCCTGGGCCCAATAGGCGCTTTTCCACTCCTTTGGGGATAGCGAGAGGGCGGATAATCCGCCAGTCCCTGCCTTGCGCTTTACAGCGGGGGCAATCACAAGGGGAGCAATGCCGATGCTGAGCTCGGATAACCTGATGGAGGCAGATTCGCTTGCCAGGGCATAATCGCAAGCCGCGATCAGCCCCACACCCCCACCAACAGCCTTCCCATGGATACGGCCAACGATAGGCTTCGGGCAGGTGCGCATGGCATTGATCAGGTTGGCAAAACCGCTGAAGAATGCAGCACTGTCTTCCGGGGTCTTTACCTGCAACAGCTCGTCGAAGGATGCGCCGGCACAAAAGGCACGGTCACCTTCAGATTGAATGAGAATTACCGATACCTCATCCCTGGACCCCAGAGTGTCGAATTCAGCACAAAGACGACCCAGAAGTTCCGTATTGAGTGAATTGCTGGCCGGATGACCGAATTCTACAATGGCCAGCGGTCCGGATACCCGGGTATACAAGCTTCCTTCCTTTCGGTTTGTTCCCATGATTTTTGATCAAAGTTAGATGTTTTGCAAAAGGGGGCGAAATTCCCGACGGAACTTCCACACCAAAGCACTTCCCCGGATCAGCATCCAACAGGTAAAGGCCACCCAGATTCCATACAGCCCCCATCCCATGAATTTGCCCAGGTACAGTACGGGAATGAAAACCAGGAAGGTGGCTATCAATAGTACATTCCTCAAATACTTCATCCTCCCAAGGCCTTTGAAGATCCCATCATAAACGAATGCCATTGTATTGATGGGCAATCCGAGGATCACTATGAAGAAAATACTGGAAAAAGCAGAAAGCACAGTAAGGTCCGCAGAAAAAACACGGCCAATCTGCTGGTAAAAGATCGCCCCCAGCACCATAAGCCCCAGGGAGACCCAGAGCCCGTAACGAAGGGTTCTTCTGGCCAGCAGCCAGAGGCTGTCATAATCCCTGGCCCCCAGAAATCGCCCTCCCAGGATTTTCCCGGCTGCGGAGTAACCGTCGATAAAGAAGGCGGCGAACAACCACAGGTTGACCGCAATGGTATGTGCCCCGATGTACTGATCCCCAAGGGCAGTCGCCTCCCGGACGGCAAAGAGCAGGGCAGCATTCAGGGAAAGCGTCCGGACAAAAAGGTTGAGCGCCATGCCTATCAACCGCTTTAATTCCGGGTGCATCGGCCATTTGGGCAGGAGCCTTACAGAGGTCTGGGTGACCAGCAGCCAAAGCGCCATAACCGCCATGATGGCCTGGGATATCAAACTTGCCCAGGCGGCACCTTCGAGGTACATAGGGTTAATCCAGCCCTCAATGCCATACACCAGGATGAAGTCCAGCACGATGTTCGCGCTCGCACCGGTTATAGCGATCAGCATGGGCCAGATGGTATTCTGCAAGCCCTGAAAAATCCCCATAATCGCAAAAACCAGCAGGGTAAGCGGGAAGCCCCAAACGCGTATGCCATAGTAGGAAACGCAGTATTCCAGGATTTTTCCCGAAGCGTTCAGCAGCTCGAAGATCTCATTGCTGAACGGAAGGGAAAGGAGCAGGATCAGAATGCTGATCCCCACATTCAGGGTAATGGCCTGAGCGGGAAGGGAGGTGATGTCCTGTATCCTTCCCGCACCGTAGTACTGTGCAATTATTGCGGAAATGGCTGAACGGGTCTGACCAAGGATCCAGATGAGCATACTCAAAAAAGAACCCACGATCCCCACGGCAGCAAGGGATTCCAGCCCGTTTTCAGGAATATTCCCAACGATGGCCGTATCAGTGATGCTCAATACCGGTTCGGCTATCCCCGCCACTACAGCAGGAATGGCCAGGCGGTTGATGTTCTTTCGGCTAAGGGCTGGATTCACCTGGCGAAGATAAGAGGAGCTCGTAACAATAAAAAGGATGCGAGCTTTGCTGTGGAAAGTAAACGGAGCCCAACCGGGTATATCCCCGATTTTCGTAAAAGCGCTGGTTCCGCTCGTTTTGGCTGAAGGTATCCAGGCGGATGGAGGCAGCGCCTTCCACCCGGGCTCTGGATTCAGCAAAATCCATCAGTTTCCGGGCAATTCCCTTGCCCTGGCTGGTGGGGTGAACCGCCAATCTGTGTACATATCTGTTATTGTGATCAGGACTCAACCACTGTATGGTTTTGTATTCCTCGTCTATGTGACTGGACAATACTAAAGTGGCCAGAGGTCCCTGGCCGGGATCGAAAACCCATAACTCTTTACGTTCGATATCCATGAGAAAGGCCTCCCGTGACGGATATTTCTCGTTCCATTGAAAGATCCCCTGCTGACATAGATGTGCTGCACAGGCCCTGGCAAGACTCATTATTTGTGGCAGATCTGTTAATTTCGCGAGGCGGATCACGATTCTGGTTTTTATCGTAAATTTAGAATATTAAACCTAACACGGTTCTCATGAAAAACATATTGGTCCCTATAGGGAATTCTCCTGACTGCCATGAAACACTGCAATATGCTGTGCACTTTGCAGCCAAATTCGACGCCGGGGTTTATGTCATGGAAGTATTGAATGTAAGTCCGAGGGCGGCAGACCTGGCAAACATCAAGGAAAAATCCGTTGAAAGCAGCAAAGAACGCATCCGGGAGTTGATCGGAAAGATCGATCAGGGGTCCGTAAGTATTAAGGCAGCCACGTATTCGGGGGACCTGATTGATGGGTTGAAAGAACTTGACCGGGAGCTGGGGATCGATTTGATCATTATTTCGCCCAGGAGCGTGGAAGTCGATGACGAGCTCTATCTGGGCAGTACTTCCGGTCGTATTATCAAGCGGACGGACATCCCGACCCTGATCGTGCCGAGGGGGATACAGTTCAAGGCCTATAAAAATATCCTGACCGCATTTAAATCAGGGGTGCTAAAGCGAAAGCGCATCCTGAATCCATTGATGGCTATTCAGAGCATTTTTAAATCAAAAATCAGCCTGCTACTGGTCAAAACTCCGGGCTACACGGATGATGACCTAAAGATCAACACGGCCCTGATGGATATCAGCAGCCAGGTAACTATGGTGGAACACGCGAGCACCTATTTGGGCGTGCTGGAACAACTGCAGGCGCACCAGCCGGATCTTCTTTGCGTATTCCGTAGGAAGCGTGGATTCTTTTCAACCCTCTGGGAAAAGAACCGTATCCTCAAAAGCGAATTCTCGGTCAGGATCCCGGTGCTTGTGCTCAGTGTTAAGAAGTACTAGGGAAAGGACTGGGTGGTTTGGAGTTTTTTGGATGCTGGGTTTGTGCAGGATATACAAGTATCTTTTTTGTGGGGGGGTGGGCCCCCGAAATAAATTCAGTGGACCTTTTCGACG
>CBFCWO010000018.1:0-37767 GCA_965601625.1 uncultured Flavobacteriaceae bacterium | reverse complement strand
CATGAGGTTGGTCAGGAGTAATTGTTTGCCTTATCAAATTACGAAAAAGAACCAAGAATAATGAAGCTCTGTGTTTTACGCTTTGAAAGGGTTTGGTTAGGGGGGATGTTTTTTTAATTTGCCGCCCGTTTCGAAGTATAGATTTTTGTAGCGTGAAATAATTTCCACCTTATTGAATCTTGAACTGCCAACTGCAACTGCCGACTTTGAAAACCTGTCCCGAACGAAAGTGAGGGATGCCAAAACCCTGGGATCAGTTGGAATTTGGTCCCGATAACTCCCGATAACTATCGGGATGAAATTTGGAATTTCCATCACTGGTGCCGGGAGATACCCGGAAGTGCGCTCCGCACTACTTCCGTCTGTTCCTGAGGGGCCCTCCGCTTTACAGCGCGTCCAACAAGGGGTTAGGAATACTGTAAATATGGCATTAGTTGGAATTTGGTGCTTGGAATTTGGAATTTGCCAATCCGGGTGCCAGGAATAACTTCGCTTCGCTCGTTGTTCCTGTCAAACCACTCCTGAAAATGCCAAAACCCTGCTTCCGCTGGTAGCGGAAGCGGTTTTTTGCTCCCAGTCCGCTTACGAAAGCGAGCTTTCGACGCGTCCTGAAAACAAAAAACCCACTCCTTTTCGGAGCGGGTTTTGGCGCTTTAAGTGGTACCTCCAGGAATCGAACCAGGGACACACGGATTTTCAGTCCGTTGCTCTACCAACTGAGCTAAGGTACCAGGATGTCAAGCGGTGTCTCGCGAGGCGGGACGGCCTTCCATGGAAAGGCGGGGGCAAATATAATTTCATTTTTAGGAAGAATCAACAAAATCAGGAAAAAAAGACCCTTGTTTTTTCTGCATTTTACAATCTTTGTAATATGAATTTGGTCATCGATGCCGGAAACACCCATATCAAATTCGCCGTATTCCGGCGGGATGTCCTCCTGCACGTGGAAACCAGCCCGGAGGCCGGGTTTGCGGACCATATCAAATCCCTTTTTGAGCAGTATCCGAACATCGAGCGGGCCATTATTTCCTCGGTCAGCAACCTGCAGGATTACGCTGCCGACGTGGTATCGGTCTTTTGTGAGGTGTATGTCCTCTCCCCCAGAAGCAAGATACCCTTTAAGAACTCTTATGCCACTCCCCAGACCCTGGGCCCGGACCGGCTTGCCCTTGCAACGGCTGCTTTTTTTGAAAACCCCAAGGGGAATACCCTTGTGATCGATGCGGGAACCTGCATTACCTACGATGTGGTGAACGACTACGGGGAGTACCTGGGCGGGGCGATTTCCCCCGGCTTGTATATGCGTTACAACGCCCTGCATGAATTCACCGAACGCCTGCCCAAGCTTACCCCGGAAAACATCCTGGACTTTATTGGCAATGCTACCGAAAGCAGCATCCACAGCGGCGTGGTCAACGGGCTTTGTCTCGAGATTGACGGAGTGATTGAACAGTATAAATCGCGGTTTCAGGATTTAACGGTCATTTTAACAGGGGGGGACGCTCAATTCTTGTCTAAACGGCTAAAAAGTACCATATTTGCCCATTCTAATTTTCTCCTAAAGGGGCTCAACCAGCTGCTGGATTACAACAAAAGCTAGATGGTAAAAAAGTTTGTTCTCGCAATCTTGTGTTTTGCGACTTACGCGGTGTCAGCCCAAAACGGCACCGTCTCTCCCTATTCCTTCTTTGGTGTTGGAGACTTGCGCGATACCCGAACGGTAGATAATCAGTCCATGGGTGGGCTGGGCATGTACACCGATAGTATCCATATCCACCTCAACAACCCGGCATCCCTGGGGAAATTGGGTTTAACGGCTTTTTCGGCTGCCTTTTCCCATAGTGAAATACGGCTTGAGACCTTTTCGGAAAAACAGAACAGCTCGGTCTCCACCCTGGAGTACCTGGCCATTGCCATGCCCATTCGCAATCAAAGGGCAGGTATTGGTTTTGGAATAAAGCCATTTAGTGACGTGGGCTACAGCCTTCAGGGAGAGTCCATCGATGACCAGGGGGCCGTGGTCACCTCGGAGTTTACGGGCGAAGGCGGCCTGAACAAGGTGTATTTTTCAGCCGGTTTCCGCGTCCTGCCCAACCTGCATGTGGGCGCCACGGCGAATTTGATTTTTGGAAACCTGCAGAAATCGCGCCTGCAAATCACGGAGGATGTGCTGGTAGCAACCCTGGACCGGCGAAGGTCAGACGTCAGCGGTTTCGACTTTAACTACGGCCTTACCTATACCCCCAAATTTGGAAAGCACACGCTTTTTACCTCTTTGCGGGTGAATACCCAGGCAAATATCACCTCGGAGAATGAACAGGACATTGCCACCCTGGTGCCCGAAACGGGCAGGATCATCGAGATCTACGAAGTGGACCTGGACGAACTCGGTTTGCGGAATACGGATATTAAGATACCTACTACCACCAGCATAGGCCTTGGTTATGGGCAAGACAAGCGCTGGTTTGTAGGGGCGGAGTACAGTTTTCAGAAATACAGCGAATTCGTCAATACCTTCCTGGAGGAGGAAAATACGGAATATGAGGATGCCAGCAGTTATGTGCTGGGGGGGTATTTCGTACCTAATTTTGCTTCGATTGACTCGTATTTTGAGCGCGTGGTTTACAGGGCGGGTGTTCGTCTGGACAATACGGGATTGGTCGTAAATGACAAGCCCCTTGAAAATTTTGGCATAAACTTTGGAGTAGGTCTACCGGTAGGTCTTGGTGGCGATTTTTCCAACCTGAACGTTGGTTTTGAGTTGGGCAGAAGAGGAACCACTGCAAACAACCTGGTGCGTGAGAGTTACTTTAAGATCAATATAGGTCTTGCATTCAACTCCAGGTGGTTTATGAAGAGACAGATAAATTGATAAAAATTTAGTATTTTACCCACCCTTAAATCAATGAGAAGATGAAAAAGAAAGTAATCCTGATGATGTTGACAGCACTGGGAGTGTCGGGAACCGGATTCAGCCAGGCCCAGAACCCTGAGTGTATGACCAATCTTTCCATCTATGCTGAGCATTGCAAGGTTAAGAACTATGAGGCAGCATACGAACCCTGGAAAATGGTTTACGATGCCTGCCCGGGGATCAACAAAGCGAATTACTCCTATGGAGAGAAAATCCTGGAGCACAAGATCGACAATGCCAGCGGTGCTGAGAAAGAGGGATACATCAAAGAACTGCTTTCCCTTTACGACCAGAGCACAGAGTATTTTCCAAAGAATTATACCAAGGCGGATGTAGCCAGTGACAAGGCATCCCTGCTCTATGACAATAAAATGGCCAGCGACGAGGAACTGTACAATATGTTGTCTCAGGCCTTTAAGGAAGACCAGGAGGATTTTGACAATCCCAAAGCACTCTACCTGTATTTCTCATCCCTGGTAGACCTGCACAAAGCAGGGAAGAAGGATCTTCAGGAAGTGTTCGATGTGTACGACGACGTTACTGAGCAGATTGAGAATGAAAATCAAAAGTATCTGGCCCAGATCAACACCCTCCTTCCCAAGGAAGAGGCCGGCACCCTGACTTCCAAAGAAAAGAAGAAGCTCCGCGCTTACAACAGCTATTCTGAAAATTACGGTAAGATCTCAGGAAGTATTGACTCCAAACTCGGAGCCCTGGCTGATTGTGAAAACCTTATCCCCCTGTACGAAAAGAACTTTGAGGCAAAGAAAGGGGATATCGATTGGGTCAAAAGGTCTGTAGGGCGCATGTTCGCCAAAGAATGTACGGACTCACCCCTGTTCCGCAAACTGTTTGAGGCCCAGCTTGCCCTCGAGCCTTCCGCAAGTGCTTACCTTTATGGAGGTACGCTCAAAGCCAAGGACGGGGACAACAAGGGTGCAATTGCCGATTTTGACAAGGCTGCTGAACTGGAAACCGATGCCAAGAAAAAATCAGACATTCTGTACAAGTCTGCAACGGTTGCCCGCAAATTCAGCAAGTCCCAGGCCCGAAGCTATGCCAATAAAGCTATTCAGGCGAACCCTTCCAACGGGAAGGCCTATTTGCTGATCGCGAACCTGTACGCCTCCAGTGCAAATCAATGCGGGTCGACCCCGTTTGAGAAGCGTTCGGTCTACTGGCTTGCGGCTGATATGGCCCGTAAAGCGGCCCGTGTAGATCCTTCCCTGAGCTCCAGGGCCAACCAGGCTGCTGCCAGTTACAGTGCGAAGGCTCCTTCCAAGACGGACATCTTTAATTCAGGCATGGCCGGAAAGTCCATCTCCCTGAGTTGCTGGATCGGTGGAAGTGTCAAGGTGCCCAACCTCTAGGGGATGGACCTGTCCAAATATCGTTATGAAAACATTGCCATAGTTCTAGCTGTGGCAATGTTTTTTTTAGGCTGCAAGGACCGGTATGAACGGGTGGGGGAAGACAAGCCCGCACTGGTCTATCCGCAGGGGGTGGCCGAGGATTTCACCCTTACCTATACGGAAACCCTGGAAGAGCTGCAGTCCCAGGGGAACAGTGATTCCCGGGTCATTGCGGTCCTGACTAGCCCGAGGAGCGAAGACTACGACAACCTGCAGTTTCCCTACCGCACCTTTCCCAATGGCCTCCTGGTCGAGTTCTTTGATGAACAGGGGCAGAAGAGCACCATCATGGCGGATTATGCCATCGTCTATGCCAGGACCAATATCATCGATTTGCAGGGGAATGTAGTGCTGGAGACCCACGATGGCAAAAAGCTGGAAACCCCCCAGCTCTATTGGGATCGATCCGCGGAATGGATATTCACCCAAAAGCGATTTACCTTTACCAACCCGGAGGAGGGAAGTGTCCTAAATGGGGAGGGCATGGACTTTAACCGGGATTTTACCTATTTTAATGCCCATAAAACGGGGGGCGTGATGCTCGTCAAGGAAGATGAACAATGATTAAAATACTCAGATACACCGAATACCTTTACCTGGCTGTGGCCCTGATTTCGATCTACAAGATTGGGCAACTCTGGGAGGTCGACCGCCAGCAGGCCTACATCTTTGTCTTCTTTGCGGTGGTTTCCGTGGCCATGTTCTTTTTCCGCCGCAACTATCGAAAGCGCTTCAAGAAGCGAAGAGATCAGGAGAATCCCTAAGCCTCCCGCATGACCATCATCGTTATTTCCCTGATACTATCCGCTTTTTTCTCGGGCATGGAAATTGCCTTTGTTTCTGCCAACAGGATCCACATTGAGATTGAGAAAAAGCAGGAAGGGATGCTGGCAGCGGTACTGAACAAACTAACCGCCAGCCCGTCCAAGTTTATCGCTACCATGCTCATCGGGAACAATATCGCCCTGGTGGTGTACGGGTTGTTCATGGGAGACCTCCTGATGCAGTGGTTCCAGCAGGTCCTGCCTTCCGACAGCCTGCTGATCCAGGCCCTCCTGACGGATTTTAACCTGCTTACCCAGACCCTGATCTCCACGGTTATCATCCTGCTTACGGCAGAGTTCATGCCCAAGGTCCTGTTTCAGATCTATGCCAACACCCTGGTAAAGGCGCTGGCCATTCCCGCGTACTTCTTCTATGTGCTGTTCTGGCCTTTGTCAGAATTCGTCATGCACATCTCTGACTTTATCCTGAAGGTGTTCTTCAAAACGGAAGGGGACCAGGTGCAGTTTGCCTTTACCAAAATTGAACTGGGGGACTATATCACCGAGCAGATGGAGACCGTGGAACAACGTGATGAGATGGATTCGGAGATCCAGATCTTCCAGAACGCCCTGGAATTTTCAGAAGTAAAGGCCCGGGAAGTCATGGTGCCAAGGACGGAAATTACGGCCGTGGAACTGCATGAAACCCCAAAGAACCTCACCAGGCTTTTTACCGAGACCGGATATTCCAAGATCCTGGTTTTCAAGGATACTATTGATAATATCATCGGGTATGTACATTCCTACGAACTGTTCAAAAAACCCAAAACGGTCAAAAGCATCCTTTTGCCTGTAGAGTTTGTTCCTGAAACCATGCTGATACAGAACATCCTCGACATCCTTACCCGAAAGCGGAAGAGCATGGCTGTGGTACTGGATGAATACGGGGGCACTTCGGGGATTTTGACCGTGGAGGATATCATTGAAGAATTGTTTGGGGAGATAGAAGATGAACACGATTCCACAGACCTCTTTGAGGAGCAGCTTTCCGAAAACACCTATACGTTTTCTGCCCGGCAGGAGGTGGACTACCTCAATGAACAATACCGCCTGGAACTGCCCGAGAGCGACGAATACGGCACCCTGGGTGGGATGATCGTAAACGAAACAGGCGAAATCCCCAAACAGGATGCCGAAATCCGTATCGGGAAGTTCCGCTTCCGGATCCTGGAGGTTTCCAATACCAAGATCGATCTGGTTACCCTGGAAGTACTGGATTCCGACTAGCATCCCGCCCCTTCGGTCACCGCTGATTTTCCTTTTATTATTGGGGAGAAAATGGTATTTTCGCCCACTGATTTAAAGACCCGTTACATGGCAATTTTAGAAAACATTCGAAAGCGCACCACGGTGCTGATCCTTATCATCGGGCTGGCGCTTTTTGCATTTGTGATATCCGACGTCCTGACCCGAGGGGGCATGGGGGGTGCCAAGATTGGCACTTCGGTAGGAGAAGTGAACGGCGAGGCCATATCCATTGAGGACTTCCGGCAGAAGATGGAATTTGCATCCACCGGCAGTCAGGCGACCTCAACCCAAATCGTCAATGCGGTTTGGGACCAGGAACTGAGAAGCACGATTCTGGAGCAGCAATTCCAAGAGCTTGGCCTGGATATCGAACAGGATCAGGTGATGGAACTGATCCGGACCAATCCCAATTTTGCCCAGAATCCCCAGTTTCAGGATGAAAACGGATTCTTTGATGAAACCGCCTTCAGGACGTTTATCGCAGATCTGCGGGTTAATGTCCCACAGCAATACCAGATGTGGCTGGAGAGCGAGAAGCAATTGATAGCAAGCGCCCGCGAGCAGCGCTACTTCGATCTGATCCGCGCCGGGGTGGGGGCAACCCTCAAGGAAGGTGAGCTGGAATATCACCTGGCCAATGACAGGGTTGATATCCGTTATGTACGCGTTCCCTACAGCAGCATACCGGATAGCACGATCAATATCTCCAAGGCCGAGATCGACGCCTACATCAGTGAAAACGCGGATGACTACCAACAGGAAGCTGCCAGGGATATCCGTTATGTGTTTTTTGAAGAGAAGGCCTCTGAAGCTGATGAGCAGGCTATCAAGGACGATATGCTTGGACAGGTGGGAGATCGGATGGAATACATGGAGGAGCTGGATTCTACCGTGGTCATCCCCGGTTTCCGAAGTACTCCGGAGATGGCCGCTTTCCTCGACAGGCACTCGGACACCAAGTACGACACGATTTTCCGCGCCAGAAAGGACCTTTCTTCCCTTCATGCGGATTCCCTCCTTAACCTGGAGGTCGGGGAACTCTACGGACCTTACCGGGATGGGGAATTCTTTAAGATCACCCGCATGATGGAGAAAAAACCAAATGGATCCGTAAAGGCCAGCCATATCCTGATCACCTATCAGGGAGCAGAACGGGCCAACCCTGAGGTGACCCGGACCAAGGAAGAAGCTGAGGCGCGTGCCCAGGAGCTGCTCACCCAGGCCAGAGAGCCGGAAGCGGTGTTTGCCCAGCTGGCAAGAGACAATTCCGACGGACCTTCCGCTCCACGCGGCGGGGACCTTGGATATTTCCAGGAAGGGATCATGACCCCCAAATTCAACGATTTTGCCTTCCAGAACGAGGTGGGTACCATAGGACTCGTCGAGACCGAATTCGGGTACCATATCGTGAAGGTGGATGACAAGGAGGATATCGTTCGCATGGCGGATTTCTCAAGGGCCATCGAACCATCTGATGAAACGGTAAATGCCCTCTTTACCGAAGCGACCACCTTTGAGATGGCCGTAACGGACGACAAAACCGCTTATGCGGATAAAGCTTCGGAACAGAGCTATCAGGTACGACCTGTAAACAAATTGAAAGCCATGGACGAGAACCTGCCCGGCCTGGGCGCCCAGCGCAGGATCGTGCAATGGGCTTTCAACGACGAAACTGAAGTAGGTGATGTCCGCAGGTTTGACCTGAATAACGGATATGCCATTGCCCAGTTGACCGCACTGCACCGGGAAGGGCTTATGTCTGTGGAAGACGCCTCGGTACAGGTACTGCCCAAGCTCCGCAAGGAGCGAAAAGCCGCCCAGATCCTGGCCGCTAACCAGGGCAAGGGCCTTGACGATATGGCCAGCTCCAATGGGGTTTCAGTGGCGAGTGCCAGTGCCCTGAATGCCAAGTCGCCTACCATTGCCGGAGCCGGGAGGGAACCCCTCGTGGTGGGTACGGCCGTGATCATGGATGCAGGACAGACTTCCGGACTGATCGAAGGAGAAACAGGGATCTTCATGCTTGAGGTGACCAACAAGGAAGCTGCGCCGGAGATGGACAATTATGCCCCTTATGCCCTGAACCTTCAGAGCAGCAGGGCAGGACGTGTGGTCAATGAAGTATACACCGCACTAAAGGAAAAGGCCGAGGTGGTGGATAACCGGGCAACATTCTACTAGGAACAATACCAGGCTGGAAGCATTAAATCCCCGCAATGAGCTTTCGTTGCGGGGATTTTTTACAGGATCATTTCCCGGTAGGGCTTAACCACCGGGTAACCTTTCTTTCGGAAATATTCCTGATGGGATGCCCTCCCGGTTGCCAGGATAAAATCACCACCCCAGGCCCCGAGGCTTTTTACGCTTCCCGGAAAATCAGGAAACAATCGTTCCTTCACCGGCTGGATTTGGAGGACCTCCGCTATATACGCTTCGTGCGCTTCCATGATTTCACAGAAGGAATCCAGGTCTGTTGAGGCGATCATCTGTTGGGTCAGCCCGGAGATCCGGTTGACCGCTGCCTCCCGGTCTATGGGGCGGTTGCGGTATTGGGAGATCCCTTCCCTGCTGTCCTGCTTTTGATTCAGGTATACAAAGAACAATGCATGCGCAAAAGGTGGGGTAAAGGCAATCGATTCCACTTCGGGATTTCCTTCGGGACCGAGCCGATATAGAAAAGGGGCATCTTCCCTTGCCGCCGCAATGTCATAGCCGCTCCCGCCAAAGGTCTTCTTCAGCAGCAAGAACGGGTCGATGTCTGCCCAAAAGGCAAGGTTGGAGATCAGCGTAGAAGAGGAGCCCAACCCCCATTCCCTGGGGAATTCAAGCCTGGTCTCCACGGCGGTATGGCGAATCTGATCCGCAAAATCAGGCTTCAGGCTGCATATGGTAGCCAGCAAATACCGGAGTCTTCCCCTCAGGTCGGAAGGCAGGACTTCCTGCAGGGGAGGGGCTTGTAGTTCCTCAGGTCTATAATGGGTATCAAACCACGAAACCCCGCCCGGGCCCAGGCTTCGCCAATGGAGTCCATCTGTCTCGGCATCCCTGATCTCCAGCCATTGACCGGCATGGGTAGGTGCGGCCAGGGCCAGGGCCCCATCCAGGACCACATATTCTCCGGAGAGCAATAATTTTCCGTGGCTGTAAAAGGTTTTCATGGTGCTTCGGCCCGGAGGTCTTCCAGGGTTTTCACCACGGCACTGTGGCTCACCGTGTCGTTTTTAAAGTGGTCTATCAGCATCTTTTTCTCTGAATCCGTAGCTCCCAATTGGTTGAGGATGTTCAGCAGGTGCATTTTCATATGTCCCCGTTGTATTCCCACGGTCACCAGGGACCGCAATGCGGCAAAATTCTGTGCCAGCCCCGCTACGGCTACGATTTTCATAAGTTCTTTGGCGCTGGGCTGCTGCAACAGTTCAAGGGAAAGCTTGACCAGGGGGTGCAGACCTGTAAGCCCGCCCACCGTCCCCAGGGCCAGGGGTACGTCCATCCAGAACCGGAACTTTCCGTCTTCAATCCGGGCCTTGCTCAGGCTGCGATACTGCCCTTCGCGGGAGGCATAGGCGTGTATTCCGGCCTCAACGGCCCTGAAATCATTCCCGGTCGCGATGACCACAGCATCGATGCCATTCATGATGCCCTTGTTGTGGGTGACGGCCCTGAAAGGTTCACAATCCGCTATGGCTATGGCCTGTATCAGCTTGCGTGCAAAATCTTCCCCTGAAACCCCTGATTCATCCTGCAGGGCATCCACCGGACAGCTGACTTCAGCCCGAACAGTGCAATCCGGTACATAGTTAGAAAGGATGCTCATCAGGATCTCCAGCGGGGGTTCCCCGGATCCGAGATCTGGGTGCTCCCGGGCTTCCCGAAGCAGGGTTGTCGCAAATTGCTCCAGGCAGGAGTTGATGAAATTGGCCCCCATGGCATCCAGGGTTTCGAAGGTACAGTGCAGTTGGTAATAGCCCGGTATCTCCTCCGTCTTTTTGCGAAGCGCGATGTTTCGGATCCCGCCTCCCCGCTTTTCCATATTTTGGGTAATGGATGCGGTGTCCTGTCGGAGTGTGGGCTCTATCTTGCAGATAAATCGCTCCAACTGTGCGGGGTTCCCGTGATAGAGAAAATGTACCTGTCCGACCTTTTCCGTTCCCAGGACTTCGGCCCGGAACCCACCCCTGGGCAACCAGAATTTTGCCGATTTGCTGGCAGCAGCCACAACGGAACTCTCCTCGATGGCCATGGGAATGGCGTAGAGTTTGTCATTGATGCGGAAATTTGGGGCTACCCCCAGCGGAAGGTAGAAATTGCTGATTGTATTCTCGATGAACTCATCGTGGAGTTGCTGGAGTTTTTCATCCCTGTTCCAGTACTGTTTGAGCAGGGCTTCGGTCTGTTCTGGATGGGCGGTATACCGGGAGGCGATCCAATGGATTTTTTCTGCCTTGGAGAGCTTCGAAAAACCTTCTATGGGTTGGTCCATCTGCATGATTTTCTCGGCGCTAAGATACGGATTCGGTCGTAATCCGATTCTGGCCGAAAGGGACCGGCAATTCGGGAAGAAATAGGGTCCTAAGTTGTATTAATTGGCAAAATATTCATAAACTTGGACGTTTATAACCCCTTTTTTCCACCTTTTCATGAAAAGTTCACATTGGCTGTTTTGTTTTTTGATCTTGCTTGGGACGACCCTCCATGCCCAGCAACAGAAAATTACCCTTGAAGACATTTGGGGTGGTGCATTCCGGACGGAAGGCATGGACGTGCTGCGTTCCATGAATGATGGCCAGCATTACACCGTCCTGAATACGGATCGGGAGGCGGAACGGAGCAGCATCGACAAATACCAGTACAGTACACAGCAAAAGGTGGCTACCCTGATCACTACGGACCCCGGCCAGGGGGTGCCTTTTTTCACCTCCTACAGCTTCAGTGAAGATGAGTCCAAGATCCTGCTGGCCACTGAGGTTGAACCTATTTACCGCAGATCGCGCCTGGGCATTTACTATATCTATGATTTCGGTTCCGGAGAGGTCACAAGGATTTCTGCGGAAAAAATCCAGGAACCCACGCTTTCCCCAGACGGCTCCAGGGTAGCCTATGTCATGGCCAACAACCTCTTTATCCTCAACCTGGGTACGGGTGAGGTAAAGAAGGTTACCCAGGACGGGCAGCCCAATGCCATTATCAACGGGGTTACGGACTGGGTTTATGAGGAAGAATTTTCATTTGTCAGGGCTTTTCAGTGGAATTCAGCCGGTGATAAACTGGCCTTTCTACGGTTTGACGAGCGGGAAGTGCCTGAGTTTTCCATGGACGTATATGGGCAGGGACTCTATCCGTTTCCCTACGAATTCAAATACCCCAAGGCAGGGGAGGCCAATGCAAAAGTAAGCCTCCACCTTTACGATCTCCAGAAGGCGTCGACCCGGGAGGTGCCGCTTGGGGATGCCTATTACATTCCCAGGATCAAGTGGATGAATCACCCCGAGCATCTGAGCGTACAAACCCTCAACCGGCATCAGAATCAACTCGTGCTGCACAGGCTTGACGCATCCACCATGGAGGTAAGCATCCTGTTGGAGGAAAAGGATGATGCCTACGTGGATGTAACGGACAACCTCACCTTCCTTCCGGATGACCGGTTTATCTGGACCAGTGAAAAGGATGGTTACAACCATATCTACCTGCACGATGCTGACGGACAGGAGCAATACCAGCTGACCAGCGGCCCCTGGGAGGTTACCGCTTATTACGGATACGACGCCAAAAGAGGGCGAATTTTCTACCAGTCCACCGAACAGGCTTCAATCAACCGGGATATATACAGTGTCTCGGATCGGGGCAAGCGCAAGCGCCGCCTCAGTATGGGGGATGGTACCAGCAGGGCCTCCTTCAGCGCTGATTTCAGTTATTTTATCAACGCTTTCAGCAATGTGGAAACCCCTCCGGTTTATACCCTTCACAAGGCCGCTGACGGGGAGCTGGTCAAAGAGCTGAAGCACAACCGCGGATTGCTTGAAAAGTTGAACGCCTATGACCTGGGCCCCAAGGAATTCAGCACCATTCCCGTAGGCGGGCATGACCTCAATATGTGGATGATCAAGCCCGCAGATTTCGATCCTTCCAGGAAATACCCGCTGCTGATGTTCCAGTACAGCGGGCCGGGCTCACAGCAAGTGGCCAACCGTTGGCACGGCGGCAACGATTACTGGCATCAGATGCTCGCCTCAGAAGGGTACATCGTTGCCTGTGTGGATGGCCGGGGTACGGGTCAGAAAGGCCGGGATTTCAAGAAAATGACACAGCTCGAGCTGGGCAAATACGAAGTGGAGGATCAGATCGCCGCTGCACGCCAGCTCAGTGACCTCCCCTATATAGACGAAGGGCGCACAGGGATCTGGGGGTGGAGCTACGGAGGCTTTATGTCCTCCAATTGCATTCTCAAGGGCAATGATGTTTTTGAGATGGCCATTGCGGTAGCCCCCGTGACGAGCTGGCGGTTTTACGATACGATTTATACGGAGCGCTATATGCATACCCCCCAGGAGAACCCGGGTGGTTACGATGAAAATTCCCCCTTGAATTTTGCAGACCGCCTCAAGGGCAAATTCCTGCTGGTCCACGGTTCGGCGGATGACAATGTCCATGTGCAGAATACCATGCGCATGGTCGAAGCCCTGGTTCAGGCGAACAAACCCTTCGAATGGGCCATCTACCCGGACAGGAATCACGGGATCTACGGGGGCAATACACGCCTCCACCTCTATACCAAGATGACGCAATTCGTGCGGGAAAACCTCTAAACAAACCAAAACCAAACTGATGGAAACTCATATCAAACCTGCTCACAAACGCAAGCTTTTCGGACATCCGGTAGGGCTGTATATCCTGTTTTTCACAGAAATGTGGGAGCGCTTTTCCTATTACGGGATGCGGGGTATCCTCGTCCTCTATCTCACCGCTGAGACCCTTGGGGACAACCCGGGGCTTGGATGGCTGGATGCAGAAGCGCTATCCCTTTATGGATGGTACACCATGCTCGTCTATGTGGCCTCCATTCCGGGAGGGATCATTGCAGATAAGATCATTGGCCAGAAACGGGCGGTGATGATTGGCGGATTTCTGCTTGTGGCCGGGCACGGCATCCTTTCCGTGGAACAGATGTGGGCTTTCTACACGGGTCTCGCCCTGATCGTTTCCGGGGTGGGCATGCTGAAACCCAACATCTCCACCCTGGTGGGAGGGCTTTACCGGCCAGGCGATGAGCGAAGGGACAAGGGGTTTTCTATTTTCTATATAGGGATCAATGTAGGGGCGGCCCTGGCAAGTCTCATAGTGGCCTACGTTGCCGACATCTGGGGATGGCATGCCGGATTTGGGCTGGCAGCCATAGGAATGGTCCTCGGACAGCTGGTCTACCTTAGTGGTCAGCGCTACCTGATAGAAGTTGGCAATAAGCCTGAAAAAGTACAGCAGGACAGCGGCAATGTCTCCATCGGGGAGATCTTTACACAGCAATTTACCAAGCGCAGCCCCCTGATTGCAACGGTACTGCTTGCCGTGCTATCCACCCTGGCGGCCTGGTTTTTCATCGAAGAGCAGCGACTGGCCTATATCCTTTTCTTTATCTTCCTTTCACTGGTAGTGGGGATGATGATCACCATTTACGGGGACCTGGACTCCCGGCAGGAGAAGGATCGGTACCTGGTGCTTCTGTTGTCGTTTATTATTGTTATCGTTTTCTGGGGAGCCTTTGAGCAGGCCGGGGGACTTATGAACCTCTATGCGCAGGACCGGACCGACCGGTTCTTGATGGGGTACGAGATTCCCGCAGCGGCCTTTCAGTTTTTCAACCCCTTTTACATTATCCTCTTCGCCGTGCCTGTCGCCAACTTCTGGCTATGGTGGAAACACCGGGGAAAGGAGGCTTCTTCCCTTTTCAAGATGGCCAATGGGGTGATCATCATGGGAATGGGATTTGTTTTTATGGTATTTGCCTCCATGCAGTATGAAACCATGGGTAAATCTGCCCTGTACTGGCTCGCGCTGGCGTATCTCTTTCACACCATCGGGGAGCTCAGCGCTTCCCCTGTGGCTCTTTCATTCATCACCAAACTGGCCCCCGTGCGCTATGGGGCACTGATGATGGGGGTCTACTTTGCCGCCACGGGTCTGGGAAATAAAGTGGCAGGCCTCCTGGGAGAATCCGCTACTGAGCTGGGCGAACTAACCATATTTTCCGGGATTACCATTTTCTGTGTAATCTTTGGTTTGCTGGTGATCGCTATCCTGAAACCCCTGAAAAGGCTTACCCACGGGGTTGAAGAGGCCGAACGCAAAATGGAGGATTAGCCGATAGGGTGCAATTTCCCGCCAGCATTACCGCCTGGTAAATTCCTGAACATAGGCCCCTTGTGATGCTGTGGCATGGAAGGGGATCCCGTACCTTTCGCAACTTGCCTTCCAGCGGGGCAGCAGGCTATAATAATTGCTCCCATCTGCGATGACTTTTTTGGGCATCCAGGCTTCAAGCAGCCGATCCAGGTGCACTTTGGGGGAGCCATTGAGCAATAGAATATCCGGGGCAGCTTCAACCGGGGAATACAATCCCGTGCTGTCCAGGACCCGCAGGCGTTTGCTGCCGATCTGCATATAGTTAGGCAATCCCCGATAGTTCACCTCCTCCAGACGCCACAGGATGCGTGCATCCTGCACCAGGTGGGAGAAGGCAGCCGAATCCCCGGAGAACACGACCATAAGGCGTCCCTGCCGCACCCAGACCCCGGTTTGACCCACCCTGTGGGGAATTGCCACTGCATGAATTTCGCCTGCATCCTTCCATTGACAGAGGCCCCACACCTGCACGGCGAGCAGGCATGCACCCATCCCGGCAAGGCATATTCGGCTCCTGTTTTTCAGATACATCCCCATCAAAATAAGGGCAAGCCCACAGCCGATCATTTGAACCCCATCCCAGGGGAGGGCGTCAAAATGAAATCCTTTTTTCGACCCGATCCATTCCACTGCCCGGTTCATCAGCCCCAGGATCCAATCGTAAACAGCGATTAAAAATGGCGGCAGCAGCTTAAAGGATTGCAGGCCAAGACAGATAAATCCCAGCCCAAGGATCAACCCGATTGCCGGCAAAAGGAAGAGGTTGGAAAGCAGGAAGAGGCCCGGAAATTGATGAAAGTAATACAGGGTCAGGGGCAGGGTGCCCATCTGGGCAGCCAGGGATACTGCCAGCAATTTCCCAAGATAGGCCCCGGGTGTGCGTTTCCAGTACCAGCATCTGTATAGGGGCGGGAAAAAAACGACAATCCCGTAGACGGCGGCGAAACTCAATAGAAATCCTACATGCTGCAACCAAAGGGGATTGAGAACTGCCAGCATGAAGATCCAGGCCAGGGCTAAAAAATGAAGGGTCTGACCAGGCCTTTCCCTGAAAACCGAATACGCTACTACCGTAAACAGGATAACTGCGCGAACCACTGACGGACTAAAACCCGCCAGGAAGGCGTACCCCCAAAGCAACAGGATCCCCATGGCCAGGCGCATTTCCTTTCCATGGGGAAGCCGGAGAAGGGGGGTCAGCAACCCGAAAATGAATGCCGCCAGGATGCCCACATGCAAACCGGATACGGCCAGCAGATGCAGGGCCCCGGCTTTGCGGTAATTTCCGTAGAGCTCAGGCGCAACATGATTGCGATCCCCCAGGAGCAGAGCCCTGGCAATGCCGAGTGGGCCAGGGGACAGGCCGGTGGCCTCGAGATTTTGCAGCAGGTTTTGGCGATATTTCCACAACCTGCCCTGGAAGGTATCCTGTTCAGCCCGGACCGGGAAATAAGAATTTTGGGATAGCTTTATCTGCCCATAAATCCCCCGGCTTTGCAGGTAGGACTGGTAATCAAATTGCCCCGGATTCAAAGGCGGGGATAGTGGTTTTGGAACCTCTGTGGTCAGGAGTTGCTGGCCCGGCTGGAGTCTTATGGAGTCCTCTTTTCTAAGATACAGCAGAACCTTTCCTGCCGCCGGCCGATGGTTTATGGCAATGACCTCCGCCAGGTATTTTTGTGAGAAACTACTTTCCCGCATGGGTTCCACAACGCGGATTTGCAGATGCCCCGGGGCAGTTGATTCGAGGGTGTTCACATAGTGGGCAGGGGAGTTCTCGGGCAGGGTGGCAGCCATCCTCCAAAAACCGAGGATCCCAATGCCAAGGCCTGCCAGTCCCCAGAAAACCACGACCGGAGCCCTTCGTCTTGCCATCCACAAAACCAGGGCCAGGATCAGGAATGCAGGCAGGCACCAGCTGATATGAGGTCTAAAAAAGGAAGCGGCCCAAATGCCGGCAGAGAGACAGGCAGCCAGGTAGCCGGTAACCGCAAAAGGGGAACGCATTAAAAGATACGGGTAGCCTTTACGAAAGCGTAATTCCAATACCCTTCCCGAAGGGAGGAGACGATGACCCCTCTGGAAGTAGTCGAATGGATAAATTTGATTTCGTCATCCGCTACATCCACGACCAATCCCACATGGTTGATCTTTTTTTTGCCTCTTTGGGTTTTAAAGAACAGCAAATCCCCTTTTTGTACCTGGGAGCGTTTTATTCGCTTTCCCTCATCTGCCA
This sequence comes from uncultured Flavobacteriaceae bacterium, assembly GCA_965601625.1. Taxonomy (GTDB): domain Bacteria; phylum Bacteroidota; class Bacteroidia; order Flavobacteriales; family Flavobacteriaceae; genus Robiginitalea. The sequence continues at coordinate 20,739 of CBFCWO010000018.1, read as the reverse complement.
TCAGGTGGGAGGATCGGGGGAGGGACATGTCGTTTTCGAGGAAGGAGACGTAGAGCAATCCGCTGCAATCCATTCCTTTTCGGGTGGTGCCTCCGTATTTGTAGCGGGTTCCGGTGTAGTCCATGGCAGTCTCTATGACGGCATCCGCTTTGGTGAGGGATGCTTCGGGAAGGGTCTCCCCTGACGCCGTTTCAGGTGGAAGGTCCGCACTGACGGTCTCCCCTGCATCTACGTGTACTTTTCTGGTTTCGGAGTAACTGGTCTTCTTTTTGACCACCCCGCAGCTGGTGGCCATCACCAACAATAGCAGGCAGACAATGTATTTTTTCATGGATTCCACACCAACAATTGCAGGACTAAATTAGAAAAATAAGGCATGAGGTCCGGATCTCAGGCCGGTAAAATGCCAAAACTAGGAGTCCTTACTGAAATCAACGATCAGTTTGGCGGCTTTATTGCTGGCACCAGGTCCACCCAGCAACTGTTCCAGCTTCTGGTAGGCATCCAGCTGTTTTTGCCTCCCGGGGCCTTCAAGGATCTTGTCGAGTTCAGCTGCCAGCCTTTCTGGGGTCAGATCGTTTTGGATGAGCTCGGTAACCACTTCCTGATCCAGAATAAGGTTCACCAGTGAAATGTATTCGAGGGTAATCAGCCGTTTTGCGATCTGATAGGAAACCCAGTTCCCCTTGTAGCAAACGACCTGAGGTACCTTAAGGAGCGCAGTCTCCAGGGTTGCCGTGCCGCTTGTGACCAAAGCCGCATGCGATATCCGGAGCAGGGGATAGGTTTGGTCTGTAACAAGAATGGCAGGAGAATCCTTCAGGTATTGTTCATAAAAGGCGGGTGCCAGGCTTGGTGCTCCGGCGACGACGAACTGGTAATTAGGGTACTTTGGTGCCAGCGTCAGCATGATGGGCAGCATGGTCCCGATTTCCTGTGGACGGCTCCCGGGAAGCATGGCAATGATCGGTTTTTCAGCAGGCAAACCATGGGCATTGCGGAATTGCAGCGGATCTGTTTCCGCCTGTGCCTGCAAAGCATCGATGAGCGGATGGCCGACAAAGTGAACAGGCATGCCGTACTTCTCTTCATAGAACGCCTTTTCAAAAGGCAGGATGACATACATGGAATCGATATCCCGCTTGATTTTTTGCACCCTCCCGGCGCGGGAAGCCCAAACCTGGGGGGAGATGTAATAGTGGGTACGGTACCCCTGCTGCCGGGCCCATTTGGCAATCCGCAGGTTGAAGCCCGAGAAGTCTATGAAAATAAGGGCGTCCGGAGCAAAATTCTCGATATCCTTTTTACACAGGGAAAGGTTTTGAAAGATGGTCGGCAGGTTTTTGAGGACTTCCAGGAACCCCATGAATGACAGCTCCCGGTAATGTTTGACCAGTGTGGCCCCGGCCTGTTCCATCCGGTCGCCCCCCCAGCAGCGAACCGTTGCCTCAGGATCGTGCCTGTGGATGGCACGGATAAGGTTTGACCCGTGCAGGTCACCGGATGCTTCCCCTGCTATGAGATAGTACTTCACCCTCCAGCTACTTTATAGTAAAGGATTACCAGGGCAGTGATAACCGTGGCCAGGAGGACCCCACGGGCCCGTTCATCCCTTCTTATTTTCAAAAACCCAAAGAAAGCAATCAGGTTGAGCACTGCTCCCAGTGCGAGAAGGCTGCCCACGTGTCCCTGCTCTACAGCCGCCTGGTAGGTCTCGATGATCCCCATATCTGAGAACAGCAGGATATAGATCAATACCCCTAAGGTGTTTGCAATCAGGCCGACCGCAAATCCGATGGCCATCTCTCTGTATTTCCTTCGTCTAATCATTGAGTCTCCAGTTGTTTAGATCTTGAATGGCGTGATGGGCAGTCAGGTCGAACTGGGTGGGTACCACACTGACGTATCCGTGGCTCAGGGCCCATTCATCCGTATCCTCCCCCTTGTCCAGCAATTCGAATTCCCCGGTAAGCCAGTAGTATTCCCGCCCGTTGGGGTTGGTACGTTTGTCAAAACGCTCCTTCCAATTCGCGCGGGCCTGGCGGCAAACCCGAACACCCCTTGGCGGGTCCCCATCCGTCTTAGGGATGTTGACGTTTAGGACGACACCTGGCGGGATCCCATTTTTCAGGGCTTCCGATGCGATTTGCCTGACTGCAGCGCGGGAAGGTGCGAAATCCGCCCGCCAGGAGTAATCGCAAAGCGAAAAACCGATGGCGGGAATCCCTTCGATGCCGGCTTCTATGGCGGCGCTCATGGTCCCGGAGTAGATGACATTGATCGATGCATTGGACCCGTGGTTAATCCCACTGACACAGAGGTCCGGACGTCGGGGCAGGAGCTCTTGAAGGGCCAGCTTTACACAATCGGCGGGGGTCCCGCTGCAGCTGTATTCCTCCGGCGCACCGTGTTCCGGGTCTATGATCACCTTCTTGGAGTACAATGTGCTGTCCAGGGTAATGGCATGCCCCATCCCGGATTGGGGACTGTCAGGGGCCACTACCACCACTTCCCCCAGATCCTTCATCAGCCGGATCAGCATCCGCAATCCCGGCGCGGTAATCCCATCGTCGTTGGTCACCAGAATCAGGGGTTTTGACATATGGTATACTTTATCCTGCAAAAATACGTTTTTCATGAATAGGACTTCAGACCCCCACATTAACAAAAAATTAATCGGCTCCTTCAGGACTGGCATGGTTTTTTCAGTATCTTAGGGAGTTCATTTACAGAATAAAAAGGCCTATCTGCTATAGGGCTGCTATAAAAAGAGAATTACATGAAAAGGAATTTTGTTTTTGCGTTTCTAATCCTGTTGATCGCTGTTGCTTCATGCAGCTTTACCAACAAGTCCTTTGAAACGGACGATAAGGACAAGCTGTTGTTGGACTTGATCACCTATGTGCTGGAGCGCGGGCATTATGAGCCCAAGGACATCGATGACGATTTCTCCGTGAGTGTCTTTGAGGACTTCATCGACATGATGGACCCTACGAAGCGCTATTTTCTGGAAGAAGACCTTCAGGAATTTGAGCAGTACAAATTTCAGCTGGACGACCAGATCCGCAATACCGAAATTACCTTCTTCAACCTGGTGTACGATCGATTGATGGTCCGGATGGAAGATGCCCGTGAGATCTATAAGGAAGTCCTGGAAACGCCCTTTGATTTTTCAAAGCAGGAATTCATCGACGTCGATTATGACAACAAGGGTTACGCCCGCGACCGTGACGAGCTTAAGGACCGGTGGAGAAAGCAATTGAAATACCAGGCGATCGGAACCTATGATTCCAAGCTCAGCCTTTCCGAAGAGGAGGGTGAAAACCCTATGTCTGCGGAAGATGCTGAAGTTGCAGCCAGGGAGAACACCCAGAGTACCCTGGATGAATACTTTACTTACATCGACGACCTGGAGCGGAAGGATTGGTTCGTCCAGTATCTCAATACCATTGTGGATGAATTTGATCCGCATACGTACTACTTCCCGCCTGAAGACAAGGAGCGTTTTGACATGAGCATGTCAGGCAGGTTTGAAGGGATTGGCGCCCGACTTCAGAAACAGCCTGAAGGGGCAAAGATCGTGGATATCATTTCCGGAGGGCCGGTCTGGAGGGACCAGCGCCTTGAGGTTGGGGATGAGATCCTGAAAGTGGGGCAGGCTGGGGAGCAACCCGTGGATATTGTCGGGATGCGCCTGGATGATGCCATTAAGCTAATAAAGGGACCCAAAGGGACTACCGTGGACCTGACCGTTCGCAAAGTAGACGGAACGGTTGAAGTGGTCTCCCTGACCCGGGATGTGGTGGAGCTGGAAGAATCCTTTGCCAAATCCTCTGTGATCATCAAGGAGGAAGAAAAATTCGGCCTGATCCACCTGCCGAAGTTCTATGTGGATTTCACAGATTACAACAAACGCAATGCCGCAACGGATATTGCCAAAGAAATTGAACGCCTCAAGGAGGAAGATGTACAGGGGCTTGTCCTGGACCTTCGCGACAACGGAGGCGGATCCCTAAAAACGGTGGTGGATATTGCGGGCCTTTTCATTGAGGACGGACCGATCGTCCAGGTTCAGTCTTCCGGACGGGATAAGGAAATCTATGAGGATAAGGACGAGCGCATTCAGTGGGACGGTCCCCTGGTGATCCTGGTCAATGAGCTTTCCGCCTCTGCCTCTGAGATCCTCGCTGCGGCCATGCAAGACTACAGGCGGGCTGTGGTGATCGGAAGCAAGCAGACCTTCGGCAAGGGAACGGTTCAAAACCTGATCCCGCTGGACAATATCGTGCGAAGCAATGAGTACGGCGATCTGGGGGCCATCAAGCTCACTACACAGAAATTCTACCGGATCAACGGTGGCTCCACCCAGTTGGAAGGGGTCAAGAGCGATGTGGTGGTGCCGGACCGTTACAGTTATATCGACCTGGGTGAAAAAGACCAGTCCAATCCGCTGCAGTGGGACAAGATCAGCCCGGCCCGGTATACCCCATGGGACGGCTATATCGATTATGAAACCACCATTGCCCAAAGTACTGCACGCATGAAGGCGCATCCACAGATTGCGCTGATCGATGAGAATGCACGCTGGCTAAAAGAACAACAGGAAGAGGACCAGATCCCCCTGAACTACCAGGCGTATGTGGAACGCGAGGAGAAGAACAAGGAAAAATCCCAGTACTTCAAATCCAAGATGGAATACGATTCCAAATTGAATTTCAGTTCCCTCCAGTACGAGAAGGAGCTGTTTACCCAGGATTCCGTCCTTCGGGATAAGCGGGACCGCTGGCACAAGGATCTCGCCAGGGATGTTTATGTGGAAGAGGCCGTCAATGTGCTCGAAGATCTGAAGCTCAACAATTTCAAAAAAGCAAAGCTTGCCAGCAGGGATCGGGGTTAAATACCGATAGACACCTTATTAAAAAACCCGGAAATCTTCCGGGTTTTTTGTTTTATTTCAGTCTTTCAGGAGTCCTGCGAAGCGCTCTCGCAGCTTATTGAGCTTCGGGCTGATCACCACCTGACAGTACCCCTGGGAGGAATTGTCATTGTAGTAGTTCTGATGGCCTTCCTCAGCCTCATAGAATTGGGCTAGCGGACTGATTTCCGTTACGATGGGATCCGTGTAATACGCCTGCATTTCCTTTACCACGGCCTCAGCGGTTTCCCGCTCTGAATCGTTTTTGTAGAAGATCACTGAGCGGTACTGCGTTCCCCGGTCCGCACCCTGCCGGTTCAGGGTGGTAGGGTCGTGTGTGCTCATAAAGATTATCAGCAGGTCCCTGTAGGAGATCTCCGTGGGGTCAAAGACCACACGAACCACTTCGGCATGTCCTGTTAGGCCGGAACACACCTCCCGATAGGTGGGTTTCCCGGGGACCGTTCCCCCGCTATACCCGGAAATAACTTGCTCTACCCCCTGAATCCTTTGAAAGATGGCTTCTGTGCACCAGAAGCATCCACCCCCAAGGATGGCTTCAGATCTGTTCTCAGGATTCATGTGGTTCTGTTTTGTCCAGCTTGAGGGCCAGTGAGTTCATGCAATAGCGAAGTCCGCTGGGCTCAGGACCGTCCGGGAATACATGGCCCAGATGCGCATCGCAGGTGTTGCAAAGGGTCTCTACGCGCACCATACCGAATGAAGTATCCTTTACATACTTAATGGTATTATCAGCGATGGGCTGGGTGAAACTCGGCCAGCCAGTACCGGAATCAAACTTGATCCGGGAATCAAAAAGGGGAGTATCGCAACAGGCGCACTGGTAAATTCCAGGATCATAAGCCGTGCATAGTTCTCCCGAATGGGGAGCTTCTGTTCCATGTTGGCGCGTGATGCGAAATACGTCTGCAGGCAATTCAGCCTTCCAGGCTTCCAAGGATTTTTCTACGCGCCGCTCGGGGGCCGGACTTCCCTTGGTGGCATAATGAATAACGTCTTTCCAGGTAATCATTTTCAAAGCAATTTAAATGGGTTCCAACGCTGAAAACCTATGCTAAGTTAAGGCAAAATTGTTGGATAGGGCGGGGGTTAGTTCCCTTCTTTCAAGCGGTTGGCATCCAGCCTGAGGAAGATGAACAAAAGAAGGGTAAAACCGATTAGGCCCGATCCCCCATAGCTGAAAAAAGGCAGGGGAATTCCGATGGTGGGCAACACCCCAATCACCATCCCGATATTGATAAAATAGTGGATCAACAGGATGGAGACCACCCCATATCCGTACATCCGGCTGAATGGATTCTTTTGGCGTTCCGCCAGCTGTACCAGCCGCAACAGCAGGATCGTAAAGAGGATCACCACGGTGCTGGTGCCAAGAAATCCCCATTCTTCCCCTACCGTGGTAAAGATGTAATCGGTGTGCTGTTCAGGCACAAAATCTCCTTTGGTCCGGGTCCCTTCCAGAAACCCTTTTCCCGTCAGGCGCCCGGATTCGATCGCCTTTTCGGACTGATAGGTGTTATAGCCAATGGTCTTTCGGATCTCCTCCAGCTTGTCCGGATCCTTTTCAAGGCGGAGCCACAGGCTAAATCGGTCCCGGTGGCGCTGCTCAAAGACATTCTCAAACACAAAATTCACGGAGAGCGAAAACACCAGGGTCAACAGGTAGATCCCCACTACCGGGATGAGCGGAAGCCGAATAGAAGGCTTTTTTAACAGATAGACAATGGCGATCAACAGGGTCAGGCCTATGGCTACCCAGACGGTCCCGAACATCAGGGTGGAAATAAAAATCAGGATGGCAATAAAGGCCACTGCCAGATACCAGAGGGGAAGGCCCTCCCGGAAGAGTACAAAGATCAGTGAAAAAAAGACAAGGGCGCTGCCCGGATCGGGTTGTGGAATGATCAGCAGTGCAGGCAGGATAAAGATCAGAAGGGATATCCATTGATCCTTACGCCTTTTGATGTCGGTCTGAATGTCGCTGAGGTATTTGGCCAGGGCCAGGGCGGTGGCCGACTTGGCAATCTCTGAAGGCTGCAGGTTAAAGAAACCCAGGTTGTACCAGGAGGTAGCCCCTGCAATGGTCTTCCCAAAAAGAAAAAGGCCGATCAGCAGGAGGATCGAAATGATATAGAAAATACTGGAGAAGCGTTCGTAGAAATGGGCATCCAGGGCCATGACCAGGATGATAAGGGCTATGCTAATCCCAATAAACATCAACTGTTTGCCATAGAGCTGGGTCAGGTCGAAAAGGGAGGTGCCGGACTCGTTAAAAGTGCTCGAATAAATATTTAGCCAGCCAATACCCACGAGAAGGGCAAAGATCAGGATCGATACCCAATCCACCCTTCGCAGCACATAGCTACCAGACATATTCGTTGATCTTGAATTCTTCACCTGAATACGGCTTGGCGTATTCGTGCTCCAGGGTCTTTTCCAGCATGCGCTTCTCGAGATCCGTGCGGGTGATCTCCCCATTTAGATATTTCTCGATCATCAGCGAGGCAATATGCCCGGCGTAGCGCGCCCCATAATATCCGTTTTCGATGTAGACCGCCAGGGCAATCCTGGGGTTGTTTACCGGTGCAAAAGCGACAAAGAGTGAATGGTCCGTAAGCTGCTTGCGCTCTCCTTCGATTCGGGTGAAGTTCTCGACGGTACCTGTTTTCCCGGCGATTTCAACCCCTGGGATTTGTAGCCATTTCGCCGTACCCTTGCGATAGACATCTGCCATGCCTTCGATCACAGGCTCGAAGTGTTCCGGGTCTATGGTCGTGTATTTCCTTTCGGTGTACCTGGGGATCGAGATGTCCTCTCCCCCTATTTTTCTGATCAGATGCGGGGTGTAATAATAGCCACGGTTGGCAATGGCTGCCGTCATATTGGCCAGCTGTACCGGGGTGGCGGCAACCTCACCCTGGCCTATGGCGTTTGAGATGATGTAGGTAGAAGACCACCGTCCGTCACCGTATACCTTGTCGTAGTATTCCTTGCCTGGGATCCTGCCCGGCCTCCCTGTGGGAAGGTCATAGCCAAGGTAATCCCCAAGACCAAAGCTCCTCATGTGCTTTGCCCAAATGTCCTGTCCTTCGTCAGTGGTTTCAAACTGGTCGTAGAATTTTCGAAAAGTCCCTGCGAAATAGGCGTTGCAGGAACGGTAGATCCCGCTGTTCATGGTGCGCGTACCGCCGCCGCAATGGCAACCTCTTTTGGTGCGGCCCACATAGAAACCGTTGTAGCACTTAAAGGTAGTCTCCGGGGTGATCACCCCTTCCTGTAGTGCCGCAAGGGCCTGCAGGGTCTTAAAGGGGGAGCCCGGTGAAGGTTCTGCCAGGATGGAACGATCCCAGGTGGGCTTGGAAATGGTGTCGTAATGCAGCTTGCTGTAGTTCCGGGATCGCTCCCGCCCCACCAAAAGGGATGGGTCATAAGTGGGGCCTGAGATCATGGCCAGGATTTCACCGCTTGCGGGTTCAATGGCCACGATTCCCCCTCTTTTCCCAACCATCAACCGTTCCCCGTATTCCTGCAGGGCCTTGTCCAGGGTGATTTGGATCTCAGTCCCGGGTTTCGCAAGGGTATCCATGATGCCCTCCTTATAGGGGCCGATGTCCCGGTTGAACCGGTCCTTTTGTATGTATTTCTTGCCTTTGCGCCCCCTCAGTATTTCTTCATACTGCTTTTCGATGCCGGTTCGCCCGGTTAATTCTCCAAGCTCGTAGTAAGGGTTGCTCTTCAGGTCCCATTCGTTTACCTCGCTGATATACCCCAACACACTGGCACCTGCCATGGTATTGTAATCCCTGAGGGAACGCCTTTCGATATAGAACCCTTTGTATTTGCGCATTTTTTCCTGAAGACTTGCGTAATCTTCCTTGGAAAGCTGGGGGACCACCACAGAGGGCAGGCGGGGGGAATAAACCCGTGCCTTGTTCATGCGTTCGATAAAATGTTCGCGCGTAATCCCAAGGAGGGAACAAAATTCAAGGGTATCCAGGGGCTTGACTTCCCGGGGGATGACCATGACGTCGTAGGCAGGTTGGTTGGCCACCAGCAGCTTGCCGTTTCGATCGTATATATAACCCCGCTCCGGGTAGTCATACACGATCTTGATTGCCGGATCATCGAGGATCTGGTTGGAAGAGGTCCTGACAAGTTGTAAATACGAGAGCCTGCTCAAAAAGGTAATCCCTATGAGAACAATAATGGAAGAAAGCACCAGTTTTTTCATCGCAAAGCCCGGTGAAGGGTTTTATCTTGGGATCATCCGGCAGTCGGACCTTATTCCTTTCGCCTGGAGAACAGTGCAGCCAGCAGGACCGAAAAGACGAATGTGCTCACCCCGGTCAGCACAACACGTTTCAAAATTAACAGCAAATTAGACAAACTAAAAATTTCCATCACAAAGAATGTCAGGTGATGGATCACTATTAATAACGCCAAAAAACTGTATTGTTGTACCCGGGTGGAACTTGAAATGCGGAAATTCTGAAATTCCATGTTCACCCCGAAAACGAACCGCATTATCGGATATCTCAGAAAGGCCGTGGTCACCGCTGCTGCCGTGTGCAGGGCCATGGTGTCCGAGAACAAATCTATACTGAACCCCAGCAAAAAACCGATCCCGATCAGGACGGTTCGGTTTTCCTGTATCGGATACCAGAAAAAGAAGAGGATATAAATCATGGGGTTGACCGTATCCAGGATATTCAGGTGGTTGAATACCAGGACCTGGGCCAGTACGAGCCCTATGAAGCGAATCACTCCTAAGACGTAGCTATCCGTCATTGAGTACGTCGTTTTCGAGTTCCAGGACCTCAGGCCTTTTGCGGTATCGTATGATGTAGACCTCCCTGAGATTGGTCATGTCGTTGAACAGGCGGACATCGATGTTGTATAAGCTTCCGGCGGCATTCAGGCTGAATTGCTCAATGGTCCCGATCGGAATATTTTCCGGGAAGATGCTGGACATGGCCCCGGTTACTATGGTATCTCCTACTTTCATGGGAGGAGTCTCCAGGCGCGGGATGTCCTCCAGTTGTACGATGCGGAAGTCTTTCTGGTTCCAGGTCAGGGAGCCGAAGTAATCCGTGTGCAATATCTTGGCGTTGATGTTGGATTTGGAGTTCAGGACACTCTGAACAGAGGCAAAATTCGCACTGCTTTTTTCTACGATGCCCAGGATGCCCATAGAGGTGATTACCGCCATGTCCTGCATCACGCTGTCGCGGCTTCCACGGTTGATGGTAATGTAGTTGTTGGCCTCGACATAGCTGTTTTTGATCACCCTCCCCGAAAGCACCGTGTAATCGAGCTGAGCCGTATCGAGGGTGATGGTATCCATGGGAGGGAGGTTGAACAATCGGGAGTTCAACCTGCGGTTCTCTTCCAGCAGTTTTTCATACTCCTGTCTCAGATTGAAATAGCCCCGTACGGAAGCTGAAGCGCTGTATACGGAACCTGTCAGCCAATTGGCAGAATTGAAATAGCGCGAACGGTGGAAGTCGTTGTTCTGTATGGTCAGGAAGAGGGAAATGATAAAGAGCAGCGCAAAGAGCAGGGTATTCTTGTTTCGTAAAATGAAATCTATAATACGTTGCATGCAGGTGCCCTAAATACATTCCATGGATGGGCAGTATGCCATCCTTCCCGCGGGAATTACTTTATAAGGATACTCTTATACCGCTCCAGATTTTTCAGGGCGATCCCGGTTCCCCGGACCACAGCCCTGAGAGGATCTTCCGCGATGTATACCGGAAGATCGGTTTTTTGTGATAGTCGCCGGTCCAGTCCCCGGAGCATGGAACCCCCACCGGCCAGATAGATCCCCGTATTGTAAATATCAGCCGCCAGCTCGGGAGGTGTTTGTGAAAGGGTCTCCATTACTGCATCTTCCACCCGGAGTATGGACTTGTCCAGGGCTTTTGCGATTTCCCGATAGGTAATGGTAACCTGTTTGGGTTTCCCGGTCAGCAGGTCACGGCCCTGCACAGACATGTCATCCGGTGGTGCCTGCAGGTCTTCCGTGGCTGAACCGATCTGGATTTTGATATTTTCAGCGGTGCTTTCCCCTACGTAGAGGTTGTGCTGGGTCCGCATATAATAAATAATGTCGTTGGTAAAAACGTCCCCCGCAATCTTGACCGATTTATCACATACGATGCCCCCCAGCGCAATGACAGCGATCTCCGTGGTACCTCCCCCGATATCCACGATCATATTCCCCTTGGGTTGCATGATATCCAGGCCGATCCCTATGGCTGCAGCCATAGGTTCGTGAATAAGGTATACCTCTTTTCCATTGACCCTTTCTGCAGATTCCTTAACGGCCCGCATCTCCACCTCGGTAATCCCGGAGGGAATGCAGATGACCATGCGAAGGGCAGGGGGGAACCATTTTTTCTTTAAGGCAGGGATGTTTTTGATGAACATGTTGATCATCTTCTCCGAAGCGTCGAAATCCGCAATTACCCCATCTTTGAGCGGGCGAATGGTCTTGATGTTCTCATGGGTCTTGCCCTGCATCATGTTGGCTTCCCGTCCCACGGCGATAATTTTGCCACTAATACGGTCCCTCGCCACAATGGACGGACTGTCTACCACTACCTTGTCATCGTGGATGATCAGGGTGTTTGCCGTACCCAGGTCAATGGCTATTTCTTCAGTTAAGAAATCGAAAAATCCCATTCGCAGTTCGTTTGGTCCCCGATAAACGGGCAAATTTTATCGTCAAAAGTAGTAAAATTAATGCTTAAAATGACGGGTGCCGGTCATTACCATGGACATCCCATGCTGGTCGCAATAATCTATGCTCAGCTGGTCTTTGATGGAACCCCCCGGTTGAATTACTGCGGTGATCCCACTCTCATCTGCTATTTCCACACAATCCGGGAACGGAAAGAAAGCATCGCTGGCCATCACGGCTCCCTGCAGGTCAAAACCAAAAGACCCGGCTTTGTGGATGGCCTGTTTCAACGCATCCACCCGGGAAGTCTGCCCGGTCCCGCTGGCGCACAATTGGCGGTTTTTGGCCAGGACGATGGTATTGGATTTTGTATGTTTTCCAATCCTCGATGCAAAGAGCAGGTCTTCCAGTTCCTGCGGGCTTGGTTTCAGCTTGGTCGCATAGGTGAGATCCGCTTCCGTATCAGTTTTAAGGTCCTTCTCCTGGAAGAGGGTCCCGTTGAGGCAGGTTCGGATCTGGGTTTCAGGAAGGTCCCAGTGTTTTTGAATAAGGAGGATGCGGTTTTTCTTGCCCTTGAGAATTTCGAGGGCATCCGCCTGGAAGGCGGGTGCGATCACTACCTCGCAAAAAAGCTCGTGTATTTTCTCGGCTGTGGCTTTATCCACGGGACGGTTGCTGATCAGGATCCCGCCAAAGGCCGAGACGGGGTCTCCGGCCAGGGCATCCGCATAGGCCTCGGCCAGGGTGGGCCGCGTTGCCAGGCCACAGGCATTGTTGTGCTTCAGGATGGCGAAGGTAGGATCTTCATTCCGGAATTCGGCCATCAGATTTACCGCGGCGTCAATATCCAGGAGGTTGTTGTAGGAGAGCTCCTTCCCGTGAAGCTGTTCGAACAGGCCGTCAAAATCCCCGTAGAAGACCCCCTGCTGATGAGGATTTTCACCGTATCGGAGGGCCCTTCCTTCCTGTTCACTTACCTTCAGGGATGCCAGGCCCGCCTTGCGGTTAAAGTAATTGAAGATGGCGGCATCGTAATGGGAGGATATATTAAAGGATCGGGCCGCGAATCGCTGCCGGTCCTCAAGGGTGGTAGCTCCCTCACCCGTCTCAAGCAATTCCAGAAATGCCTCGTAATCCCCCATGGAGGAAACGCAAAGCACATCCTTAAAATTTTTGGCTGCAGCCCGGATCAGGGAGATCCCCCCGATATCGATCTTCTCGATGATCTCCTGTTCGGAGGCGCCTTCAGCCACAGTTTTTTCAAAAGGATAGAGGTCGACGACCACGATATCCAGGCATGGGATCTCATACTGCTCCAGCTGCTCCAGATCTCCCTGTTCTTCTCGCCGCCCAAGTATTCCCCCGAAAACCTTGGGATGCAGTGTTTTAACCCTGCCTCCAAGGATGGAAGGGTATCCGGTGAGGTCTTCGACCGCCACCACAGGAACACCCAGCCCCTGGATAAATGCCTGAGTACCTCCCGTGGAATAAAGGGTTATGCCCAACTGGTGCAATTTTCGAACGATGGGTTCAAGACCCTCTTTATGGAATACAGAGATTAACGCAGAAGTCGCTTTCTTGGAGTCACTCATAACGAAGCTTTAGGGATTACTTTTAGGACGATAAAATTACTTCATTTAAGGGGAATAATCCGGAAAGGGTTATCAACAAAACCCCAAAGTTTTAAAGAATTTTCGCCACCTCAAGGCAGACGAATTCCAGGAATTCCTCGTCCTGATCCGTAAAGGGATCTGCCGTATGGGAATCGATATCGATCTGGCCGATATTGACCCCGTCCACGAAAACAGGCACTACGATTTCAGCCTTGACATGTATGCTGCAGGCGATATAGTTGTCCTGGGAGGCCACATCCGGGACTACAAAGTTTTGGTTGCTCAGTGCCACCTGTCCACAAATGCCCTTTCCAAACGGAATTATGGTGTGGTCTGTGGGATCTCCGGCGAAGGGGCCGAGCTTTAGTTCTTCACGGTCTCCGTTGCGGAAATAAAAACCCACCCAGTCATAATAGGGGATCTCAGCTTGTAGCAGATCGCAGATTCCCTGAAGTTTGCCTTCAGTGGGAAGGGCGTTTTCGGTGGTGATGCGGAGGACCCCGGCCTTAAGGTTTTCAAACATGGAATAGGGATTAAAGGTGTCAATGTACAAAAGAATCCGTATTCTGCGACCCATAAAAAAATCCGACAGGGGGTGCCTGCCGGATTTTTATCACAAGTTCAACGGTTGATGCGCTTACATCATTCCGGGCATACCACCGCCGCCCATTGGTGGGGCAGGAGGCGTATCCTCTTTGATGTCGGTCAGAGCGCATTCTGTGGTCAGGATCATCCCGGCTACAGAAGCGGCATTCTCAAGCGCGATCCGCGTAACTTTCTTGGGGTCGATGATCCCCACTTTCATCATATCCACATAGGTCTCGGATTTGGCGTCATAGCCGAAATCACCTTTGCCTTCACGAACCTTGGCCACGACTACTGAACCTTCACCACCTGCGTTCTCCACTATGGTGCGCAGGGGAGATTCGATCGCCCGGGCGACAATATGCAGTCCGGTTTCTTCATCCGCATTTTCGACCTTGGTCTTCGAGAGGACGGATTTGGCGCGAACCAGGGCTACACCCCCGCCGGCGACGATTCCTTCTTCCACCGCAGCGCGGGTGGCGTGAAGGGCGTCATCAACACGGTCCTTCTTCTCTTTCATCTCCACTTCTGAAGCAGCTCCTACATAAAGTACGGCTACCCCACCGGCCAGCTTGGCCAAACGCTCCTGGAGTTTTTCCTTGTCGTATTCGGAAGTTGTGGTTTCGATCTGTGCCTTGATCTGGTTGACCCGGGCCTTGATGTCCTTGGCAGACCCGGAACCGTTGACAATGGTAGTGTTGTCCTTGTCGATGCTTACCTTTTCACAGGTTCCCAGCATGTCTACGGTGGCATTTTCAAGGGTAAATCCTCGCTCTTCGGAGATCACCGTGCCTCCCGTAAGGATGGCGATATCTTCAAGCATGGCCTTTCTGCGGTCTCCGAAGCCTGGCGCTTTTACTGCAGCTATTTTCAGGCTGCCGCGCAGTTTGTTCACTACAAGGGTAGCGAGGGCTTCACCATCCACGTCCTCTGCGATGATCAGCAGCGGCTTGCCGGATTGTGCCACGGGTTCCAGCACGGGCAGCAGGTCCTTCATGGTGGAGATCTTCTTGTCGAACAGCAGGATGTAAGGGCTGTCGAGTTCTGCGATCATTTTTTCCGAATCCGTCACGAAGTACGGGGAGAGGTAGCCGCGATCAAATTGCATACCCTCTACCACGTCTACATATGTATCGGTTCCCTTGGCCTCTTCAACGGTAATGACCCCTTCTTTTCCAACTTTTTCGAAGGCTTCTGCGATGAGGTCTCCGATGGTTTCATCGTTGTTGGCGGAAATGGAGGCAACCTGCTTGATCTTCTCTGAGGAATCCCCTACTTTCTTGGACTGCTTGTCGAGGTTTAGGACGATTTCTTCCACCGCCTTGTCAATCCCTCTTTTCAGGTCCATGGGGTTTGCACCTGCAGCCACATTCTTGAGGCCTTCAAGTACGATCGCCTGGGCCAGCACGGTAGCCGTGGTGGTACCATCTCCCGCCAGGTCGTTGGTCTTGGAGGCAACCTCCTTGACCATTTGAGCTCCCATATCCTCCAGGGCATCTTCCAGCTCGATCTCCTTTGCAACGGTAACTCCGTCCTTGGTAACTACGGGAGCTCCAAATGACTTGCTTACGATCACATTCCGCCCCTTGGGCCCCAGAGTTACCTTCACGGCATTGGCCAGGGCATTTACTCCCCGCTTGAGGCCGTCTCTTGCCTCGATATCAAAAGTTATGTCTTTTGCCATAATGATTTTTAAGTTTTAATGAGTTATTGGACAGTAAGAACAACTGTCAGCATTCGTTAATGGTAGTTTAGACTATTGCCAAAATGTCGCTTTCCCGCATCATGAGATAATCGGTCCCGTCCAGTTTCAGTTCTGTTCCTGAATACTTTCCGTAGAGCACGGTATCTCCTTCCTTAACGGTCATATTTTCATCCTTTGTTCCAGGTCCCACGGCAACTACTTTCCCCTTTTGGGGTTTTTCCTTTGCCGTATCCGGGATGATGATGCCGGAAGCTGTTTTGGTTTCGGCAGCCATGGGTTCTATGAGGACCCGATCTGCCAGTGGTTTGATCTTAACTTTAGCCATATTGATCGATTTTTATTGTTTTAAAGTCTGCCCTAGAATTGGCACAAATTGTGCCAGCCCCTAAAACCTGACACGTTTTAAAACAAAAATGCCAGCTTGTCACCCAAGCTGGCATTTTGTTTTGCTTAAATCTTTTATTGCAGCGTGTCAATTGGGCTGCTGCCTCCCTGAGCTGGCGTTTCTTCAGGTATTTCTTCGGGCAGGGATTCCGGTACGCTTTCCACGCCGTCCTGTTGCAGTAGCTTGGATTCTGCTTCCTGGTAGTTCGACTTCAGCGCCACGTTGGAAAGCAGGATCAGGACAATCAGGGCTGTGGCCAGCGTCCAGGTGGATTTATCGAGGAAATCCCCGGTTTTTTTCACCCCCCCTATTACCTGGCTGCCACCGCCGCCAAAGGAAGAGGAAAGTCCGCCACCTTTTGGATTCTGGACCATCACTACCAACATCAGAAGCAGGCAGACTACAATGATAAGGATCAGAAAAATGGAAAAGGTACTCATCAGTCTTATGCTGTTTTATTGTCGCGGAGTTTCTGCACCGCTTTAATTCGGTCTGCAAAGAAACTACTTTTTTCCGGATATTTCAAACTCAGGATTTTATAGGCCTGGATCGCTTTTTTGTACTTGCCCTGCTCCAGATAGACGCGTGCCAGGGTCTCTGTCATCAGCTCCTTTTTATCCAGCTTCAGGGACTTTTTGATGTTGACCTTGGATGTCTCGGATTCCCCGGGAACGATCTTGGGGTTCTGGGCGATAAAGCGGTCGATCATTTCAAACTTTTTGCTGCGCTCCTTTTGAGGATCCTCGTCCGTATCCGGATTTGGGTCTGATTCCCCTGTCTTAGCCCTGTCCTGTTTCCCAACCTTTTTGAGATCGGTTAGCTGCAGCCACTGGGAAAAAGAATGTCGTTCATTTCGGGTAAATTCCAGGGGGCTGCCAAGTTGAAGGGAATCCTGAGAGGCCTCCCGGGATTCCTCCACATCCCTGTCGATGGCCGGATCCTTGGATCGAAATAGCTTAGGGTCCAGGATTTTTTCGGCTTCCCGGGTATTGCGGGGCAGAGGGCTGTCCGCCTCCTTTTCGATCATATCCGTGTCCCGCTCCGTGTTCGGGGCTACTTCCTCAACTTCGATTTCGGTGTCTCCCACAGGTTGTTTCCCGGAAATGGAGTCAGCGATCTGGTTCTGCAGGAACACCTCAGAAGTGATCAGGTCAAAAAGGACCTCCCGGTCCGCGGTACAGGCCGCAGTGTATTTCAGGGCCTGATTGTACTTGAAGCTGTTCTGGTTTTTCAGCCCCCTCAGATACAGGGCGCGTGCAGCCTGAAAATAGGGATAGGTATGCAGTACCTCCTCAAGTTGTGAAGTGTGTTCCTGCGTGTGGACCTCCTGTGGTTCCTGGAGGAGATATGTGAAATCGGATACTTTCATACACCTACCAGTCTGCCAGGGATTTGTTGAAGATTTCCTGATGGATCCTTTCGAAGATTTCCTGATGCGCCTCATCCCTGACCGATACTAACTGTGCCGTCGCGGGGTAGTCGTAAAAGAAGGAGAATCGCTGTTCGAAATTCGCATCCTCCTTAGTGGAGTTGTAGAAGCGGACATTTACCGTAATGGTCAGGCGGTTCTGCGCAGCCCGCTGCTCCGCTGTTGCAGTCATGGGAGATACCCGGTACTCCACGATCTCACCTTCATACAACAGGTCTCCATTGGAGGAAACCAGATCCAGGTTGGTCTGGGTAAGGATGAGATCCTGCAGCGCCAGGGTGAAATCCCTGTCCAGTCCCGGATCAAAGGTAGACCCGGGGCTCTGGGTGGCATAGTTCTGAAAATAGTTTACCTGGAATGTCTCGGCGGTTCCGACATCCCCTCCTGTAAAATTGTACGCCCCACAACCGAATAATAAAACGGACAGGAGTAATAACGGGAATTTGCGGGATAGCCGTAAAAGCTCCATAGGTAATTCTTAAAGGTCGTATTGTTTGATTTTCCGGTAGAGGGTTCGTTCTGAGATCCCCAGCTCAGCCGCTGCAGCTTTCCGTTTGCCCCTGTTGCGTTCCAGGGCCTTTTTGATCAGTTCAATTTCCTTTTCCTGTAAAGATAAGGTTTCTTCTTCTTCGATTTCCTCGGCAAAATGATACTTGTCCGTTGGGGTCGGGGCAGGGGTGTTCACCTGGGTTTCGGGTTCTGCCCGAACGGCTGGCAATACGGAGACCGCGGATTCCTCTTCCACCTCTTGTCCGTTGTCTCCGTAGATTTTCCGGATCAGTTGCTGGTTTTCTTCCCGAGCCTGCTGGCTGTCCTCGTGCTTGAGGAGTTCCAGGGTGAGCTTTTTAAGGTCATTCAGGTCCGACTTCATGTCAAAAAGCACCTTGTAGAGGATCTCCCGCTCATTGCTGAAGTCCCCTGTTCGGGGGCCGGCAGGGATCACAGCCGGCAGGTTGGGGGTTCCGGCATCGGCCGGGAGGTAGGAGCGAAGGACATCCCCCGAGATGCCCCTTTCCTGTTCCAGGACGGAGATCTGTTCGGCCACATTTCGGAGCTGGCGGATATTGCCCGGCCAGCGGTAGTGCAGCAGAAGGTCATGGGCCTGATCGTCCAGGCGGATGGTCGGCATTTTATATTTCCGGCCAAAATCGGAGGCGAATTTCCGGAACAGCAAATGAATATCCTCATTTCGATCCCTAAGGGGGGGGAGGTGGATCTCAACAGTGCTCAGGCGGTAATAGAGGTCTTCGCGAAACTTGCCATCCCGGATGGCCTCCAGCATATTCTGGTTGGTTGCCGCAACGATCCGTACATCGGTCTTTTGCACCTTGGAGGAACCTACCTTGAGGAATTCCCCGTTTTCCAGGACCCGCAATAAACGCACCTGGGTTGTGAGCGGCAATTCTCCCACCTCATCTAAGAAAATAGTACCTCCATCGGCTTCCTCGAAGTATCCGCTACGGGTTTGGGTGGCGCCCGTAAAGGCTCCTTTTTCATGGCCAAAAAGCTCACTGTCAATGGTGCCTTCCGGGATGGCGCCGCAGTTTACCGCAATGTATTTGTTGTGTTTCCGGTGGGAGATGGAATGAATGATCTTCGGGATGGATTCCTTTCCCACTCCGCTCTCTCCGGTCACCAGCACGGAAATATCGGTGGGTGCCACCTGAATGGCCTTTTCAAGGGCTCGGTTCAGGTTGATGTCGTTCCCGATGATTTCAAAACGCTGCTTGATGCTTTGCAGGTTAACCATACCTTACCGTTTATCTGAATATTCTACCGCGGTGCCCAGGAGTGTGGCTGAGGTACAGTCTTCAATCCGCACCAGGACAAAGTCTCCGGGCTTAAAATGTTCTTTTGGGAATACCACTACGGTATTCTGTGAATTCCGGCCCATCCAGTGCTGGTCGGATTTTCTTGAGTCCCCCTCGATCAGGACTTCCTCCAGCCGGCCCACGTGCTGTTGGCTGCGGTAGAGGCTGTGTTTTTGCTGCAGATCGATGATCTCCCTCAGTCGTCTTTTCTTGACAGGGTCCGGGATGTCATCGGCCAGTTTTCTGGCGGCCAGGGTGCCCGGCCGCTCGGAATAGGCAAACATAAACCCGAAGTCGTATCTGACATAATTCATCAGGGAGAGGGTCAGCTGGTGGTCCTCTTCGGTTTCTCCAGGAAATCCGGCGATCATGTCATGACTGATACCGCAATCGGGGATTCGCTCGCGGATCGCATCGATCAGGGAGAAATATTCCTCCCGCGTGTGCAGGCGGTTCATCGCTTTCAGGATGCGGTCGCTCCCGCTTTGGACCGGCAGGTGGATGTAGTTGCAAATGTTCGGGTGCCTGGCCATGGCATCGATCACATCCAGGGTCATGTCCTGTGGATTCGAGGTCGAAAACCGGACCCGCATGCCGGGCTGTGCCCTGGCCACCTGGTCCAAAAGCCCTGCAAAATTTACGGCCGTGGCCTGTTGCAACGGACTCGCCTTTTCAAAATCCTTCTTAAGACCACCCCCGTACCAAAGGTAGCTGTCCACGTTCTGTCCCAGGAGGGTCACCTCACGGTACCCCTGTTCCCACAGTACATTGATTTCCTGAAGTATCGATTGGGGATCCCGGCTTCGTTCCCTCCCGCGGGTGAAAGGGACCACACAGAAGGTACACATGTTGTCGCAGCCCCGGGTGATGGAAACGAAGGCGGTTACGCCATTGCTACCCAGCCGCACGGGAGAAACATCGCCGTAGGTTTCCTCTTTGGAAAGGATCACATTGACCGCCTGCTGCCCGTCGTCAACTTCGCGCACGAGGTTGGGGAGGTCCTTGTAGGCATCCGGCCCAACCACCATATCCACGATCTGCTCTTCCTCAAGCAATTTGCTTTTAAGCCTTTCCGCCATGCAGCCCAGGACGCCGACTTTTATATGGGGCCGGTCCTTTTTCACCGCATTGAACTTCTCCAGCCGCTTGCGGACGGTAAGCTCGGCCTTTTCGCGTATAGAGCAGGTATTGACCAGAATCAGGTCGGCTTCCTCCATTTGCTGGGTGGTGTTAAAACCTTCCTCAGTCAGTATGGAAGCCACGATCTCGCTGTCTGAAAAATTCATCTGGCATCCGTAGCTTTCGATATAGAGCTTACGGGCATTTTTGGACTTGCCACTGATTTCCAGGGCTGTTCCCTGCATTTCTTCCTTGAGTAACTTCTCCATGATCCGAAACCCTCCCGCATAGATGGGAAGGGCTGCAAAGATAAGGCTTTATGCGCTTATGACAATTTGACAGACGCAAATTTTGCCAATGGGTGCCCTCGAAACGCAGGGGGCAATCCATCGGCTTTTAATGGCATCCATTGGCAGCTGCCGGGCTTGGGTATTACTCCCCCCAGCTGAGCAGGGGAACCCCTGCACTTTT
>CBFCWO010000017.1:0-41207 GCA_965601625.1 uncultured Flavobacteriaceae bacterium | reverse complement strand
ATCAAAACTTTTGGGGGGTAATCGTTCATTTGGTCTGACCCGATTCGGAATTGCGAATTATGCCCAACTTCTTTTGAGTGATTCTCAGCAAAGCCTTTCCATTTTACGGATATGTCAAATTCGTGCCAAAAAATCTGTATCTTGCCCGACAAACCACAACACTCAAACTAATCTAATGAGAACAGCATTACTTCTTGTCATGTTCCTCGTTGCGATGGGGGCATATGCACAGACGACCGTTAATGGGAATGTAAGCGATGAAAATGGAAATCCAGTACCTGGCGCAAACCTTGTCATCGTGGGGACCACCGTTGGGGCTACCGCTGATTTTGATGGAAATTTCACCCTGCAGACTTCGGAGGAGCCTCCTTTTGAGCTGCAAGTAACCAGCATTGGTTATTCTTCCACCACTGTAACGGTGAGTTCGAACAATCAAACCCTTTCCATTACCCTGACCGAAGCCCAGACCTTCCTGGACGAAGTGGTCATATCCGCTTCCAGGACGCCCGAACGGATTTTTGAATCCCCTGTGTCTGTAGAGCGCTTCGGGATCCGAGAAATCAAAAATACCACGGCTGAGTCCTTCTATGGAGGCCTTCAAAATTTAAAGGGAGTAGACATCAACACCAACAGTTTGACCTTCCAGTCGATCAATACCCGCGGTTTCGCAACCTTTGCCAACGTCCGTTTTATGCAGTTGGTAGATGGCATGGACAATACTGCTCCAGGCCTGAACTTTGTTTTGGGGAACCTGGTCGGTATGAATGAACTGGATGTACAGAGCGTAGAAATCCTGCCGGGTGCGGCTTCTGCCCTGTACGGAGCGGGTGCCTTCAATGGTATTTTGTTCATGCAGAGCAAAAGCCCTTTTGATTTTCAGGGGATAAGTTCCTACTTCAAAACAGGGATCACCTCCCAGCAGGCAGCCGGAAACAATGCCTATTATGATTTTGGGATTCGGGCAGCGCATGCTTTCAGCGACAAATTTGCAGTCAAGGCCAACTTTTCTTTTTTGCAGGGGGAAGATTGGCACGCCGTCAGTGAGGTTGATGTGAACAATCCCGGAGCGGATAGATCAAATCCAGCCTATGACGGACTTAACGTTTATGGTGATGAGGTATCTACTCCGCTGAACTTCGATGACCTGGCAGGCCTCCCATCCGGGACTTTGGGATCGGCAGTGGTATCCAGGACGGGGTACAATGAACGGGATTTGATGGATTATAATGCGCAAAGTGTTAAAGCAGATCTCGCATTGCATTATCGTCCATTTGGAGATGATTTAGAAGTGATCTACAATGGCCGTATAGGCAGGGGGACTACGATTTATCAGGGAATCAACAGATATTATGTAGATGGGTTCAAAATGCAACAGCATAAATTGGAACTCAGGAATGATAACTTCTTTATCAGGGGTTATATCGTCTCTGAAAACTCTGGTGACGCCTATGATTCAAGATTTGCAGCTATCAATACGAATCGGCGATGGAAAGGGGATACTCAATGGTTTACCGAGTATGCAGAAACGTTTATCGGTGCCCGCCTCGGGGTAGGGACCGGCGTGCAGCTTCCGGAGGACCAGGCCCATGCCGTGGCACGTCAGGCAGCTGACACCGGACGTCTGATCCCGGGTACCCCTGAGTTCGAGCGTGCTTTTAACTCGGTGATTAATGATGGAGACCTGACCACGGGTGCCAAATTCATTGACAATACCAAGTTCCGCCATGTGAACGGAAACTACAATCTGGCGCATTTGATCAATGATTGGGCAGATATTCAGGTGGGTGGCTCCTACAGGCAATATGAACTTAACAGCCAGGGCACCATTTTTACCGATATAGACGGGCCGATTTTCTATAGTGAATATGGGGCGTATGCACAATTCCAGAAGACTGTCATGGATGATCGTTTAAAAATTACGGCATCAGGCAGATATGACAAAAACGAATTCTTTGATGGCTTTTTCTCTCCAAGGGCTGCTTTGGGCCTGACTTTAGGCGAAAGGCGGAACCACAACATCAGGGTATCGGCACAGACAGGATTTCGCAACCCAACCACCCAGGACTTGTTCATTGGATTGGATGCCGGTCGGGCAATCCTTGTGGGTTCTGCACCAGCCAATTTAGATCGTGATATCAGGACATTTGAACTTAGCCAGGCAGGGCAAGACCTTATAGGGAACCCCACGGCCACCGTGGTAGGGCGAGCTGCCTATGAAAATGCTTTCGACGCTGTGGCACTCGCCGGAGGAAATTTTCAGGCGGTAGAGACGCCACTGGTTCAACCTGAGGAAATTATAGCTTACGAAGTGGGCTATCGAGCGCAAATCGGCAGGTTCGTCATCGATATGAACGGATACTACAATTCATACGACAATTTTATTGCCGGAGGATTTGTGCAAGTCCCTTTATACGGGAACGTTTTTGGTACAGAGCAGGAACAAGGTTTGGCCCAGTTGGCTGTCGCCAATGGGGATAGCAGAACCTACCAAACCTATACCAATTCGCCCCAACAAATCAATTCATATGGCGCAAATATCGGTGTGGACACCAAAATTGGCGGTTTCGATCTGGGTGTGAACTACACCTATGCAAAACTCGAAGACGCTGAACAGCTGAGAGCCCGTGGGATACGAACCAATTTCAATACCCCGGAGCATAGATTTAAAGCCTCATTCGGGCATACCCAACTGTTTGACAACTTTGGTTTTGGCATAAATTACAGATGGAGCGATAGTTATTTCTGGGAAGCCTCTTTCCAGGATGGGGTTATTGACTCTTTCAGCGTGCTGGACGCACAGATAAACTATGCGGTACCGAGCATGAAATCGATTTTCAAGGTAGGCGGGTCCAATATATTAAATGATGAATATGTGACCGCCTTCGGTACGGGGAATGTGGGTGCGATCTATTACATTTCCTGGTCGATCAACATGTAATACTCACTTTTTATAGAATTTGAAAAGGCACCGGTTCCGGTGCCTTTTTTTGTGTTGAAAAAGGAAGGTTATGTTTTCAGAAAACGAATGGAATAACCTATCTTTGCAGCCGTAAAAAAATGCCTTTCAATCTATTTTTATAAATACAGTACAATGGCAAAGCAAACTGGTAAAGTATCTCAAATCATCGGTCCGGTAATCGACGTTGAATTTCCATCCGGAGCTGAGCTTCCAAAAATCTACGACTCCATGGAGATCAATAGGGAAGATGGTTCCATCCTGGTACTCGAGGTACAATCGCATATCGGAGAAAATTCGGTACGGTCGATTTCGATGGATTCCACCGATGGGTTGGGCCGCGGGACAGAAGTAATCGCAACAGGGGCTGCAATCCAAATGCCGATAGGGGAGGATGTCTACGGACGGCTTTTCAATGTTATTGGGGATGCGATTGACGGACTGGGGAATTTGCCAAAGGCTGGGAAAAATGGGCTGCCTATCCACCGGGAAGCACCAAAATTCGAAGACCTTTCCACCTCTACCGAAGTCCTGTTTACAGGGATCAAGGTGATCGACCTGATCGAGCCTTACGCCAAAGGAGGAAAGATTGGCCTGTTTGGCGGTGCCGGGGTAGGAAAAACAGTTTTGATCCAGGAGTTGATCAACAATATTGCCAAAGGGCATGGTGGACTTTCTGTATTTGCAGGGGTTGGAGAACGTACCCGTGAGGGAAATGACCTGCTTCGCGAGATGCTCGAATCCGGGATCATCAAATATGGAGATGACTTTTTGCACTCCATGGAAGCCGGAGGATGGGACCTCAGCAAGGTAGACAAGGAGGCCATGAAGGAATCCAAGGCCACGTTTGTATTTGGCCAGATGAATGAACCTCCCGGAGCACGTGCAAGGGTGGCCCTTTCAGGACTGACTATTGCCGAATACTTTAGGGATGGTTCTGGCGAAGGGCAGGGGAAAGACGTCCTGTTCTTTGTAGATAATATATTCAGGTTTACCCAGGCCGGTTCTGAGGTTTCCGCCCTTTTGGGACGGATGCCTTCTGCGGTGGGATACCAGCCCACCCTCGCCACCGAAATGGGGGCTATGCAGGAGCGTATTACCTCTACCAAAAGAGGATCGATTACCTCTGTACAGGCCGTTTATGTGCCGGCTGATGACCTTACTGACCCGGCTCCTGCCACAACATTTGCCCACCTTGATGCCACCACGGTACTTTCCCGGAAGATTGCGGAGTTGGGGATCTATCCTGCGGTAGACCCGCTGGATTCCACTTCCCGGATCCTGACTGCTGACATCCTCGGGAATGAACATTACGACTGTGCCCAGCGGGTGAAGGAGTTGCTGCAGCGCTATAAAGAGCTTCAGGACATCATCGCCATCCTCGGTATGGAGGAACTCTCTGAAGAGGATAAACTGGCCGTGGCCCGTGCGAGGAGAGTACAGCGTTTTCTCTCTCAGCCATTCCACGTGGCAGAGCAGTTTACTGGAATCCCCGGAGTCTTTGTGGATATCAAGGAAACCATCAAAGGTTTCAATATGATCATGGATGGGGAACTTGACCATCTGCCTGAATCTGCCTTCAACCTGAAGGGGGGCATTGAGGAAGTGATCGAGGCTGGTGAAAAGATGCTGGCGGAAGCTGAGTAATATAAATTAAAACTGTCGGCGGGGGACCGCCTGACGCGCATATCAAGTTGTCATGTACCTAGAGATCGTTTCGCCCGAAGCCACGCTGTTTGCCGGAGAGGTAACCTCGGTTACGGTACCCGGAGTCAACGGAGAATTCCAGATGTTGACCGACCACGCTCCCATAGTTTCACTATTGCAGGAGGGCCTGGTAAAAATAGCCGGATATATTGAGATCGAAGAGGAGTTTCAGGATCGGTTTGGCAAGGACCCGGAAGGGAAGACGGTCCTGAAGATCAAAAGCGGCACTGTGGAGTTAAACAACAACAAGGTAATCGTTCTGGCTGACTGAGATCGTTTAACATTATCACAACATATCAAAACCCGCCTCAGGCGGGTTTTTTAGATTAAATGCGCTACGCGCTCAAGCAGGACAATGACGATAAGGAGGTTACAGGAGTTCGCGCCTGGAAAGGTTTCCCTGCGGATTGAACACAATAAAATTTGGGATGTAGTACTTTTACCCCATGGCTGCACTACCCGAAAAGCTGAGGGGGAAATTGGATATGCGAAAGGAGACAGGTTCTCTCCGTTCCCTGTATGCCCAAAAGGGCCTGATCGACTTTTCCTCCAACGATTACCTGGGTTTTTCCAAAATCCGATCAATGGGAACGGGTAATCTATCGGCAGGCAGTTCCGGGTCCCGTTTGATTAGCGGAAACCACCCGCTCTTTGCAGCGGCTGAAAAGGTGGTTCGTGAATTCCACAAGGCAGAGGCCGCCCTAATCTTTAATTCCGGCTATGATGCCAACCTCGGCCTGCTTTCCGCCATTTTGCAGCGGGGGGATTATATCTTTTTCGATCAGCACGTACATGCCAGCATCCGAGATGGGATCAGGCTCGGGCAGGCAAGGGCCTTTAAATTCGACCATAATGACCTGGGTTCCCTAAAAAGCATCGTCGAACGGGTTTTGGGTCCGAAATCCCGGGGCGAGGCGGAAGTGTATGTGATCACAGAATCCGTGTTTTCCATGGAAGGGGATAGTCCGGACGTTGGGGCCTTCGCCCGGTACTGCGAGGAAAATTCCTTTCACCTGATCGTGGACGAGGCACATGCTGCAGGCGTTCTGGGACCTGGAGGAGCCGGGGAGGTCGTAAAGGCCGGATGCGAGGAAGCCGTATTCGCCCGGATCATAACCTTTGGAAAAGCCCTGGGATGCCACGGGGCGGCAATCCTGGGAAGCACCTTGCTCCGGGACTACCTTATCAACTTCAGCAGGAGCCTTATATACACGACAGCACTTCCCCCCATAAGCCTGGAGGCCATTCTCCAGGGGTATAAACACTTGAAAGGCAAACAAGGCGTGTCCGCCCGCAGGGCACTGCTGGAAAACATCCGGCATTTCCGGGGATGTTTGGAGGAGTTAGAACTATTGGAATATTTCAGGCCGGCAGAGGCGGCTGTACACTGTTGTGAAATTGGGGGGAATGCCCGTGTCAGGTCCCTGGCGGATCATTTGATGCAACAGGGCTATGACGTAAAGGCGATACTGGCTCCCACGGTTCCCAAAGGCCGGGAATGTCTTCGCTTCAGCCTGCATGCCTTTAATTCAGCCTCCCAGATCAGGGAAGTTTTAACTATCTTGGCAGTGGCCTTAAGGGGAGATTCAGATGCCTAATACTTATCACATCCTGGATGCATTTGACTACGTCGCTGATGCGGAGCTGGTCAAAGCCAAGCTGGAATCGGAAGGGATTCACGTGGTGCTGAAGGACGCAAATATCCTGCAGGCGGACCCCTTTATCGCCTCAGCCATAGGGGGGGTAAAGGTCATGGTGTTCCGGGAAGATCGTGAGAAAGCCGAGGAAATCTACAATGCCATACGCCGGTACGCAGTGGACAGGGATGGTAACCCGGTTACCTGCCCCAATTGCAGGGCAACCCGTTCCGAACGGTATCACGACCGCTCAAATTTCTGGAATCGGTTGTTCCCGTTTCTTGAACCCGTTAAGTACCGGTGTCTTAAGTGTGAGATGATTACCAGGGGATAATCTATGAAGCGGATATTTGTCACCGGGATTTCAACAGAAGTGGGCAAGACCATGGCGTCCGCGGTTTTGGTGGAGGCCATGCAAGCGGACTACTGGAAGCCGGTACAGGCAGGAGACCTGGACCATACGGACAGCGACAAGGTCCGGGCGTTGATCAGCAATTCAAGATCCGTCATACATCCCAGCGCATACGCTCTTAACACCCCCATGAGCCCCCATGCAGCGGCGGAGATCGATGGGGTTCAGATCGAGCTCAAACACATTGTTCCCCCAGATACGGAGAACCATCTGATCATTGAAGGGGCTGGTGGATTATTGGTCCCGCTTAATGACACGGATACTATATTAGATCTGATTAAACCCACCTATAAGGTTGTGGTCGTCTCCAGGCATTATCTGGGGAGCATCAACCATACGCTCCTAACCCTGGATAAGCTGATCGACAAGGGGCTTCGTCCCTACCTGCTTTACAGTGGGGACCCGAACCCCTCCACAGAGACGATCGTCGAAAGCAGGACGAGGGTTCCGGTCCTCGGGCGAATGGAGGAACAGGCAGTCTTTTCAAGCGCCACCGTAAAGCGACTGGCGGCCGTCTTGCGTCCTTCCCTCCAGGACCATGGTCTTCTTTAACCCTTGCATGGCGGATTGGGTAATAAAGTTTATTTCCCATCTTTGCATTGCGAATATCCCCGGAAATAATCAGCCCGTTTTATGAATCTTTCGGCACGCGATCAGAAATTCATATGGCATCCACTGACCCAGCACAAGACCCATCCGGAAATGATGGGGATTTCCCGGGCGGATGGGGTTTACCTGTACGATGAGGAAGGCAATTCCTATATCGACGGTATTTCTTCCTGGTATACAGCGGTCTACGGGCACTGCAACCCCGCGATAACGGAACCGGTTTACCACCAGATGAAACAGCTTGACCAGGTGGTCTTCAGTGGCTTCACACATGAGCCTGCCGTTGCCCTTTCCGAAAAACTCGTCCCCTTGCTCCCGGGGAATCAGGCAAAGATATTCTTCTCGGATAACGGATCTACCTCCGTGGAAGTGGCTATCAAAATGGCCTTGCAGTACCACTTTAACCGCGGGCAGAAAAAGGATGTACTCCTGGCTTTTGAAGAAGGATTCCATGGGGATACCTTTGGGGCTATGTCTGTTTCGGGACTTTCCGTATACAATGGCCCTTTCGAGGATTTCAGCCTTGAGGTCCAGCGAATCCCAACCCCCAAAACGAGGGATGCCACAGAAATTATTGCCCACCTTGAGAAGCTCCTGCGTACAAATCGGATTGCCGCCTTTGTCTATGAACCTCTTGTGCAGGGAGCAGCTGCAATGAAGCTCCACGACCCGGAAGGTCTGGACCACATCCTGAGGTATCTGAAATCGAGGGGTGTTCTGCTGATCGCCGATGAGGTGATGACCGGATTTGGAAAGACCGGAACACATTTTGCCTCCGAGCAGATCAGGACCAAACCCGATTTGATTTGCTTGTCCAAAGCCCTAACTGCCGGCCTCCTGCCCATGGGGCTGACCAGCTGCACAAAAGAGATCTTTCAGGAGTTCTATGCGGATGAGATTTCAAAAGGATTTTTTCATGGACACACCTATACGGCAAACCCGCTGGCCTGTGCGGCGGCTCTGGCCGGGGTTGAACTCCTGACTTCGGATGAGATCCAGGAAGGAATCAGGAGGATCATGACATCACATCGGGATTTTCTCCAGCGAATTCAGGGGCATCCCGGGATTGTCGACTCCAGGCAGTGCGGAGTGATCCTGGCACTGGAGTTGGCCACCAGGACATCGAGGTATGGCAATTTCAGGGATGAGGTAATGCAATATTTTATGGATCGGGGCATCTTTTTAAGACCCCTGGGCAATACGGTATACCTCATGCCTCCCTATGTCATCCAAAAGAGGGAGCTTCTCGAGATCTATAAAGCCATAGAGGACTTGTTGTCTGAACTGTAAGAACCGCTATCCGATATGCATCCAGATACTGTATCCATTATTTCCATGGCATCTGTCTCAGCTTTAGGGCGGGATTCTTCGGAAGTCTGGAGTGGGTACAACAAACGCGATCACGCACTAACCGATATGGGCTCTGATAACCGTCCCGAATACGTGGGCAAACTGCAGGAAGAAACCATGCAGGCCATCCTTACCGTTCGGAATTCGAATCCAGCCTATAAAGACCTGGATGATTCGGTTTTATATGGCATGCATGCGGCCCGAGCGGCCGTCCGGAAGGCCGGATGGGGACCGGATGTTGCATTTGGAGTGAATTTGGGTTCTTCCCGGGGCGCTACACGCTTGTTTGAGGGATATTACAGGGAATTCCTCGAAACCGGGGCCACCGGCACCCAGGCTTCTCCCACTACCACCCTGGGAAATATTGCCTCCTGGGTAGCCCAGGACCTCAGGGCAAAAGGTCCTGACCTGTCACATTCCATAACCTGTTCCACCGCCCTACATGCCGTAATGAATGGCGTGGCATGGTTAAGGGCCGGTCTGGTGGAGAAATTTCTGGCAGGGGGGAGCGAAGCACCACTTACCGATTTCACGATTGCACAAATGAGGGCCCTGAAAATATACAGTCGGGAATCCGGCACCTATCCCTGCCGCGCCCTGGATCTGGCTAAGACCAATAACAGCATGGTGCTGGGAGAAGGCGCAGCGGTGGCCTGCATGGAAATGGGAGCCAGGGAAAATGCTGTTGCATGGATTGAAGGGATAGGCTATGCCACTGAACCCCTTCGTCACGGGGCCTCGCTGTCTTCAAATGCCAGTTGCCTTCAGGACTCCATGAAAATGGCCCTTGGGGATATCCCCCCCGGGGAGATCGATATTCTGGTGCTGCACGCCCCGGGTACACTAAAGGGAGATCGTGCGGAGTATCAGGCTGTTCAGAAGGTTTTTGGGGCAGCGCTTCCGGCAATGACCACGAATAAATGGAAAGCGGGACATACCCTGGGGGCTTCCGGGACACTTAGTCTTGAAATGGCTGTCATGATGCTTCAACACCAGCGCTTTGTGGGCGTTCCCTATATAGAAAATGCCCAACAACCGCGGCGATTTAGATATGCCATGGTGAATGCCGTTGGTTTTGGGGCAAATGCAGTCAGTATTGTATTGCGATCTCCTGTTGAGAAATAAACCCGGGTGAACAGGGCGGTTGGCCATTAGGCCTCAATAGGCTATTTTTGATTTTTGTAGCAGGGAATGCGTTGCAATTGCAGTCTTTTAGAGAACAAATCCAAATATCATGAGTGATATCCGACATAACTGGACCAGGGATGATATCGTCAACATCTACAACAAGCCTATCATGGAGTTGTTGTATGAGGCTGCTTCGGTACACCGGGACCACCACGATCCAAATACGGTACAGGTCTCCACGCTTATATCGATCAAAACCGGAGGGTGCCCCGAGGATTGCGGATATTGCCCGCAAGCCGCCCGCTACCATACAGATATTGAGGGAAATGATCTGATGTCGGTACAACAGGTCAAGGCCCAGGCGCTGAGAGCAAAGGCTTCCGGAAGCTCCCGTGTGTGCATGGGGGCTGCTTGGCGGAATGTAAAGGATGGTCCGGATTTTGAACAGGTGCTGGAGATGGTGCGGACGATCAACAAACTGGATAT
The DNA here is from genome assembly GCA_965601625.1 of uncultured Flavobacteriaceae bacterium. Taxonomy (GTDB): domain Bacteria; phylum Bacteroidota; class Bacteroidia; order Flavobacteriales; family Flavobacteriaceae; genus Robiginitalea. The sequence goes on along the minus strand of CBFCWO010000017.1, from coordinate 30,922 downwards.
GGAGGTTTGCTGTACGCTGGGGATGCTGACCGAAAACCAGGCAAGGCGTCTCGCCGAGGCAGGATTGTATGCCTATAATCACAACCTCGATACTTCTGAAGACTACTATAAGGATGTGATCTCCACCCGGGCCTTCGAAGACCGCCTGGAGACCATAGGGAATGTTCGCAAGACCAACGTTACAGTTTGCAGTGGAGGAATTATCGGAATGGGGGAGACCCTTGAGGATCGCGCGGGCATGCTCGTTGCACTGAGCACCCTGGACCCCCAGCCAGAATCCGTTCCGATTAATGCCCTGGTTGCAGTGCCTGGAACCCCAATGGAAGACATGGAGCCCATATCCATCTGGGAAATGGTACGAATGGTAGCGACTACGCGGATCGTCATGCCTCAGACCCAGGTTCGTTTATCTGCCGGACGGACACAAATGAATCGGGAAGGACAGGCCCTCTGTTTCTTTGCCGGTGCAAATTCGATCTTCGCCGGGGACAAGCTGCTGACTACGCCCAATCCGGATGTCAATGAGGATATGGAAATGTTCCGGGAACTGGGCCTGAAGCCCCAAAAAGCGTTCCTCAAGAAAGAACAGCCCCAAACCGTGGAGGCCGGGGCCACCAGCCTGGCGCCCCTTGGGGAAAAACCGCGCTGGACCCGTCCGGGTCATCACATTGAACGGAACGAAAAAGCCCGGGGAAAAGGGGCTTCCTGATCATTTTGCAATCTTTCTTACCTTTGGGAGTTAAAATTTCCTATTTGTGCATTTAGAAGAGGTTCCCAGGGTCTCCAATATTAGCAGGAAGGCGTTTCTCGAGGATTATTTCAAGCCTCAGAAACCGGTGGTGATTGAGAAAGCCATAGCGGATTGGCCGGCATACGCCAAGTGGAACCTCAATTATATGCGCAAAGTAGCGGGTGATAAAGTAGTCCCCCTTTACGACGACCGGCCGGTGCACCACGAGGACGGGTTCAATGAACCCCACGCCATGATGCGCATGAAGGAGTATATTGATTTGCTGAAAAGCGAACCTACCCGGTATCGCATCTTTCTATGGAACATCTTAAAGGAGGTGCCTGAATTGCAACGGGACTTTCGATATCCCGACTATGGTTTGCGGATGATGAAAAGGCTGCCCATGCTTTTTTTTGGCGGGAGGGATTCCTTCACCTTTATGCACTACGACATCGACCTGGCCAATATTTTCCATTTCCACTTTGAAGGCACCAAGGAAGTGATCCTGTTCCCCCAATCGGAGAACAGGTATTTGTACAAGGTCCCGCATTCCCTGATCACCCATGAAAGCATTGATTTTTCGAATCCCGATTTCAGCCAATGGCCAGCGCTTCGGTATTCCAATGGATATAAAACCCACTTAAACCATGGGGAATTGCTTTATATGCCAGAGGGCTACTGGCACTATATGCGTTATCTCAGCCCGGGCTTCTCCATGAGCCTCAGAGCCCTCGCTCGAAACCCGCGAAATCTGAGCAGGGCGCTCTACAACGTTTTTGTCATGCGGTATTACGACAACCTGATGCGCAGGGTGCGGGGGCAGCAATGGATTGACTGGAAGAATGAAAAAGCGATTGAACGGACCCACCAGAACCTGCCGGTTGCGATTCAATTGGGTAGGGAAAACCGCAGTCTTGGTGATGCCGCAGATTTTCCTGAATAACATAGAAAGGTTAGATTTACATATCGCAAAAGAAGGCAGCGAATGATGCAACTGATAGCAGTGTCCTCCGAGGCAGATCAAAAACGGTTTATCAACCTGCCTGTTTCCCTGTATGCAAAAAATGAGTATTGGATACGCCCCCTGGATAAGGATATCAAGGCGGTGTTTGACCCAATTTTGAACAAGACCTACAACTACGGGAAATGTCAGAGATGGTTGCTCGAGGATGGGGGAAAGGCAGTGGGACGCATTGCCGCATTTGTCAAGAGCCAGGCCGAAGCGACAGAGCCTCAGGAAGAAATTTCGGGAGGGATTGGCTTTTTCGAATGTATCGATGATCAGGAAGCGGCCAATCTTCTGTTTGACGCCGCCAAGAATTGGATTATGGAAAAAGGGGCGACCTATATGGACGGCCCCATAAATTTTGGCCGGCGCGATAAATGGTGGGGCCTGCTGACCAAAGGATTCGATCAGGAACCAAATTATCAGTGCAATTATAACTTTCCATATTACAAGGACCTCTTTGAGCGGTACGGATTTAAGACCTACTACGAACAATACACCTTTTTGAAACCCGTTTTTGAACCCCTAAGCCCCAGACTGGAGGAAAAGGCCAAAAAAGTCGCATCGGATTCCAACTATACTTTTGACCATCTCCGACTTTCCGATTTTGACAGATATGCCAGGGAGATCATTCAGGTATACAACAAGGCATGGGTTAAGCACGAGGGGGTCAATGAGCTTTCATTGGAGCAGGGCAGGGCCATCATGAGCCAGCTAAAAGCGGTTATTGACCAGGAGATCATTTGGTTGGCGTATTACAAAAAGGAACCTGTGGCCATCTTTGTTTGCATACCGGAAGTAAATCAGATCCTGAAGCACCTGAACGGAAAGTTGGATCTATTTGGCAAATTAAAATTTCTGTGGTTTAAGCGAATGAGCCCAAAGAAAAAGTTGCTTGGGATGGTTTTTGGCGTAGTTCCCGAACATCAGGGCAGGGGCGTGGATGGGGCGATTATTCATGCCATGGCCAAAGTCCTCTTTTCCAAAAGGAAATACGAAACGCTTGAAATGAGCGGGATCGGGGATTTTAATCCAAAAATGATCCTGGTGGTCAGGCAGGTCGGAGGCCGGGTGAACAAGATCCACACCACCTACCGGTATTTGTTTGACCGTAACCAGGCCTTTGAGCGAATGAAAGCTATCCGATAAGGCTATGCTGCCTTAGCGGGCTGTTCCTGCTTCCGGTCTGGCGGCATGGTGCCGAAAACGCGGTCCCAAAAGGTGTTCGAAACTCCAAAAGCCTTATCCGGATACCGGTAGTGATGCAGGCTGTGGTGCATCCATAATTTTTTAAAGCGCTTTGGGGGCCGCATTACATGAGTCGCGCGATGCACAAACGAGTACATGAGGTAACCCGTGAAAAATCCGGGAAAAAATCCGAAAGTAAGATCTGAAAATCCGGCTATCCAGAAGATCACGTAAAAGAACCCAAAGAGTGCCGATGCCATGATCAGACCGGGGACCGGTGGCATCAAAAGGCGTTCCTCATCCCTGGGGTACTGATGGTGAGAACCATGCATGATAAAATGGAAGCGCTGTGACCATTTGGCTTCCGTTACCCAGTGAAACACATAACGATGCAACATGTACTCGGCAAAAGTCCAGAAAATTACACCGAAAGCGAACAGTCCCGCCACTGCCCAGGGGGACAACCCCACATAATTAACCGCCAGTATTAGAAGTGCGATAATGGTGATCCCGTAAACAATGATGTTTTGAATGGGATTTGTTTTGGTAAGACTTTCCAGGAACGGATTCTTAAAGATGCGTGCCTGCCCATGCTGGAATTCCGTAGTCACTTTTGGTTTCATCTTCCCGACTGATTTTTGGATTCCAAAATTACAAAAAACAGGACAAAAATTCCTAGGGCATAGCGGGTTTGTTCTTTCGGGTGCTTTTCTTTTTAAGTCCCCTCCGAAGAAGGATCTTTCTGCAGTTCCCGTGCTTTTTCAAGGATCCTATCGAATTCCCACCCCCTGTAGATCAGGTAATCGGAGAATTTTCGCAGCTTTTTTTGACGATCCGACTCCCCGGCCAGTTGCTCCCACCGTTTGCGGGCCAGAGTGTTGAAGACCCCGGTATAATCTTCCGGTTCGATTTCCTCAAGGGCCTTATCAATGAGGTAATCCGTGATTTCCCTCTGCTTCAATTCCCGGCGGATGCGGGACATGCCCCATCCCTTTTGGTGGAGCTTGCCCTTTGCAAATGCCCGGGCAAAGCGTTCTTCATTCAGGAAGCCCGATTCGATCAGGTGTACTACGATAGTGTCCACAGCTTCGGGGATCATTGCCATGGATCTCAATTTGGATACCACTTCCTGGTGACAGCGCTCCCGATAGGCGCAGTATCCCTCCATGCGCCTTTGCGCTTCCTCAAGGGTATAAGGTTTCCTTCCCCCAAATCTCATGATGACCTAGTTGTATATGATCTCAATTTCCCTGCCGGAACACTCCAGGCTTCCATCCTCTTTTTCCGAATGCACTTTTACCTCCCCTTTGATTGCCTCCACGGCGGAATGATCATAATCCCCGATGTCCAGCAGGATGTGCCAATCTTCTTTGTCCTGGAGGATCCGGATCATTTTACTGCCGTCATCCTTTTCCTTGTAGAAGACCGAGACGCGGTTTTCACCCACCAATACATTTTCCAGGGAAGCCTGGTCCCAGGAGGTTGGCAGCTGTGGGCGTATCCTGATCTCCTTTTTTGAGGCCATGGGCCGGATTCCGAAAAATTGCCGGACGATGGGAACAGCAAAGCTGTAGATGTTCCATGCCTGTGCGATCATGCCGTAATCCGGAGACACTTCATACATGCTCCCCGGCAGGGCATAGCTAAAACTTCTGGTCATGCGCTTCAAATAATCCAGGGCCATATCAGGACGGCCGTAATTATTCTCGGCTACGGCCTGTACACCGGTAGGCAGGGTCATCACGGCTCCCGTGTAGGAAAACACCTTACTCCCTTTAAAAGAACCCTCATCGGCTCCGGCGGACTCATCCCTGTCGATCCCCGTGACAAACATCCCGAAAGGGTTTACGAAGTTCCGGGCAGTTTCCAACGCCAAAACGGCTTTCTCGGGGTCGGCAATGCCCATTTCCATTGGGGTGTTCACCACCCAGTTGTGGTGGAGCACAAATGGCCTGGATTGACTTCCGCCGGGATGCTTCTTGATTTCTTCCCGGGTCTGTTCAAGTTCCTCAATGGCCCATGGTTTTTCCAGCGTATCAGCCCGGACAATGGCATCTTCGATCAGGTGCAGGGCTTGTTGGTCGGTTCCCATGAAGTCTGCATAGGACTGGAAATCCTCCGACCAGAATTCCCGGTTGATCTTTTTCTGAAGTTCCAAAGCTTTTTGGCGGTATTCCAATGCCAGGGCAGACTCACCCAGTTCTCCTGCAATCAGGGTTGCATGGGAAAAAGCGGCCTGGGTATAAGCCGCCACGTCTATCATTTCACTGTCCAGGCCGTGGATTTCCATCATGCCAAAACCATCTGGGAATCCATTTTTGTTGGCATCATTTTCGGCCATCAGCCAATTCAGGCCGTCGCGAATGGTGGGGAAATATCGCTCGAGGAACTCCCGGTCTCCATTCCATTGATAGGTTCGCCAGATAAGGGTGGCAAACTGGGGGGTTTCATTGATGTTTCCAGGGTTGAAAACCGCCCCATTGGTCGACATCTCATGGATGATCCTTCCATTGCCGTTTACGGCCCTTGAAACACTATCCAGCAATGCGATGGTCTCGTGCACAATATCCCGCTGGCCCACCGCCATATAACCCTGCAGTGCGTATTCGCTGTCGACGCCAAACCACCAGGGATAATCCGGAATCCCGGCGGTAATCCCACGCCCGATTTCCGGAACTTCCTGAATAAGCCAGTCGGAGTTGTACTTCAACCACTCAAAGGTTTGGTTAAGCACCGTATCCGGGGTGGTCAGCTTGCTGAGCCGGGCCAGGGAGGCATACCGGTCTCGCTTTTCAGATAGATAGGCCAACCGTTGGTCATTGAAATCCAGGTAGGTATTGATTGCCTCCTGAGCAGAATGGTAGGAACCTGCGATATTGAAATGAATGGTCCTTGTAGCCCCCGGAGCCAGTGACACATGGTAATGCAGGGTTCCGGAGGCCCCTTTCCCCATGTACGGACTCTCAGCGGGTTCCTGACCGGTTGGAGTTTGTTCAGAACCGAAGACGACATACCAGGGGTTGCCCGCATCCTTCACAATCCACGCGCCCAATTCCGGGTCATAGGATGCCTGGTCCGTGCTGTCTTTCATCTGGGTTCGCTCCCCCAGCCAGGTCGGACGCAGGTCTGCATGTCCGGTGAAGGCGAGTTCCAGGGTTTTTTCAGAATCACCCGTGTTTTGAAGCACATAGCTTACGGAGATCCCCTGTTTTGCATCGGGAACGAATTGCCATCGTTCAATGTGCAATTCCAGGGAATCCATGCGGTATTCGTGGCGGTTGGCCATGGGGTAATTCGTAAACAAATGCGCATTGCGTATGGGAATTTCCCGATCCCCCAGGCGCACCGACGCCTCGAATCCATCCATCAATTTAATGGGATGGTTCCAGATCCCCCCCATTTCACCTTTAATATGCCATCCCAGTTCGGGAAAGGACCCGTCCTGATGACCCACCATGTAGAGGCGGTCTCCGGCGGTGACATAAGGGGTGTTCAAATATTCAGCCCTGCCCGCAATGCCATGAGTGTCCTCAAGGATCGACCTGAAACGCCCGCTGTGGTCGGTGGATTCGTTCTGGCATGCCCAAAGGGTTGTTAGCAGGATCAACAAGGTGCAATTCTTGGCTGGATTCATCATATGAAGGTTGGCTTCTTACGGATAAAAATACAGAATTCACGCCTAGGTTGCATCCTGTTGTGATTTGGGGCAGGGGCAAAAAAAAACAGCCTCATCATGAGGCTGTTCTTTATTTTACAGGTGTGCCATCCCGGTCCGTGAACCGGTATTCCAGATAGGTATAGGCATCTCTGGGTTGGATTTTGATCCACTTCTTGTACTCCAAAAACCATTTGGTGCGTATAGAAGGAAAACCCTTGGTCAGATACGCTGCAATAAATGGGTGGGCATTCAGAATGATTGCCCGTTCCCGGTTATTCGCTTTCAGCAATTGTTCCAGATCGTGGCTTATTTTTTCTATAAGCACGATTGGCGCTTCTACTTCCTGACCGCTGCCGCTGGGGTTGGCCTCCGTTGTCTTGATATTGACTTCAGGCCTGACCCGTTGCCTTGTGATCTGTACCAGTCCGAATTTGCTCGGTGGCAGGATCTTATGTTTGGCGCGATCATCCTTCATCTCCTCCCGGAGGCGATTGTACAGTTTCTTGCGGTGCTCAGCCCGAACCATATCAATGAAATCTATCACGATGATCCCACCCATGTCACGCAGGCGCAATTGCCTGGCGATTTCGGTGGCGGCCAGCAGATTTACTTCCAGAGCGGTATCTTCCTGGTTCTTCGCCTTGTTAGAGCGGTTCCCACTGTTGACATCGACCACATGCAATGCTTCTGTGTGTTCAATGACCAGGTAGGCTCCCTTGCTCATGGAGGCGGTTCGTCCGAAGGAGGTTTTAATCTGCCGTTCTATCCCGAATTTTTCAAAGATCGGGACATTGGAAGTATACAACTTGACAATGGATTCTTTGTCAGGAGCGATTTCATGCAGGTAATCCTTGATCTGATTGTAAAGCGTTTCGTCGTCCACATGGATTCCGGTAAACGTGTCGTTAAAGACATCCCTCAAAATTGATGAGGCCCGGTTGAGTTCTATCAGAACTTTGGACGGCATATGAGCCTTACGTAATTTTTTGCACATCGATATCCATTTGGACATCAGATTCTCTAGATCCTTATCTAATTCTGCAACTTTTTTGCCTTCAGCAACTGTCCTTATGATTACCCCAAATCCCTTTGGTTTAATACTGCGGACCAGTCTTTTTAACCGATCTTTTTCCTGTTTGCTCCCGATCTTCTGTGAGACCGAGACCCGGTCTGAGAAAGGAACCATTACCAGGTATCTTCCCGCAATGGATAATTCTGAACTGATGCGGGGTCCCTTGGTGGAAATGGGTTCTTTGACGATCTGAACAAGCAGGGGCTGGTTCGGTTTGACAACATCTTTGATGCTGCCGTTTTTATCGATGTCTTTTTCAAAGGGAAAATTCTTCAGGGAGAAATCCTTGGTCCTGCCGGACCGCACTCCCTTGATGAACTTCAGCATGCTCAATAGCTGTGGCCCGAGGTCGTGGTAATGGAGGAATGCATCTTTTTCGTATCCTACGTTTACGAAAGCAGCATTCAATCCCGTTACCGGTTTTCGGGTCTTCGCCAGCAGGACGTCTCCCACATTAAAATTGTGGTCGTTTTCGTCCCGGTGAAGTTCAATGAGTTTCCCTTCTTTTAACAAGGCAAAATCGACGGAATTGGAATCGGATCTTACGATTAATTCTCTATTCACCTGATTAGTTTTAGCTCCACTTCCCAATACGGGGAAGTGAATTGATTAAACAATAATAGTCACAGGTTGTATCGTAAACCCGTCGAATATCCTTAAAGGAAATTCTATGTCAATGAACGTATTAAAACGAAAAAGTAGTGCTGAGACTACTTTTTCTTGTGTCGGTTGGCTCTTCTGCGTTTTTTTCGCTTGTGAGTAGCTACCTTATGTCTTTTTCTTTTTTTACCACTCGGCATAGCTCAGATTTATCGTTTACTGCTTGACCTGCACATTGGTTTTCACGCCTTCGATAAACACTTTAGCAGGTTTGAAGGCCGGAATGTTATGGGCAGGAATTTTGATAGTTGTGTTTTTTGAGATGTTTCGTCCGGTTTTTTCGGCACGAGTTTTAATAATAAAACTGCCAAAGCCTCTGAGATATACATTGTCACCGTTTTCAAGGGAGGATTTAACCTCATCCATAAAGCTTTCAACAGTTGCTTGTACATCGCCTTTTTCCATTCCCAGTTTCTCTGAGATTCTAGATACAATATCCGCTTTCGTCATATTAAATTATCTGTAAGTTTCAGGGTTGCAAATATATAAATATTATTCAATCTTTTTCCTGCAGTTAATTATTAAGTTACCATTTAGATTTAGATTTGAAAAATGACCCCGAATCCATGCAATTTTCGCATCGTATTTTAGAGTGGTACCAGGAGTACAAAAGGGACCTTCCCTGGAGACATACCCGTGACCCATATCAGGTATGGTTGTCCGAGATCATGTTGCAGCAAACCAGGGTCGCCCAGGGCATTCCCTATTATATGCGGTTCACGGAACGGTTTCCCAGGGTGGAAGACCTGGCGCAAGCCTCTGAGCGGGAGGTCCTCAAACTTTGGCAGGGGTTGGGGTACTACTCAAGAGCACGCAACCTGCATCGGACTGCCCGCATCATCTCGGAGGACTATGGGGGTAAATTCCCCCAAACCTATAAGGAGCTCCTAAAATTAAAAGGGATCGGCCCCTATACGGCAGCGGCCATAGCCTCTATTTGTTTTGACCTTCCACATCCTGTAGTGGACGGGAATGTCTACAGGGTGCTTAGCCGCTATTTTGGGATACAGCTGGCGGTCAACAGCCCGGAAGGGATTCGACATTTTGCAGCGCTGGCGGAGCAGGTGATGGCGCAGGAGCATCCCGGGGAATACAATCAGGGACTTATGGAATTCGGAGCCCTTCAGTGTGCGCCCAAGAACCCACAATGCGGGAAATGCCCGCTGTCTGATAGTTGTGTTGCCCTGGCTGAGGGATGGGTAAGCGAGCTGCCGAGGAAACTTCCAAAGAAAAAGGAAAGAAAGCGGTATTTCAACTATTTGGTGCCCGTGGATCCTGCGTTTCAGACGCAGTTGGTCCAAAGACACAGACCCGGCATCTGGAGGGGCCTCTACGAATTCCCATTGATTGAATCAACCGGGCAAGTCGAGGATAAGGACATATTGGGACTCATCCGTCAAAACGGTTTTGAAGACCTGTCCAACCCGGATGATGTCATCAGGTTTAACCCGAAACCACTGATCCATAAACTTTCCCATCAGCACCTCCATGTGACCTTTTGGATCTTGCGGCTGAGCCACCCTTTGAAGGAGTGCATTCCCATTTCTGAGATGCAGGACTACCCCGTTCCGGTCCTGATTGCCAATTTCATGGAAACCGTTAAAAATTCGTACTTTTGACCTTATTGATCTACTATGAGCGGAACACTGAACAAAGTAATGCTGATCGGGCATTTGGGAGATGAAGTAAAAATGCACTACTTCGAGGGTGGCAATTGTATCGGGCGTTTCCCCATTGCGACCAATGAGTCCTACACCAATAGGCAAACGGGTGAGAAAGTAACCAACACGGAGTGGCACAATATCGTAGTGAGGAACAAAGCAGCGGAGGTCTGTGAGAAGTATCTCAGCAAGGGTGACCTTATCTATATAGAGGGACGCCTCAAAACCCGTCAGTGGCAGGGGGAGGATGGCGTTACCCGTTACACCACGGAAGTCCAGGCCACGGATTTCACCTTCCTCTCCAATAAAGGAGGTGGAGATATGTCCAACCCGGCCATGCAGGGAAGGTCTCAATCAGCTCCTGCAGCTTCTCCCGAACCTACGAGCACTCCACAGATGGACACTCCTGAAGGGGAGGATGACCTTCCATTTTAAGCAACCAAACGTATAGTCATTGGACCCCGACCCCCTAAGCGCCATACTCAACGGGATCGCCATGGATGGCATACTGATCCTGAAACTGATCTTATTGATGTTGCTTTTGGCCTGCTCAGCGCTCATCTCCGGGGCGGAAGTGGCCTTCTTTGGCCTTTCACAAACGGAGCTGAACGAGCTTAAAGCAACCGGATCCGCCAAGGCCGGGATTATAGACAGGCTCCTGGACAAACCCAAAAAGTTATTGGCTACAATCCTTATAGCCAACAATGCCATCAACATTGGAATTGTACTCCTGCTGAACGATATTGGGGATACCCTCTTCGCCGGAATAGATCAGGTATTCTTTGGTTTTATCTATGTCCGGTTTTTGTTGGAAGTCATCCTCGCCACTTTCTTAATACTGTTGTTCGGTGAAATCCTTCCCAAGATCTATGCGAATCGAAACCGGGTGGCTTTCGCCTCGCGGATGACCTACGTATTGCGCGTATTGGATGTCCTCTTCACTCCGCTGACCGGACCCATGCGCCGAGGCACCAACTGGTTGTACAAGCGTCTTGGAAAGCAAAAGTCCAACCTTAGTGTGGACCACCTCTCACAGGCCCTGGAACTTACCTCAGAGGGCGATACCACGCGGGAGGAAAAGAAGATCCTGGAAGGGATCGTTTCCTTCGGCAATACGGACACCAAGCAGGTGATGCGGCCCAGGCTCGACATTTTTGCCCTCCCGGAAGACCTGAAATATCCCGAAGTCCTGGTGGAGATTAAGAAGAATGGCTACTCGAGGATCCCGGTGTACTCCGAAAGCCTGGATAATGTGCTGGGAGTGCTGTATGTGAAAGATCTGCTTCCCTACCTGGAACGAAAATCCTTTAACTGGGTTTCCCTCATACGGGAACCATTCTTTGTTCCTGAGAACAAGAAGCTCGACGATCTCCTGCTCGAATTTCAGAACAAGAAGAACCACCTGGCGGTGGTCGTAGATGAGTTTGGCGGCACCTCCGGGATTGTGACCCTTGAGGACGTGATCGAGGAGATCGTGGGAGACATCAGTGATGAATTTGACGATGAGGACCTGGTGTATTCCAAGCTGGATGATCACAATTACGTCTTCGACGGGAAGACCAACCTCAAGGACTTCTATCGCGCGATTCAACTGGAGGATGAATCGAATTTTGAGGCGAACAAAGGGGAGTCTGAGACCATTGCCGGGTTTGTTCTGGAGGTAGCAGGGCGTTTCCCGAGGCGAGGTGAAAAAATCCGTTTTGAGGGTTTCCAGTTTATGGTTGAGAGCATTGACAAAAAAAGACTTAAACAAATTAAAGTAACCCTTCCCCGTGAATAAAACCCATACCATTGTACTAGGACTCTTATCGTTGGCATTTTTTGGGTGTAAGGAAGATCCCATTCCCAAACCCCGAGCCATGCTGCGACTTGAATACCCGGCCCAGGCCTACAAGATGATGGAATCCGATTGCCCCTATACATTTGATTACAACCAGGCTGCTGAGGTTGAATTTCAGGGAACCTGCAACCTGGTGCTTGATTATAAGCCCATGAAGGGTTCAATATTTATCACCTACAAGCCGGTTGATGGAAATATTCGGGAATTGCTTTCGGATGCCCAGAAACTTTCCTATGAACACGTCGTAAAGGCCGACAATATCCTGGAGCAGCCTTATATGAATGCAGACGACAGGATATATGGGATGTATTATGAGGTGAAAGGCAATGCGGCCTCCCAATCCCAGTTCTATCTAACCGATAGCGTGAACCACTTCGTCACGGGCTCGCTGTACTTTTACGCCAAGCCCAATTACGATTCAATTTTGCCGGCAGCGATTTTTATGCAGCGGGATATCCGTCGCATTATGGAAAGCCTCCGATGGCGATAAGCACAGCATCCAAAATTCAAACAGATGTCATCCTATTCACCCGATGATTTAAAGGCCTGCCACGAGCGGATCAAACCCTACATCCACAGGACTCCCGTATTGCGATCTCGCCTGCTGGACCAAATGGCCGGGGCCGAGCTCTACTTTAAATGCGAGAATTTCCAACGGGCTGGATCCTATAAGATACGAGGAGCTACTCATGCCCTGCTTCTGAAAAAAGAAAGCGGCCCCCTACCGGCCGTGGTAACCCATTCCTCGGGAAATTTTGCCCAGGCCCTTTCCCTTGCCGCCAGAAACCTGGATGTCCCGGCCTATATCGTAATGCCGGAAAGCGCGCCGGAGGTGAAGAAAAGGGCGGTTCAGGCATACGGGGGCCAGGTTATTGAATGTCCTTCCACCCTGGAAGCCCGGGAGTCGGAAGCTGAACGAATCAGGAGGGAAAAGGGCGCTGTATTTATTCATCCTTCTAACGACCCTATGGTCATGCTGGGGCAGGGAACTGCCTGTCTGGAGCTTTTGGAAGAGGTCGGTGATCTGGATTATGCAGTGGCTCCGGTAGGTGGAGGGGGATTGCTTGGGGGAACCGCCCTGGCAACCGCTTTTTTCAGCAGTGGCTGTGAACCCGTGGGAGCGGAACCCCTTCAGGTAGATGACGCCTATCGATCTTTGAAGGCAGGAAAGATCCTGGGCAATGAATCCACAGATACTATTGCCGACGGACTGAAAACCGTCCTGGGATCCTATACGTTTCCGGTTATTCAGGATCACGTAAAGACGATTATTCGCGTTACAGAGGATGAAATTGTCAGTGCCATGCGGCTCATATGGGAACGCATGAAGATTGTCGTTGAGCCCTCCAGCGCGGTAGCCCTTGCAGCAGTGCTCAGGGAACCGGATGTGTTTCAAGGCAAAAAAACCGGGATCCTGATCTCCGGGGGCAATGTGGACCTGGGAAAACTGCCCTTTTAGTCGGAAAGGACTACTCCTTTTTATCCAGCAGTGCCCTGGCCTGCTCAATACTGCTGTTCACCTGTTCCGCCATGGCTTTGACCTTGACTTCCTCCTCTTCCAGCCATGCCATTTTCTCAGGGCTCAGGGGTTTTCCTTCCATGGTTTCCGCGTAGTCGAACCGGTCCCCGAAGCCTTTCATCCAGTCCATCATGGAGGTGTGCGCAGCCTGAAGGTCTTCCATGGCGTTCTTATACGGCAGTCCCTTGGCAGTGCTGTCTGCCAGCGGTTTCAATTCAGCCACGAGCCGCCCGATCTCCGGCATTTTAGGCATGACTGAATCGTGAATGGCAATAACTTCCTGCATAAGGGCGGGGGGCTCTTTGGTTTCCCCGCAACTATACGAAAAGAGTATACCGGTAATGAAAAGGGCAACAATGGAAAACCTGCCGACAATCGTGCGATAGAGAAAGGTGATATTCATCGAAAATATTAATTACTCAAATGTAGGAACTTTGCATAAATATACTGTTATCCCTTGAGTGATATCAACCGCAAGTGGTTCTATCTGATCGTGCTTTCCATTATCTGGGGAAGTTCCTATATCCTGATCAAAAAGGGATTGCTGGGATTTACGGCCATACAGCTTTGGGGTGTACGGGTCCTAATGGCCGGATTGTTGTTGCTCCTCATTGGCTTTCGGTCGATTTCCACAATTGCCGGAAAAGACTGGAAATGGGTGGCGTTAAGCGGTATCGTGGGCAGCTTTGTGCCGATGTTCCTCTTTGCCTGGGCTGAAACGGAAATCGACAGCAGCATTGCCTCCGTCCTGAATTCACTTGTACCGCTCTTTACCTTGTTTGTGGGATTTGCCCTGTTCAGGATTTCATTTACCGGCAACCAGCTTTTAGGGGTGCTTGTCGGCCTGGCAGGGGCCGGTTTGCTGATCTATCTTGGAGCCGAAATCAACCCCAAACAGAATTACTGGTATACCTCCGGTGTGGTGCTGGCCTCGCTTTGTTATGCGGTAAATGCAAATCTGATCAAAAGCAAGCTGCAGTCTGTCAGTCCAATGGGGATTGCTGTAGGCAACTTCCTGTTTCTGATCCTGCCTGCTTTGGCCGTTGTACTCTTTTCTGGGGCACTTTCCGGACCGGTGCGGCAGGGACCTCATTTCTGGCCATCCATGGGATATATAGCCCTGCTCTGCATCTTCGGCACGGCGATCGCCAAGGTAATGTTCAACCGCCTGATTCAGATCTCAACCCCGGTTTTCTCGGTCTCGGTGACCTATCTGATTCCTATTGTTGGCATCTTCTGGGGACTGATTGACGGGGAACGATTCAGCATGGGCCAGTTTGCGGCGGCAGCGGTCATCCTGCTGGGGGTATATCTGGTGAACAAGCGCAGAAAAACGCCCGGGTGAGGCACCTTTATTGCCATCCATGCCCGTGGATCAGTCAAAATCCGATTCCTTCACCTCATAGTTGATTATGGCTTCCAGCAGTTTGCTCTCCACTTGCTGGGCCCCCATGGGAACCATGCGCAGGGATGGAAACTTAATGCCATCTACTTCCTGGTATTCCTCTATAAGCACTTCCTGGTTCTGTGTTTGGCCGTTCATCTCAATGACGGAAACCTCCTTGAGCTTCAAGCCCGTTTCGACGTCGTAGAAATAACTGGCACGCACCATTTGTCCGGGCACCTCTACCACATAGGCCTGCCGGTCCCCCACCATTTCCATTCCGGTAACCTTCGCCTCGGGATTTAAGGCAATGGCCTGTTCAGGGAAAATGCCCATGGTTTTCTTTAGGTCCTGTTTCATCTGCTGGGGAAGCGGCATCTTGTTGGCACCTTGCTTCATGTACAGCTCATCCCCCTTCGAGACGACACCCATCATGGGCGAATCATTCATAAAGGTAGTTTGGACATACTGGTCCGAGGTGCGTATTTCTTCCGTTCTGACGGTGGCGCCCATGGCAGATCCTTCATAGACCAGCTTCAGGGAATTGACCTGGTCGAGGGTCTCCTTCCCTCCAATAGCCTCGAAGTAATGGTCCAATACAGATTGTAGGTTAATGCCTTCAGGAAGAGCTGCCCCAAACTCCGGCCTATCGGTGGGGTTGGCGTACTTGTCGTAGTATTTGATGGGAATTGTCCTTCCTTTGAAAGTGAGTTTCTCAAGATTTTCAAGAACCTCACTTCCCCTTCCGGTGATCACGATCCGGGAATTGTCCAGGGAGATATACTTCCTGGCAGCGGCCTGTGCCTGCTCAGGGGTAACTGCGTTGATTTTCTCTAAATACGTGCTGTAAAAATCCTCCGGGAGGTTTTCGGTACGGATGTTCAGGGCGTATCGGGCTATGGTTTCCGGGCGTTCAAGAGCCATTACAAATTGCCCGACATATTCCGCCTTGGCGATTTCCATTTCCTCCGGATCGATCGCTTCTTCTCTGATGCGCCTGAATTGATCGATAAAAACGACTACAGCACTGTCTGTAACCTCGTTGCGCACACTTGCCGATGCACGGAACCTGGCGGCGTACTTATCAGCTCCGATAGATGAACCCGCCCCATAGGTATACCCTTTTTCCTCGCGCAGGCTGGCGTTCAGATAACTCAGGAAACTACCGCCCAATAGCTTATTGGCGATCAATGCAGGGAAATAATCCGGATCTGACATTTTGAGGTCCACCAGGTTTTCCAGGGTAATTTCGGATTGGACCGCATTGGGCATGTCTACAAAGTTGATCTGGGTATACTGCACGTCCAGGGGTTCAGCCAGGCTGCTGACCAAAGGGCTGGCTTTCAGCCATCGGTTGAAATGCGTTTCGATCTGTTCCCGGATGGCGGCAACCTCTACATCCCCCACAACGACCAGATAGGCGTTGGCCGGGACAAAATTATTCTGATAATACTTAACAACATCTTCCATGGCGATGCTGCCCACGGACTCCAGGGTCAGGAATTCGCCATATGGGTGAATAGTCCCGTATGCAAGGGCACTTTCAACACGCCGGGCAGCGGCCTGCACGCTTTTTTCATTGGATCGGATCCCTTCCAGGAGCTTGTCCTGTTCTTTTTTGAATTCCTCTTCTGTGAAATTTGGGTTCAGGGCAGCATCTGCCATCAATTCCAGTATGCGATCCGTGTATTTGGAAAGGCCTCTGGCAAACCCACCGGAAGGATTAAAGGCTATGGTGGCCCCCATAAAATCTACCTCCTGGTAGAAATCGTCTTTGGAGATGGATGTCGACCCCTTGCCAAGCATGCTGCCCATCAGTTGACTGACCCCGGCTTTTTCTCCTTCCAGATGTGGGGGGTTGTCAATGGTCAGGGTAAAAGAGACCCTTGGCAGTTTGTGGTTTTCCACAATGAGGACCGTTAGGCCGTTGGGAAGTTCGAAGGATACAGGTTCTCCCAGCTTGATTTCCGGAATGGGCCCCACCGGAGGTTCCTGGCTTCGGTCTACCTGGGCATTTACAGCCAGGGCAAGCAGAAAGAAAAAGGCAACTATGGTTCTGTGCATCTTATTGTTCTTTTGAGTTGTTCTCCGGCAGATACTCCAGCAGGAGCCGCTGATTGGTTTTGAGATATTTATTGGCTACTTCCATGATCTCCTCACGGGTAATGGACCGGTATACTTCAATTTCACTGTTGATAAGGGAGGTATTCCCGTATAGCAGATAATAGCTCGCCAATGATTCGGCGATTCCCTCCAGGGAGGCATTTGCATTTACAAAGGCACTTTCGAATTGATTCAGCAATTTCTGATGATCCTTTTCAGAGATCAGTTCAGCCTGCAACTTGCTGATTTCTTCATCGAATTCAGAAACCAGTGTGTTCAGGCTGATATCTCCCATGGGCAGGGCAAGGATGGCATAAATACCGTAATCTTCCTGACTCAGGTTGACCGCCTGCACGGCGAGGGCCATTTTTTTATCATCCACCAGTTTTTTGTACAACTTGGAACTATTCCCACCGCTGAGGTAGGTGGAAATCATATCCAGGACCCGCGCATCCCTGGTTTTAAAGGAAGGCGTCCGATAACAGGCGACAATGGCCGGGATTTGGATATTGGGATCATAGGCCTGGGCCCTGAATTCCTGAGTTATGGGTTGTTCTTTCGGATAGTCCCTGACTATGGGATCCCCTTTCGGGATTGATCCGAAATATGCCTGGATCATCGCTTTGGTCTTAGAGAGGTCAATATCTCCCGCCACTACCAGCACAGCATTGTTCGGGACATAGAATTTTGCATTGAATGCCCTGAATTCTTCAAGGGTTGCAGCATCCAGGTGCTCCATAGAACCGATGGTTTCCCACCTGTAGGGGTGCACCTTAAAGAGGTTCTTTTTTATCTCGGCAAGCAGGTTGCCATAGGGACTGTTGTCTACCCGAAGCCTTTTCTCCTCCTTCACCACTTCATTCTGGGTGTCTACGCCAACCTGTTCAATGATTGGGTGCAACAGCCGTTCGGATTCCATCCAAAGCCCTGTTTCCAGCGCGTTGGAAGGGAATACTTCATAGTAGTAGGTCCGATCGTCGTTAGTAGTGGCATTGTTCTGCCCTCCTTTAGAAGAGACAATCTTGTCCCATTCCCCTCTTTTGATGTTTTGTGTTCCTTCAAAGAGCAGGTGTTCAAAGAAATGTGCGAAACCGGTTCGCTCCGGGTCTTCATCCTTTGCGCCCACGTGATAGGCAATGGAAGTAACCACCATTGGAGCCGTATTGTCCCGATGCAGGATCACGTGAAGCCCGTTTTCCAGGTCGTATTCTTCAAATTCCACTTCCTGGGCGGACAGGGTTCCAAGCACTCCGATAAGGAGTGGAATAATCGTGAATTTTTTCATGTCATCATATTGTGGATGTCTGCCCGAAGATACTTATAAATGGGCGAAACAAGAAGCAACAAGATAGTTCGGAACCGTTGGTCTTTAACACTTTTTATAAAAGAGTGCATGGGATTTGTTGTATATTATAAAAAACTTAAAACAAGTAATGTTTTTATGATGCGTTTTGCACTTCCGGTACGGTTCGGACTTGCCACCAGCGGCAGCCTGATTGCGTATTTCCTGATCCTTTCCCTGTTTGATTTGCACACCAATGTTTTCTACAGTTTGTTTAATGGGGTGATCACTGGTTTTGGGATCTTCGAGGCCATCAAATACTACAAGCTGGAGCTGGGGGATAAATTCACCTATAGCAAAGGCTTTACTGCAGGGGTAACCGTTGGATTTGTAGCCACCGTAATCTTTACGATCTTCTTTGCATTCTACAGTACCGAAGTCAATATGGATTTTCTTCCGAACCTGTCCACTACTTTTTTTGAGGATTTTAAAGGTTTTGAGGCGATTGTTTTCTTTACTGTGGCCATAATGGGTTTTGCGACTACCCTGGTGCTTACCCTTAGCTTTATGCAACTTTTCAAGAGCAGCAACAACCCAAAAAAAACTTAGTAAAACCCCATTTTTCCCTTGCGATTTGGGGATTAAGCCCTATATTTGCACCCGCCTTAAACGAAAGTCTCAGACAGGGGCTTTCCAAAAAGGTTTAAATGTCCATATTTTAACTTAACGCTATGTACGCAATTGTAGAGATAGCAGGGCAGCAATTCAAAGTTGCAAAAGACCAAAAGGTATTCGTGCATCGCCTGAAGGAAGAGGAAGGTAAAAAGGTTTCTTTTGACCAGGTTCTTCTTATCGGTGAGGGAGATAACGTTACCGTTGGCGCCCCGGCTATAGATGGTGCTGCCGTAGAGGCAAAAATCGTCAAGCACCTAAAAGGAGACAAAGTGATTGTCTTCAAGAAAAAACGAAGAAAGGGCTACCGAACCAAGAATGGTCATCGGCAGGCACTTACAGAGCTGCAGATTGAAGGGATTATCGCCAAAGGCGCCAAAAAGGCCGAAGCGAAAAAAGATGCCCCGGTGAAAAAAGCGGCTCCTGCCAGGGAAAAAGCCCCTGAGAAGAAAGTTGAGAAAGCAGCTGCTCCAAAAGTATCGGAGGATTTGAGTTCCAAGACCGTGGCAGATCTGAAAGCGATGGCCAAGGAAAAGGGAATCAGCGGATACTCTTCTATGAAGAAGGCAGAGCTCATTGAGGCTTTGTCTGGTAAATAAAGCATAACCGGGTATTTTTCCCGACAAATTTTTTTATCATGGCACATAAAAAAGGTGTTGGTAGTTCCAAGAACGGACGCGAGTCGGAATCTAAACGATTGGGCGTAAAAATCTTTGGAGGCCAAAAAGCCGTAGCAGGAAATATCATTGTACGGCAAAGAGGTACAAGGCACAATGCCGGGGATAACGTGTATGTGGGCAAGGACCACACCCTGCATGCCAAAGTAGACGGCGTCGTGCGTTTCGACAAGAAATCCGGAGGCAAGTCTTTTGTCTCTGTGGAGCCTTTCGAGGCATAAAACGTTTATTGTATTGCTGAAAAGCCCCCTCAAAACTGAGGGGGCTTTTTTGTTTTAGGCCTTCATAAAAAAGAGGATCGGTGTTCTGATCTGGAAAGCTGAACGGCCAGCTTTCCAGATTTAAGCGCATAAAAAAAACCGGAGGCATCGGGCACTCCGGTTTTTTGTCTTCACTATTTATTCCATCAATACCGGTAGTAATCCGGCTTGAAGGGGCCTTTTAGATCCACACCGATATAATCTGCCTGGTCTCCCCGCAAGGGGGTTAGTTCTGCCCCCAGCCTTGCCAGGTGTAATTCGGCTACTTTTTCATCCAGATGTTTCGGAAGGGTGTAAACCTTGTTCTCATACTTCTCGGCTTGCTTCCACAATTCGATTTGAGCCAGGGTCTGGTTCGTAAAGCTGTTGCTCATCACAAAGCTCGGGTGGCCTGTAGCACAGCCAAGGTTTACCAACCGCCCTTCGGCCAGGACAATGATATCCTTCCCATCCAGGGTGTATTTATCTACCTGAGGCTTGATCTCATCGCGGGTGTCTCCGTAGTGGGTGTTGAGCCAGGCCATATCGATTTCGTTATCAAAATGCCCAATGTTGCAGACGATAGCCTTGTCTTTCATGGCCAGGAAATGCTCGGGCCTGATAATATCCTTGTTTCCGGTGGCGGTAATGATGATGTCCGCTGCTTCGATCACTGTTTCCAGGCGTTTGACTTCATATCCATCCATACAGGCCTGAAGGGCGCATATCGGGTCGATTTCGGTTACCGTTACAATAGCCCCTGCTCCCCGGAAGGAGGCCACGGTGCCCTTGCCCACATCTCCGTATCCTGCCACCACTACGCGTTTTCCGGCCAACATGGTGTCTGTAGCCCTGCGGATCGCGTCCACAGCACTTTCACGGCAGCCGTATTTGTTGTCGAACTTGGATTTGGTAACGGAATCGTTCACGTTGATGGCGGGAACCGGGAGGGTGCCCTTCTTGACACGCTCGTATAACCTCAGCACTCCTGTTGTCGTTTCCTCAGAGATGCCACGGATGTCCTCGGACAGTTCCGGATATTCATCCAGGACCATATTGGTAAGGTCCCCTCCGTCATCCAGGATCATGTTGAGTGGTTTTCTCCCTTCCCCAAAAAACAAGGTTTGCTCAATACACCAGTTGAATTCTTCTTCCGTCATGCCCTTCCAGGCGTAGACGGGGATCCCGGCAGCGGCGATAGCTGCAGCGGCATGATCCTGTGTGGAAAAAATATTACATGAGCTCCAGGTGACTTCCGCCCCGAGCTCCACCAGGGTTTCTATCAGGACCGCCGTTTGAATGGTCATGTGAAGGCATCCGGCAATACGCGCCCCGCTCAAAGGCTTCTGCTCCCCGTATTGCTCCCGCAATGCCATTAGGCCGGGCATTTCTGCTTCAGCCAGCTCAATTTCCTTTCGTCCCCATTCCGCCAGGGAAAGATCCTTAACCTTATAAGGAAGGTATTCTACTGCTTTCGTGCTCATTTTTCCGTTTAATTTTTTGATCTTTATGCAGGTTTTCCTCAAAAGGCAAAACCCTTAATCCTGTCTAAGCAGGGACATCTTTTAGTGAACGTTCACCTGCTCAAAATCCGGGTACAAAGGTACTGATTAGTTTGCAATCCTATGCCACTTTACAAAACCCTGCATTCCGCCCCTGATATCCGTATATACATCTGGAAGATCGAAGAGCCGGAGTCCTGGCTATCCAAGGGGGTGCTGCTTACCCCTCATTGTCAGGGACGCCTGGACGGGATGCGTTCTGAACTCCATCGACGCGGATTTCTGAGCATTCGTCACCTCATGGCGCAAGAAGGGTATAAGGACGCAGACCTGTATTACGATGAAAACGGGAAACCACACCTGCGGGATGGCACGCATATTTCCATCACCCATTCCTTTGAGTTCACGGGGATTATCCTGTCCCGGGAAAGGCAGGTGGGCATAGATATAGAGAAACAAAGGGGCAAGATCCTGAGGATTGCCCACAGGTTCACACCCATGCGTGATTATCACAATGTGGCCAATGAAGAAGCCCTTATCCGAAAGCTAACCGTTGTTTGGGGCATCAAGGAATCCCTTTATAAGATCATGGGGATTCCGGGCATCAGTTTTCTCAATCATATCTCCATAGACGATTTCGACCTGAGGGATCAGGGGGCTGCAGCACGGGTTATGTACGGTGGCCATCGAAGAGAATTCAGCACGTCTTTTCTGGAATTTGAAGGTTTCACCTGTGCCTATGCCATCGGGAATAAGCCGGAAGCTGTTTGAGGGATGTAAACAATTCAAGTCAAACAGGTAGCCTACCTTTGCAGGAAATTCCCGAACATGAAAGTCTCTGTTGAACTCACCTTCAGCCCCCTTCAAGACCAGTACGAACAGGAAATCATACGTTTTATCCAGGCCCTGCGAGCCTCGGGTCTTACCGTGATGGAAAATCCGCTCAGCACTCAGGTGTATGGAGAATACCGGGAGGTGATGGAGGTGCTCCATCGCGAGATGGAGCAAAGTCTGAACGCTGTACAACAAGGGGTCTTCTATTTGAAGATGGTCAAATCTGACCGCAGTGCCTATGAACCACATTTTTGATTTTTTCTTCGAGATTTACAGGGAGCGGGAAATCTATCTCATCCTTTTGGAGGCCCTGGCATTTTTCTTTGGGATAGCCAGCGTGGTCTACGCCAAGCGGGAAAACATCCTGGTATATCCCACCGGCCTGGTTGCTACGCTGATCACCATGTATATTTTCTTTCATGATCGACTGTTGGGCGACATGATGATCAACCTCTATTATTCGTTGATGAGCATTTATGGATGGTGGAACTGGTCTCGCAAAAAAGAAGGTACGGTGATCGTCCATATCACAAGGACCAACCTGCGGGAAAAGGGGATTGGGTTCCTCTTGTTTCTCGGGGCGGCCGGGTTGAATTACTTTATATACAGGATCTTTGACATTGAAATTGGCCCTACGAATTATATCGATATCCTGACTTCGGGCATCTTTTTTACCGCCATGTGGTATATGGCCATCAAGAAGCTGGAAAACTGGACCCTCTGGATCCTGGCGGATACCATTACCGTCCCCCTCTATGCCTCCAGGGGATGGGGGATGCTGTCCCTGCAATATCTCATATTCACTATCTTGGCCGTCCAGGGATATTTGGAATGGAAGAAGCGCTTAGACAACAGCCGGCAGACGTCCTTAAAGTAGTCTTGTTTGGCCCGGAATCAACGGGAAAAACCACGTTGGCCCGGGACCTGGCAGAACACTATCAGACCACCTGGGTTCCGGAGTATGCCAGGGAGTACCTGCAGGATAAGTGGGACCGGGAACAAAAGGCCTGCGAGCCAGAAGATTTGCTGCCCATCGCCATAGGCCAAATGCGCCTGGAAAATACCCTGGCCAGGAAGGCAAACCGGTTGTTGATCTGTGATACGGATCTGCTGGAAACCAAAGTGTATTCGGAGGTGTATTACCTCGGGTATTGCGATCCCGTCCTGGAGCGGGCCGCCTTGCACAACACCTATGACCTGTATCTCCTGACCGGAATAGATGTTCCCTGGCAGGCGGATGATCTGCGGGATAAGCCTGATGAGCGGGAAGGAATGTTCGTAACTTTCAGGCAGGCTCTTGAGGAAAACAATCGCAGATTCATAATTTTAGAGGGAAGCCGTAAAGAACGCCTGCGAAAAGCAATTATCCATATCGACAAACTTTTAATGCCATGACTATATTCAATGAAGAAGACAAGATACTCCTGAGGGAAAAGGGAATTCCGACAGCGAAGGTCATGGATCAAATCCAGACCTTCCGGGAGGGGATTGCCCCTGTCCGCCTGTCTAAAGCGGCGGTAGTGGGGGATGGCATATTGAGGTTCAGCGAAGTGGAAATCGAGCGTTTGAAGGATAGTTATCAAAAGGCGGGCAAGGGACTGCAAATCACAAAGTTCATCCCGGCTTCCGGAGCTGCTTCCCGCATGTTTAAAGCACTTTTTGCCTTCCTGAATGATTTTAATCCAAAATCCGACAACCTGGAGGAATACCTTGCCCAGCCGGCAAATGAACCCGTAAAGGTCTTCTATGAGGGCCTGGACAGATTTCCGTTCTACGAACGCATACGCCATAGAATCAGCTCGGACTCCTGGCAGTCAGAAGGGATGTTTTTATTTGCGTTCGTGACGGAGATGTTGACCGAGGAAGGGTTGAACTTCGGTTTTTATCCGAAAGGGCTGCTGCCCTTCCATCAATACCAGGGTGTCTCCGTTACCCCCTTCGAAGAGCATTTGAAAGAAGGGGCCTCTTATGCGCGCAGCGGAAACACGGCCCGATTACACTTTACCATTTCCCCTCAGCATCAGGCGCTTTTTGAGGAGGAGTTTCAGCGGGTTTCCCCCCTTGTGGAGCAGAAAGCGAATTGTGGGTTCGAAGTGAGTTTCTCCTACCAGAAGGCGGCTACGGATACCCTGGCCGTAACCCCTGACAATGACCCTTTCCGGGATCAGGATGGTCGTCTGCTTTTCAGGCCCGGGGGGCATGGCGCACTCCTGGAAAATCTCAATGAGCAGGATGCAGACCTTTTATTCATTAAGAACATCGACAACGTGGTGCCGGATCGTTCCCTTGAGGAGATCTCGGCCTGGAAGGAAATCCTTGGGGGGTATTTGCTCGAGGTACAGGAGCAGGCCTTCAGTTTTGCCCGTATGCTGGCCGGGGGAAAGGTGGATCACGACCTGTTGAACAGAATCGTGGACTTCCTTCAGTCAAAGATGAATGTCAGATTCCCGGATGCCTATGCCGGGTACAGCCTGGAGGAGCAAATCGCCATTTTAAAGGATAAACTCGCCCGGCCCATTCGGGTTTGCGGAATGGTTCGCAATGAGGGTGAACCGGGGGGTGGTCCTTTCTGGATTGCGGATGAGCACGGAAATGAATCCCTTCAGATCGTAGAGTCTGCCCAGGTAGATATGGAGGATGAAGATCAGCGACAGACCTTTAAACAGGCAACCCATTTCAATCCTGTAGACCTGGTATGCGGTGTCCGGGACGCTTTTGGGAACAAGTACAACCTGATGAACTTTGTAGACGCCCGCCTGGGATTCATTACGGAGAAGACCTACGAGGGCCGGCCACTGAAGGCCCTGGAATTGCCCGGACTTTGGAACGGTGGGATGGCATACTGGAATACCGTATTCGTCGAGGTTCCCATCAGTACGTTCAACCCGGTCAAAACGGTAAACGATTTGTTGAAACCTGCCCACCAGCCCGCTTAATCCAGAGGTCTATTTCCAACCTGATTTTACAAGGTATTTTTATCCTCCAGAGCCAGTGTGTATCTTTGCGGTATCTCACAAGGGGTGCTGGGACCATAACGCCTGATTGCTGATCAGGTCCTGGCTGAGATTATACCCGATGAACCTGGGCAGGTAATGCTGCCAAGGGAAGACTTCACCAGACCGCAGGCCTGGATTACCGGCATTGCGGATCCTTCTCGCATCGGGTGTTTTTTGGTTTTAAATGGAGTAGAAATTCGAATAGCGGCCCCTTTTATTCGCAAAAAGATTCGGATGAAAAAAAAGATGCTGCTGGGCCTTTTGCTTGGCCTTTCCCTGTTTGCCACGGGTCAGGAAACCCCCCAGGACACTACAATGGCAGATGAAATCAAGCTGGATGAGGTGTTTGTCGCGGCCATACGGGTCACGCGCGAAGCTCCGGTCACCTTTTCAAACCTGGAGAAGGAGCGGATCCAAAAGCGGAATTTGGGGCAGGATATCCCTGTCATCATGAATTTCCTTCCCTCGGTAGTCACGACTTCGGATGCAGGTGCGGGGATTGGATATACCGGCATCCGCGTTCGCGGAAGTGACGCAACCCGTGTGAACGTAACGATCAATGGAATTCCGTATAACGATGCGGAATCCCAGGGGACCTTTTGGGTAAACATGCCCGATTTTGCATCTTCTACCGAGAGCCTGCAGCTCCAACGGGGCGTGGGAACATCGACCAACGGGGCCGGTGCCTTCGGGGCAAGCCTTAACATTCTCACCGATGGGGCTTCCCGGGAGGCTTTTGCAGAACTCACAGCCTCGGGTGGGAGCTTCAACACCCACAGGGGCACTGCCAAGTTCAGCACCGGCTTGCTCGGAGAGCGCTTTGAACTGGCTGGCCGTCTTTCCCGCATCCGCTCAGACGGATATATTGACCGCGCTGCATCAGACCTGGACTCCTATTTTCTGCAGGGGTCATATTCCCACGAGAATACCCTGATCAAAGCCCTGTTGTTTGGAGGACACGAGATCACCTACCAGTCGTGGTATGGATTTGACCCGGACGTGCTTGCAGCCATAGGGGTGGACAACAGTCTGGAGACCAACCGCCGCTTTAATATTGCTGGGATACAGTTTGACCAGGAGGGCAATTTTGAAGGGTTTTATGAAAACCAGGTGGACAATTACAAACAGGATCACTTCCAACTGCACTGGAACCAGCAGTGGTCCGGTTTGTTCCAGACCAATATTGCCTTTCACTATACGCATGGACGAGGGTTTTTTGAAGAGTACGTCGATGAATGGTACTACAGCAACATCCTTTTTGCCCCTGATGCCCAGCTCAGCTTTCTGGGCCTGGAAAACCCGATAATCAACGGGGAGGAGATATCTACCATGGACTATATCCGTCGGCGCTGGTTGGACAACGACTTTTACGGGACGGTCTTTTCAGGGGAATACAGGAAGGGACCCCTGCAACTGATTCTCGGGGGAGGGTGGAATACCTACAGGGGGGACCACTTCGGGGAATTGATCTGGGCCAGGTATTCCGGGGATCTGGAACGCGGAGACCGCTACTACGAGGATGATTCTCAAAAGGATGACCTGAATGTGTTTGCCAAAGCCAAATACCTCCTGGGTGGAAAATGGCGTTTTTTCATGGACCTTCAATACAGGGGTGTCCGCTATCAGGCGAATGGCAATGAGACCGGCCTGGTGGATGACCGGTTCCGGTTTTTCAATCCAAAGCTCGGGCTCACCTACGAGATGAATCCGTCTCAAAACCTCTATTTCTCATACGCCGTTGCCAACCGGGAGCCCAACCGAAACGACTACGAAAACGGAAACCCGAAACCGGAGCGCCTCCACGATTTCGAACTGGGCTGGAGGTACCAAAAAGAGCGTACCAGCCTGAATGCGAACCTCTACTACATGCGGTACAGGGATCAGCTGGTCCTTACCGGAGAACTCAATGATGTGGGGGCCCCTATCCGGGCAAATATTGGGGACAGCTACCGTTTTGGGCTGGAGATCGATGCCAGTCTCAGATTTTCCGAACGGTTTGCCTGGCAGCCCAATGTGGCCCTTAGCACGAACCGAAACATTGACTTTTTCTTTCGGAGAGACGGGGAACTCACAAATCTTGGCAATACCCGCATTGCGTATTCACCTGAAGTAGTGGCCGGAAGCCGGCTGGTGTACAATCCCATAGAAAACCTGGACCTGATCTTGTTGACCAAATATGTGGGCGAACAGTATATGAGCAATATCGAAGCGGAAAAATCCCGCCTGGAGGCCTACAGCCAAACCGACATCAACGTGCAGTACAGATGGCAGGCCAACCGCTGGGTAAAGGAAATCGCCCTTACCCTGCTGGTCAACAATGTCTTTGATGCCAAGTTTAGCTCAAACGGCTATTTCTATACGTTTGACGATGACTTTAGCAATCCGGGCTCGATTACTACGGTGGAAGGAGTTGGGTACTATCCCCAGGCGGGGATCAACTTCCTGGCCGGGGCAACCTTCAGGTTTTAGGGAAAGCCAGGATCAATTGCTGATCAGGACGGAGCTTCCGCTCAGGGTGGCCCTGTACTCCAGCATATCGAAATACTGCGTATCACCCTCCGGCCGGTTCAATTGCTGGCCGGTGAAAAGGCTGTATTCAAACTCTTCACAGGCGCAGATGGCATTTTGACCCACATTGGACATGGTGGAACATGCATTCGGTCCATGGTTCGGGCAACTGGCTTCAAATGCCCGGAAGATGTCGAAACCGGTATTCATGACGTAAACGCCGCGGATACCGACCCCCTCATTGGCGATGTAAACCGGATTTCCAACGGTTGTAAGCGGGTTGTATAGCGGAAGGTTCAGATTGATCTCGAACCTAAAGCCTATCTCCTGCAGATAGGGATTGCGCCTGGGGTTATCGCTATCACAACAGAGCAGCAATAGCGCTGTAAACAGAAGGATGGAATGGCGGAAGAGGGTCATGTGTTTGGGTCTGTATGCTGCAAAATTCCGTAAAATTTGTCTATATTTGTAGGAAATCCTCTAAATAACTTGCATTTGATGTAGGTATTGAAGGGGATTTTCTGTTTATTAAATGCAGACATTATGAGCAACATAGCCTACTACACGAAGGAGGGATTACAAAAGTTGAAGGATGAGCTCAACCAGCTCAGGGATGTGGAGCGCCCGAAAGCATCCCAGGCCATTGCAGATGCCCGTGACAAAGGAGACCTGTCTGAAAACGCGGAATACGATGCAGCCAAGGAAGCTCAGGGCCTGCTTGAATTGAAAATAGCCAAATTGGAGGAGACCCTTGCCAATGCCAGGATCATTGATGAATCCCAGCTGGATACTTCCAAGGTGCTCGTACTGTCTACGGTAAAGCTCCGAAACCAGCAGAACGGCATGGAGGTTTCCTATACCCTTGTAGCCGAAAGTGAGGCTGATCTTAAAGCCGGAAAGATTTCGGTTACCTCACCCATAGGTAAAGGGCTGTTGGGCAAGCAAGTCGGAGAAACGGCCGAGATTCAGGTGCCCAATGGAACCCTGAAATTTGAGATCCTCGAAATTTCCCGCTAGGCTTGTTTGGGTTTTCCAGATCGAAAGCCACAAAAAGCAATTTTATCCCAATCCCGGTAGGGATTAGAATCTGCTGTTTTTAGTATCTTTCGGAAAAACTTTCCCACGTACTATGCCCAGTATATTCAGCCGTATCATCCAAGGGGAGATACCCTGTTACAAAATAGCAGAGGATGACGACAACTTCGCCTTTCTGGATATCAACCCCAATAGCGAAGGCCACACGCTATGCGTGCCAAAAAATGAAATAGACAAACTTACGGACCTGGATGAAGAGTCTTATTTGAGCCTGATGCGATTCAGTCGCCGCGTGGCCCTGGCTGTGGAGCAAAGCGTGGATTGCCTGAGGGTTGGGATGACGGTTATAGGTCTCGAAGTGCCACATGTACACGTGCATATCATTCCACTGCGTGAGATGGGAGATGCTACTTTTCAGCGAAAGGTCTCCCTGAGCCCCGAGGAATTTGAAGCGGTGGCCTCAAGAATCCGGGCTAACCTCAAATAAGGCCTTCCAGTTTCAAATAAAAGACCCCTGCGATCAGCAGTATTCCCAGAAGTATAAGGAGGTAGAACAACGGTCTGAACCGCAAAGTTGATTTCCCGGGCTGTACGGCTTTCTCGTAATACGCAACGGTTCTCTCGATATCCTCGGTCCAGGTAACGGGATATAGAATGGTGTGGCAGGTGTTGCATTTCAATTCGCGCCTTAGCTCCGAGGTTACCTTATGGAATAGAGGGGTCTGAAGATGTTTCTGTGAAAATGTCAGGGTGAGGTCCTGGTTGAAACATTCCGGACAATTGTTGGTCAGCGGAGCCTCCTTGATAGTCTTATAGTCTGTTGTGCTCATTTATTGATCCATTCGAAGGGATAGTTGCATTACCGTGCCGTCCTTGCCTGAGGAAAGCACTTTGATCTTTCCCGTGTGATATTCTTCAACGATGCGCTTCACCAGGGACAATCCAAGTCCCCAGCCTCTTTTTTTGGTGGTGTAGCCCGGAGTAAAGATCTCCTGGAATTGCTTGCGTGGGATGCCATGGCCGGAGTCCGCGACCAGGATATGTACATACTGGGACGAGGGCAGGATCTCTATGGAGATCTCTCCTTTTCCTTTCATGGCATCAATCCCGTTTTTGACCAGGTTCTCAATGGTCCAGTGATAGAGCGATTTGTTTAAAAGCACAGGCAGAGCATCCACCTTGGAATTAAACGTGAATTGCACAAGCTTGGAACTGCGCGCCCGAAGGTATTCAAATGCGCTTTTGGTCTCGGCTACGATATCACTGGATTCCAGTTTGGGGGTGGAGCCGATTTGAGAAAAGCGTTCAGTGATCGTCTGGAGCCTGCCAATATCTTTTTCAATCTCGGTAGTGATCTGCGGGTTGAGGGACTGCTTCTTAAGCAATTCATTCCAGCCCAGCAGAGAGGTAAGCGGAGTCCCGATTTGGTGGGCCGTTTCCTTGGCCATGCCAGCCCATAGCTTGTTCTGCTCTGACACTTTGTTGGTCTTGAAGAAAAAGAAAATAACCGCACCAAAGAGGAAAATGATCAGCAGCAGGGCAATTGGGTAATATTTGAGTTTATTGAGCACCTCGGAATTGCCGTAATAGAGGGTGGCCAGGTGTTCCCCCTGATACTCGATCAAAATGGGGGTGTTTTCATTCTCAAAGGCCGCTATTTTGCGATGTATCAGTGCGGTGTCCTGAAGGGATACCGCCGGCAGGTTGTTGATCTTTACCGAGCTGTCCGCGTTGACCAGGATCATGGGGGTGCTCGTATTGAGCTGCAGGACCTTCAGGTGCAACGTTCCGAGTTCCTGATTTTCGGACGATCGCAGCAATTCAGATTGTGCGGTAGCCCAGATCTCCATCTTGTGCCGTTCTTCCTCCTTGAATTTCCTGAAAAAGCTGTTCGTGTTCCACAAGATCAGGCTGACGATCACAAAGGATGAGATCAATAAGAATGCATTGGAGAATTTCCTGGGAGGATTTAATCGCATACCCATATCTTATGAACATTAAAGATAACTGAATTTGAAGGGAATTGTTGTGGTAACCTGTTTTTCACCCTCGCCTTTCAGGCAGTTTTCAATACCTTTGCCCTTATGAAGGCCAATCATCTTACCCTGCGCCCAAAAGACCTGGAAACCCGAATTTTTCACGCCTACCTTTTAAGTGCGGTTGGCCCAAGGCCTATTGCTTTTGCCAGCACAATGGATCCGAAGGGGAACCCGAACCTGTCCCCTTTCAGTTTTTTTAATGTCTTCAGCGCCAATCCTCCGGTGCTTATCTTTTCGCCCGCCAGAAGGGTGCGGGACAATACCACAAAGCATACCCTTGAGAATGTAAAAGATACCCGGGAAGTGGTCATCAATGT
>CBFCWO010000016.1:0-41664 GCA_965601625.1 uncultured Flavobacteriaceae bacterium | reverse complement strand
GGCGTATTCATCCCGGTAAGTAAATGGTTGTCACCCATTTCTTCGTGGTGCCATCCGTTAGTTTGCTTTCGGTCCTTAAGTAAGTTTTCGATCATTGTATGGATTCATTATCGGGCCGGGAAAACCTTCAGGAAGAAGTTTCCAGGGCCTCTATTTGTTTTAATACCTCATCGGCTTCTGCGTATTTCGCATCCCCTTCGGAGCGATTTACCTGAGAAAGCTTATGGGCTTCAGACATCAATTTTTTGTATTTCGCCTGCAGTTTCTCTGTCTTTGATTTCTTTTTGAAAATGCCGTACATCCTGTCTTGTTTTGTCTCTAAAGACCAAATTAGACATAATGTTTAATACTTTATGTTAAAGATTAAACAAAATTCACAGGAGGATCGAAAATATTCAGAGGTGAAGACCTATTTAAACCAGCGCAGCGTGGCGTCGGCCATGCGTTGCTTCCAGTTGGAGTAGGGGGGGAGCAGCAGCTCTGCGCTGCTCAGGGTGTATTGCCTGACCGTGGCCCGTTCATTGGAAAAGGCAAGAAATCCGTGATAGCCATGGGATTTGCCGATTCCACTATTGTTGATCCCGCCAAAGGGCAGGTGGTGGTTGGAATAGTGTACCACATTGTGGTTGATACAACCACTGCCCGCGCGGGTATCGCGATTGATTTTTTTGATGACCTTCTTGTCCTTGCTGTACACATAAAGTGCCAGGGGGCGTTCTTTTCCGTTGATCACCTCGATGGCCTCTTCTGCATTGGCAACGGTTTGGATGGGGAGGATGGGCCCGAAGATCTCTTCGGTCATCAACCGCGCATCCCCGGGGACCCCTTCGATTAGGGTCGGTTCCAGCAGGCGCTCTTCAGGGTTCCAATGACCTCCGTGTAAAATTCGGGCTCCACGACTGGTGGCTTCTTCCAGGGATGCTGAAAGGCGCTGCATATGGTGGTCGTTTATGATGCGGGAATAACTGGCCGAAGCCGCAGGTCCTTCGGGATAGAAGGCTTCGAGCTGTTTTACCAGCGCATCCACCAGCGGTTTTCTGGCTTTCTCCGTGACCAGGATGTAATCCGGGGCGACACAGATTTGCCCGGCGTTGAGGCATTTGCCCCAGGCGATCCGGCGTGCCGTGGATTCTATATGGGCCGAATGGTCCACGAAGGCCGGGGACTTGCCTCCCAGCTCCAGGGTGATTGAACTCAGGTGGCGGGATGCGGCCTGCATCACTTTTTTACCCACCCCCGGCGAACCGGTAAAGAAGATATGGTGAAAAGGCAGTTCCAGCAGGGCCTGGGCCGTCGCTACTTCCCCCTGCACCAGGGCCACCTCGGACGGATCGAAAAGGGCCTCGACAATCTCCTGCATCAACTGGCTTGTGGCCGGCGTGGACTCGGAAGGTTTCAGGATTGCACAATTCCCCGCTGCGATGGCCGAAACCAGGGGGCCGAAGGTAAGGTTCAACGGAAAGTTCCAGGGGGAGAGGATCAGGCAAACCCCTTTGGATTCATATTGGACGTAGGACCGGGATCCCAGCATGGTCAACGGACTGGAGACCCGTTTGGGCCTCATCCAGTCACGCAGGTTGCGCTCTACGTAGCGGATTTCCGAGATCACCGGGTAGATCTCGGTAAGGTCGGTTTCCAGAAAGGGTTTTTTGAAATCCGAATACAGGGCCTCCCGGATTGCCTGCCGGTAGGTATGTTCGAGGGCCTTTCTCAGCGCCTTTAGTTTGGCCAGGCGCGCTTTATAGTTGCTTTTTCCAACTTCGAGAAAGCGCTGATTTTGTGCGCTAAAAAGTTCTTGATAGGGATTTGCTGCCATGGTCAGGAAGTGGGTTGCCCGGTCTTTTGGGATTCTTTTTTCTTTAAGATGTCCTGAAGGATGATCTGGGCGTGTTCCCTGGAATTCTCGATAAACCATTTATGGGTTTCCATCCCGCCACAGATTACCCCGGCCAGGTACAGGCCAGGCACATTGGTCTCCATGGATTTGGGGTCATAAGCGGGCAATAACTTCGGGTCATCCGAGAGTTGGATGCCCGCATTGCGCAGGAACTCGAAATTAGGTTGGTACCCGGTAAGGGCCAGGACAAAGTCGTTGGGCAGGACCACTTCCCCATCCGGTGTGCTGAGCACGAGCTCATGGGGTCGGACTTCCGCAACGGTGGTGTTGAAATACGCCTTGATGCTCCCTTCCTCGATCCGGTTTAGGATGTCCGGCCGAACCCAGTATTTGACGCGCCGGCCAATCTCAGGCCCCCGGACGATCATGGTGACCTCGGCCCCTTTCCGCCAGCACTCCAGGGCGGCATCCACCGCGGAATTGCTGGCACCCACCACCGCCAGTTTCTGGCTGGCGTAGAAATGCGGGTCCTTGTAATAATGCGATACTTTGGGCAATGCTTCCCCGGGCACTTTCAGTAGGTTGGGCAGGTCGTAAAAGCCTGTGGCGATAATCACATAGGGCGCCTGATACGTCGCCTTATCTGTTTCCACTACAAACCGATCGGTGGTACGCGAGACCCCTGTGACCTTTTCAAAAAGATGGATGTTCAGCTTGTTTGAGGTGACAATCCGGCGGTAGTATTCCAGGGCCTCATTGCGCTTGGGCTTGGCTTCCTTGCTGATAAAGGGAATCTCATCGATTTCAAGCCGCTCGGAGGAGGAAAAAAACTGCATGTTCACCGGATAATTGAAAAGGGAATTTACAATGGGCCCCTTCTCAATGATCACATAGGAGATCCCTTTTTTCTTCGCTTCCAGCCCACATGCAATCCCGATGGGGCCACCTCCGATGATGATCAGTTCCATAGCGTCTTTATATCCGTTCTACCTCTGTCTGCAAAATTAGCCAATTCGGGCGTAACCCGGCACATGTACTGCGAAAAGGGAATGGATCGGAATGATAATTATCATACTTTTTCGACTAGAGAAAAGGGATATTTAAACCAGCAAATCATAAATACCATTAGATGATGAGTCTTCCCGAACGCGTCCCGGTCTCCACGATCATGAGCACCCAGCTGGTGTTGCTCAATACCTCAGACAGCCTTGAGAAAGCTGAACATTTGTTTAAGAAGCACCGTATACGCCATATCCCGGTCATTGAAAAGAGCCGGAAGATTGTAGGCATGCTAAGCCTTACGGATTTGTTGCGGATCAGCTTTGCGGATGGGGCCTATGAAGACGAGGAAGACATTGAATCCGTGGTTTACGAAATGTTCACCATACCCCAGGTAATGGCCAAAAAAGTCAAGTCGGTAACTCCGGATTCCACAGTGAAGGAGGTAGCGGAATTATTGGCCAACCATGAATTTCACGCCCTGCCGGTGGTGAAGGATGGGGAGCTTATGGGCATCGTCACGACTACGGACCTTATCAAATACCTGCTAAGTCAGTATTAACAGGCCTCCACGGCTGCCAGACTGGCAATTGCCTTTGCCGGATCCGCCGCCCCAAAGACAAAACTCCCTGCCACCAGGATGTCTGCCCCCGCTTCCAGGAGGGAGGTAGTATTCTCCAGGGTTACGCCTCCGTCTACTTCAATGAGCGTATTGAGCCCCCTGGAGTCGATCATGGCACGGAAGTCCCGTACTTTCTCATAGGTGCTCTTAATAAAGGATTGTCCCCCAAAACCCGGATTGACACCCATAACGCATACCAGATCAGCCCCTTCAAGAGTGTATTCCAGTTGGGATGCCGGAGTATGTGGGTTTACCGCCACGCCGGCATTCATTCCTGCATTTCGAATCGCCTGCAGGGTCCGGTGCAGATGCGGGCAGGCCTCGATATGTACGGTGAGATTGTCTGCTCCGAGCTCGGCAAAGGTCTCGATATAACGTTCAGGCTGCACGATCATCAGGTGCACGTCCAGAGGCTTTTTTGCATGCTTTCGGATCGCCTTGATCACCGGCATGCCATAGGAGATGTTCGGGACAAATAGGCCGTCCATCACATCGATATGATGCCAGGCCGCCCGGCTGTTATCAACCATTTCCACATCTCGCTGCAGGTTCCCGAAGTCGGCTGATAAGAGGGAGGGGGCAATTTTGGCAGAGCGCATAGTCCGAGTACATTTTTTGTGATCCCCAAAGGTAGGCAAAGTGGCTATAAATGAAAAAACTCCGGTAATCAGCCGGAGTTTATTCATCAATCAAAAAACGAACAGTCATGATAACTGCTGTTGCGTTAACAAGGTACAAACTTTATACCAATTTTCCAATTTAATACGAATTTAACACTACCATCACAGCCCCCTATCCCAGGTAGGTCTTGAGGATTTTGCTGCGGGAGGTGTGCTTCAGCCGGCGAATGGCCTTTTCCTTGATCTGCCGAACGCGCTCCCGGGTAAGGTCAAAAGTCTCGCCGATCTCTTCCAGGGTCATGGAATGTTGTCCGGCAAGCCCGAAATAGAGACGGATCACATCCGCTTCCCTGGGGGTCAGGGTTTCCAGTGCCCGTTCGATTTCAGTCCGAAGGGATTCGTGCAGCAGGTCCTTGTCCGGATTTGGGGATTCCCCGCTGCGCAGCACATCGTAAAGGTTGGAATCCTCCCCGTCGATCAGGGGGGCATCCATAGAGACATGTCGTCCGGAATTTTTCAGGGATTGCTTGACATCTTCCACGGTCATGTCCAGTTCCTTCGCAATTTCCTCTGCCGAAGGAACCCTTTCGTGGGCCTGCTCCAGATAGGCAAATGTCTTATTGATCTTGTTGATGGATCCGATCTTGTTGAGCGGCAATCTCACGATCCTGGATTGTTCTGCCAGGGCCTGCAGGATGGATTGGCGAATCCACCATACGGCATAGGAGATGAATTTAAAGCCACGGGTCTCATCGAATCGCTGTGCTGCCTTGATCAGGCCGAGATTTCCCTCGTTGATCAGGTCAGGCAGGGTGAGTCCCTGGTTCTGATATTGTTTGGCTACCGATACTACAAAGCGCAGGTTGGCCTTGGTCAGTTTTTCCAAAGCGGTCTGATCTCCGGCTTTGATTCGCTGCGCCAATTCCACTTCCTCATCGGCGGTGATTAGGTCCACCTTGCCGATCTCCTGCAGGTATTTGTCCAGAGAGGCCGTTTCCCGGTTGGTAACCTGTTTTGTAATCTTTAGCTGTCTCATCGATCTTTCCTTGGTTTAAGTTCCAGTAGTTGGGGTACTGCGTTTAGTTATACGTACGTTTTTCAGAAAAGTTACAAAGAGATCATAAAATCTTCATTTTTTGTTAAACAAACATAAAAAAACCCCTGATATACAGGGGTTTGCAATTATACTTATCCTCGATTAGGATCTGGAACGATGCGGTCGGCGTTGATTCCGGTCGCGGTTCCCTCCGCCATCACGGCGTCTGGGCGGCCTTTCCACATACCCTTCAGGTTTAGGAAGCAGGGCCCGGCGGGACACCTTATCTTTCTTGGTTCTCGGATCGGTTCCCAGATAGCGTATGTCAAAGATGTCATTCATATTCACGACATCGGTTACCTTATCGGTACGTTCCCAGGCCAGCTCCGAAATATGGAGGAGCACCTCGTTTCCTGGGGCCTCTGCATATTCCACAACAGCTCCAAAGTCAAGGATCTTGATCACCTTGACCTCATATACGCTGCCTTCCTCTGGTTTGAAGGTAATGGAGTCGATCTTGGCAAGGACGGCGTCGATCCCATCCTGATTGGTGCCAAGGATCTCGACAAGGCCTTCGCCGGTTACCGGATCCTCATTGATCACGATCGTCGTTCCGGTTTCCTTCTGCAGCTCCTGTATGACTTTGCCGCCGGGCCCGATCAGGGCACCGATGTACTCGTTCGGGATGACTGCATTGACCATCTTCGGAGCATGTGGCTTAACATCCGGGTTCGGGGCCGGGATGGTTTCGGCAAGCTTATCCAGGATATGCAACCTGCCGGCTTTGGCCTGTTGCAGGGCCTCGATAAGGATCTCGTAAGAAAGTCCCTTTACCTTGATGTCCATCTGGCAGGCGGTGATCCCGTCCACGGTTCCGGTTACCTTGAAATCCATATCCCCAAGGTGATCTTCATCGCCCAGGATATCAGACAGCACGGCGTATTTGCCGGATTCGGTATCCGTGATCAGCCCCATGGCGATCCCGGATACAGGCTTTTGGATCGTTACCCCGGCATCCATCAGCGCCATGGTTCCGGCACATACTGTAGCCATGGATGAAGACCCGTTGCTCTCCAAAACTTCGGATACCACGCGAATGGTATACGGCCAATCCGAAGGGATCATTCCCTTCAGGGCACGTTGTGCCAGGTTTCCGTGTCCGATTTCCCTGCGGGAAGTGCCGCGGATTGGGCGGGCTTCTCCGGTGGAAAAGGGAGGGAAATTGTAATGGAGGTAAAACGTTTCCTCTCCTTCATAAGAAGGCATATCGATGATGTTAGCCTCCCTGGAAGTTCCCAGGGTAACTGTGGCAAGGGCCTGGGTTTCTCCCCTGGTAAAAATAGCCGAACCGTGGGTAGAGGGCAGGTATTCCACCTCGCACCAGATGGGCCGGATCTCATCGGTCTTCCGTCCGTCCAGGCGGAGTCCCTCCTCCAGGACCAGGCTCCGTATGGCTTCTTTTTCAGCTTTGCGATAGTATTTGGAGATGAGTTCCCCCAATTCTTCCTGTTCCTCCTCGGTAAAGGCGGCCTTTACTTCCTCTTTTATGGCAGAGAAGGCTTCACTTCGCTCGTGTTTTGCAGAACCGGCTTTGGCAACGGCGTAAACCTTGTCATAAGCCAGGTCGTGAACCTTTTTCTCGATCTCGGCATCCTCTGCTTCGGTATCGTACTCCCGAACCTCTTTGATGCCCGCGGCCTCGGCAAGGCGAAGCTGTGCAGCGATCTGCTTTTTGATGGCATCGTGTGCAAAACGGATGGCTTCTACCATCTCCTCTTCAGAGATTTCGCCCATTTCGCCCTCCACCATCATGACGGAGTCCTCCGAGGCACCAATTACCATATCGATATCGGATTCTTCCAGTTGTGCCCGGGTCGGGTTAATGATCAGTTCTCCTTCAACCCTTCCTACGCGTACCTCGGAAATGGCACATTCAAAAGGAAAGTCAGAAAGTTGAATCGCTGCAGAAGCAGCAAGGCCGGCCATGGCATCAGGCATGACGCTCTCGTCATGGGACATCAGCTGGATCATGACCTGGGTCTCTGCGTGATAGTCTTTGGGAAAAAGTGGACGCAGCACCCGGTCCACCAGGCGCATGGTCAGGATCTCCCCGGTACTGGGCCGGGCCTCCCGTTTAAAAAAGCCTCCCGGGTAACGCCCGGAAGCGGCGAATTTCTCGCGGTAATCTACCGTGAGGGGCAGGAAATCCAAATCGCTTGCCTTGTAGTTGGAAACTACCGTACAAAGCAACATGCAATTGCCTGATTGAACGACCACAGAGCCGTGGGCTTGTTTGGCCAGTTTTCCGGTTTCGATAGAGATCTCCCTACCATCACCGAGGTCAATAACCTCTCGAAATGTTTTTGGAATCATAAAATGTAATTAAATCCTGACTAAAAAGACAGGTTGTTAAACAATGGTCTACCGCCTTGCCGGGCGGTCTGGGTTGTGTTGTTGTGTGGGTCGACCAATGAAAAACCGGAAGTAAGCTTTTTATGAGGCCTTAGCGTCTAAGGCATTGGATCCCGGATATACCGGAAACCTAATGAAACAGGGGAGCCATAGCCCCCCTGTAACGGTTATTTTCGAATGTTCAGTTCCTTGATCAGGCTTCTGTATTTTTCGATGTCTTTCTTTTTCAGGTAATCCAACAGGCTGCGACGTTTACCTACCAGCTTCACCAGGGAGCGTTCGGTGTTGAAGTCCTTTTGGTTTTCCTTCAGGTGTTTGGTCAGGTGGTTGATCCGAAAGGTGAACAACGCAATCTGCCCTTCTGTCGAACCTGTGTTGGTTTCTGAACCGCCGTGCTTTTTGAAGAGCTCGGTCTTTTTTTCTGCTGTTAAATACATGCCAATATTTATGTAAATGATTTTTATGTATCCGATTGACTCTCAATCAGGCCGCAAAGATAGTATTTATTTGACAATGGTACCCGGTTGTCGAATATATTTTAGAGCGCTTAAACCTTTTTGGCATGCATTTGTCCAAAACACATAACCAAAAAAAATGGATGTTATGAAAAAGACAAATGCAAAACGCGTATTGATGGCCGGCCTTCTGACGACCATGACCTGGTTGGGGTCGTGTGAGAAGGACAGTGAAGCTTCCCTGTCAGAAGTTGAATCCCGGGAGGAGATGGAACTCGTCACCCTTCAACAGGCTGATGAGGCCGAATGGATCGCGGAGGAAGTGGTGAACATGGCGGAAGAGGTCTATGCTGTTGAAGAGCTTACAGCAACTGGCAAGGGCATTCCCCTATCAGGGTTCATTCCTGAATGCCTGACCATTACCACCATCCGTACCAATGGGGTAGTGGAAAAGACCCTGGACTTTGGTCAGGGATGTGAAACCCCAAATGGCAATCGCCTCAGCGGGGTGGTATTCCTCCGCTATGAGGCGGACATGGAAATGGCCACCAAAACCCTCATCCTGGAGCTGAGGGGATTTACCTTTAATGAGATTGCTGTGGAGGGCGGGGCCGAAATCCTCCGCCAGCGTTCCAATGCCGCCGGCAATCCGCAGTCTGAGGTGGTTTCTGAATTCAACGGCACCTGGCCCGATGGGGAAGTGGCATCCTGGGAAGGAAATCGTACCCGCGAGTGGGTCGAGGGCTACGGCAGTGGTTTCTGGGGAGACAATGTTTTCCTGATCACGGGTTCACAAACCCTGATCCGCAGAAATGATGTGGTCTTGAACCGGACGACGATAAGCCCACTCAGAAGGGAGCTTTCCTGTCGCTTTCTGGTAAGCGGCCTTTTGCAGATGAGCAGGAATGACCTGGTGGTGGAACTCGATTTTGGGGATGGAAGCTGTGATGCTTTTGGAGTACTTTCCTATCCGGATGGTTCCACGGAGACCATTACCCTGAGGCGATTCCGACCGTAGTTACGGGATTCCCCTCAAACAAAAAAGCTCCGGCCTGTGGGTCCGGAGCTTTCTTTTTATCCTAATTCCTTTTCCGCGGCTTTTCGCACGGGCTGATTCTGGATCAGGTCCAGATACAGGTTGATTTTTTGCTTGAGGTCCTTTCTGTGGACGATAAAATCCAGGAAGCCGTGATCCAAAACGAATTCCGAGGTCTGGAATCCGGGAGGCAGATCCTTTCCGGTAGCTTCTTTTACGACCCTGGGGCCTGCAAAACCGATAAGGGCGCCTGGTTCCCCTATATTGATATCCCCCAGCATGGCATAGGAAGCGGTGGTTCCCCCCGTGGTTGGATCCGTACAAAGGGAAATATAGGGCAGCTTTGCCTCGGCGAGCTGCGCGAGCTTGGATGAGGTCTTGGCCAGCTGCATCAGGGAAAGGGCAGCCTCCATCATTCTGGCCCCGCCGGATTTTGAGATCATCACGAAGGGGAGTTTCTTTTTGATGCTGTAGTCGATGGCCCGGGCAATCTTTTCTCCCACCACGCTACCCATGGATCCTCCGATGAACCTGAAATCCATACAGGCAATAACCACATCCTTCCCCATGGATTTGCCCACAGCGGTCCGGACGGCATCTTTTAGCCCCGTTCTTTCTTTGGCATCCTTCAGCCGGTCCGAATACTTTTTGGTATCCACGAATTTAAGCGGATCCTTCGAACTGAGATTGGCATCCAATTCCTTGAATTTATTGTCGTCGAACAGGATATGGAAGTACTCCTTGCTCCCGATCCGGACATGGTAGTCGTCTTCCGGGCTTACCCAATAGTTCTGCGCCAGCTCTTCAGACTCTACTATTTTACCCGTGGGGGATTTGTACCACAAGCCCTTGGGAGTGTCTTTTTTCTCCTCGGTGGTGGTTTGGATTCCCTTTTCTTTTCTTCGAAACCAGGATGACATATGTTCGTCTTTTTGAGATTCGTACGCTTGGTCCAATTATAAGGTATTTATGTTGTTGAGGTCTTCAAACGCCTGGGTCAGCCGCTTGACAAAGGTTTTTTCGCCTTCCCGCAGCCATACGCGCGGGTCGTAGAACTTTTTGTTGGGCTGGTCCGCCCCATCCGGATTCCCGATCTGAGCCTGGAGGTAATCCCGCTTTTCCTGTATATAGTCCCGGACCCCTGATAAAAAGGCATATTGCAGGTCCGTATCGATATTCATCTTAATGACCCCGTAACCAATAGCCTCCCGTATCTCCTCCAGGGTGGAACCCGACCCTCCGTGGAATACAAAATCGATATGGTTGTGGCCCACATTGTATTTTTCGCTGATATATTCCTGAGAGTTCTTAAGGATCTTAGGGGTGAGCTTGACGTTGCCCGGCTTATATACCCCGTGAACATTCCCGAAGGCTGCGGCGATGGTAAACCTGTGGCTGACCTTTGAGAGTTCCTCGTAGGCATAGGCGACTTCCTCCGGCTGGGTATAGAGCTTGGAATCATCCACATCCGTGTTGTCCACGCCGTCTTCTTCCCCTCCGGTAATCCCCAATTCGATCTCCAGGGTCATATCCATTTTGCTCATCCGTTCCAGGTACCCCTTGCAGATCTCGATATTCTCCTCGATGGGCTCCTCGGAAAGGTCAATCATATGCGAGCTGAACAGGGATTTGCCATGCGCCTTGTAGTGGTGCTCACTGGCATCCAGCAATCCGTCGATCCAGGGTAAAAGCTTTTTGGCACAGTGATCCGTGTGAAGGATCACAGTGGCCCCATAGGCCTCTGCCAGCTGATGGACGTGTTTTGCTCCGGCCACGGCCCCCAGAATGGCTGCCCGCTGATTTTCATTGGACAGGCCTTTGCCCGCATTAAACTGGGCACCTCCGTTGGAAAACTGTATGATGACGGGCGCCTTGAGTGCAGCTGCAGTTTCAAGGACGGCGTTCATGCTGTCTGAACCGATTACATTAACTGCGGGAAGGGCAAATCCATGCGCTTTGGCATATTTGAAGATTTCCTGTACTTCATCCCCGGTAGCAACACCAGGTTTGATTGAATGGGCCATAGTTGAGGTCTTAAATAATTGTTAATAAGCTGAGGCAAAAGTAATAAATATTCCCCTTTAAAAAGGATAATTGATCCCAATCTGCAGGATAGCATTGCTAAAGTTGAAATCACTGAACCATCGCTCAGATT
Organism: uncultured Flavobacteriaceae bacterium; assembly: GCA_965601625.1. Classification (GTDB taxonomy): domain Bacteria; phylum Bacteroidota; class Bacteroidia; order Flavobacteriales; family Flavobacteriaceae; genus Robiginitalea. The sequence continues at coordinate 30,492 of CBFCWO010000016.1, read as the reverse complement.
GGATTCTGGCGGGGTTATAGGTCTTAAAGCCAAGGTCTGCCCTGAAAACAAAAAAGGAAAAGTCATAGCGCAGGCCAAAACCCGATCCCAGGGCGATATCCCTGAGGGACTCAAACCCTGTAAAGGTTGCCGCCTCAATTGTGGTATTGTCCCACAGATTCCAGATATTCCCCACATCGGCAAAAAACGCCCCGCGCAGGTCGCCAAACAGGGGAAACCGATATTCCAGGTTGAAGGCGAGCTTGAAATTCGCCTCGTTGAAGTCATTGAGATTATCCGCGGAACCCGGCCCCAGGGAGTAGGGGAACCATCCACGGTTGTCGTTGGACCCCCCTGCAAAGTAGCTACGTACAAAGGGAACGCTGTTGGAGTTGCCAAACGGTACGGCAAGCCCCACAAAAGAACGGAATGCCAGGACTTTTTTATCCAAAAGATCCCAGTGCTTGATGTATTCCACCTCGCCCTTGATGTACTCCGAATAGGGCACCCCGAAAACCAGGTTTTGACCGCTTTCATTCTGATCAAAGGGAATGGCCCAGTCCAGTGCAGAAAGCAGGTTGCCTGCACTCTCAAGGCGCCAGCGAAACTGGTGGAAGCTATTGTCGTTGATGTCTGTCTTGTTGTTGGTGGTAAAACTGAAGTTGGCCGCAAGGATCAGGTTGTTTTCGGTCAGTCGGATTCTTCGTTCCTCGATCAGGAAAACATCTTCGAAGGTTTGTGAATCCTCAGGGACCAGCCCGCCCTCCAGGACGGCTTCCGTAAATCCAGTCGTTCCCTCCGGGATGATCAGCCTCAGGGGATCATCCGGATTTCCGGTGGGTTCGTAGAAATCCGCCAGGTTGGGATCATCCTGGAAATCCCTTGCGATGTCGTTTAGCCGGTCATAGGTGCCCTGGTAGACATTGTAGAACCTTTCCGGGTTTAGGTTCCGCACGTATTCGATATTGAGCAATTCAAAGATGTTCCGCACATAATTATTCGGGGACCAGGTATAGGATAGCAGGGAATTCAAAGTCTGCCGGTCCAGTCCGATGTTCTTCTGAAAACTGGTACCCACCGAAACCCTGGATTGGGGCAGCATGTAGTAAGGGATGATCTTCTGGGTGTTCACAAAGGAAAAGAACCAGATTCTGGGGAAGATCAGGTTGATATCTGCGGAGATCTCGCTAAAGAAATCCTCCGGCAGGGATTCGTCACTAAGCAGGCCAAAACTGGCGCGACCGTTCAAACTCAAAGTTTCCGCTCCCTTGAACACGTTGCGTTTGATCAGGGAGGCCCCAAACCCAATGCCGATCCGTTGTATATTGGAATGGGTTACGTCAAGGTCCAGGCTCAGGGAATTCCGGGGCCGGGGTGAAAGGTAGATGTTGGCCACAAGACTGTCATTGCCACTTTCCACAAACTCGATATTCGGATACCGGAAGGTGTTCAGGTTGTTGATCTGGCGATAAGTGCGGATACGGTCAATTTCCCGGTAGATATTGCCTTTCTCCAGGAATATGGCATTGGTGAGTGCTTTGGGTTTGTAGCGCAGCCGGTCCTTATAAAAAATGGTAACATCTCCTTCCTTTATGAATTGCAGCTGTTCTGGCGAGTCGGTAAAGGTGTAGTCCGAAAAGATATTGACCGAATCGATCTGGTGCACGCTGTAGGGAGGGGCCTCCCCACCTCCACGCTGGCGGGGATTGTCAATATTGAGCTGTACCTCCATCAGCTGATCGTTTCGGTCCGGCAGGGTGTCCCTCAGGATATCATACGTAATGGAGCTCTCCTGAAAGTTCCATATCCCGGAATTCCTGAAGATATCTGTAAGCCGTTCCCGCTCTGCGGTAAAATTGTCCAGGTCGAACTGATCCCCCGCCCTGACCAGGGATTCCCCCCGGTGCAACTGATAGAGGGAATCCACTGCAGGGGAGGCAAATTCATACACAAGGGTATCAATTTTATAAGGGCTTCCCAGGGCAATGTCATACCTGGCGCTCACCCTTTGTTTTCCCACGGAATCCAGTTGAAAACTCCCTGTATTGTTGAAATAACCTTTGGTGTTGTAGTAGGCGCGGAGCCGTGTCAGGGTCTTATCCATCAGGGCCGTATCCACCACGGCCGGAGGTTCTCCCGCACGCTTCAACCCGTTGCTCAGGCCGGAAACAAAAAAGGACTCCCCGAGGCGTTCGACTTGTTTTTCCGATAGCATTGCCGCCAGCCGGTCATAACGGCCTTCTTTTCGGTATAACCAATCCTGGTAGGCGGAGTCCGGATTGGGCTTGGCTAGATTATAGAGATGCAGCTTCAGGGGGACCCCAAGTACTTTTGCATTCGGTTTTTGGGCTACCAGGCTGTTAATGGTTTCTCCCTGTGCCTTAATGCTGTCCGCATAGATCTCGTAATCGGCAAGCAGGAGTTCATCTGACTCCACCCGTTTGAGCACATTGCAGGAGAAAAAACTAAGCCCCACCAAGAATAATCCTATTTTAGCGGGAAGGTTGAGAACATGCCAGCGGGCCTTCATACAAGCCAAAATTACATTATTTGGATGGTTGCCAAAAGTCAATTGAAATTTATAAAAAGTCTGCACCAAAAAAAGTACCGCAGCAGGCACGGGCTTTTCCTGGCAGAAGGCGTCAAACTGGTAGGCGATCTCCTGAAAGCTGGCTGGCCCCCCCTTAGCCTTTACGCTACGGAAAACCTTCCCGACTTTCCCGATGCCACTTCTATTTCCGAAACCCAGCTCAAAAGCGTGAGCACCCTGGTCCAACCGAACAAAGTGCTGGGGGTATTTGAGATCCCCGCCCCGCCCCCTCCTGAGTTCAGGGGATGGTTGCTGGCCCTTGACGGCGTGCGGGACCCGGGAAATCTGGGCACCATTATCCGGTTATGTGACTGGTTTGGTATCCGGCATATGCTGTGCTCCCCGGATACGGTGGATTGCTTCAACCCGAAAGTCCTGATGGCCACCATGGGATCTATTGCGCGCGTTCATCTGCATTATCAGCCGCTTGAGGAAATCCTGGCGGAGAGCGGATTGCCCCTTTATGGAGCGAGTATGGAAGGGGTTCCGGTAATGGATGGCCAGTTGCCCCAAGAGGGGATCCTGGTTATGGGCAGTGAGTCCCATGGCATTTCTGAAAAGGTGCGGGAACGACTGCTGCAGACCCTTGCGATTCCCTCCCACCATGGCCATGGTGCGGAAAGCCTCAATGTGGCTACGGCCACGGCTATCCTCCTCTACGAGCTTCGCCGAGGGAATCCTTAAGCTTATTCAAAGGTGAAGTTCACGAAGACCCCGCGGGTTTTCATGGCATCTATGTTCCCGGTCCAGGGGCTGTTTGGATCGGCATCCGGAACCAGTTCATCGGTAATGGCAAATACCCCGCGGATGGATGGGGAGAACTTAAAGTACTCCAGGTAAAAGTCTATTCCAAAACCCAGCTCATAGTTAAAAACCTGCCGTTTCATTCGGAAGGTCCCGCTGCTGTTGTCATCCAGAGATTCTTCGTTGCTTCCGAGATTCACGGCCATGCCTGCCCCGCCGATCACAAAGGGTTTCCAGTTTCCAATACGGCGCGTGCTGACCTTCAGCAGGAGGGGGAAACTGATATAGGTGGACTGCACTTCACGAAGGGCGTCGTTTTCAGTGGTAAAGCCCGGGAATCCCAGTTCGCGCTTGGAGTAATAAAGGCCCGGTTCGAATCTTAAATCCAGGAATTCATTCAACCGCATTTCCCCAATGAGCCCTACATTGAAGCCAATGGATTCACTTACCAGGACATCCGGCAGGTCGTTCTTGTATTCAAATTTGAATCCGTATTGATTAAACCCAAGAAAATACCCCCAGTTCAGGAACTTTTTGTCCTCATTCTGTAGATTCAGGATAGGCTTTTCATTGAATTGAGCCAGGGCTGGCTGACCCAGGGCCAGGGTGAATAAAAGCAACCAGATCAGTCTCATATCCTATTTTGTGGCGGTATAAATCGTAGCGACCCCAAAGGTTTGAGGTTCGTGTTTCATACCTATAAACCCGATTTTCCGCAAAATATTGTTGAATGCGGGCCCATAGGGGAAGGCCGCTGCGGATTCTGAAAGATAGGAATAGGCTGTTCCCTGTCGGGAAAACAGTCTGCCAAAAAAGGGGAGGAGATACTTCCCATGAAGGTGGTATCCCAATTTGAAGGGTTGTTTTTCGGGTACAGAGGTTTCAAGGATCGCCAGAATTCCACCTGGTTTAAGCACCCTGTAGATTTCGGAAAGTCCCTTTTCTAGGTTCTCAAAATTCCGGACCCCAAAGGCTACTGTTACGGCATCGAAGCTGGCTTCGGGAAATTCCAGGGCCTCACTGTCTCCCAGGACCATTTCTATTTTACCCTCCAGGGCCTGCTTGCTTACCTTTTTCCGCCCCACCTCAAGCATGCCCGGGGAAATATCAAGCCCGACTATTTTTTTGGCCGGGGTCTTGCCAAATGCCAGGGCCAGATCCCCGGTCCCGGTGGCAATATCCAGCACGGTTTCAGGATGCTTCGCACTGACCAGGCGAATCAACCGCTTTCTCCAGTAGGTATCCGTCCCGAAGGTAATGAGCCGGTTCAGGCCGTCGTATTTCCCTGAAATCGTATCAAACATCTTCCGGACCTGTTCTTTTTTGCCCAGATCCGAATCTTTGTATGGCAGGACTTCTTTGCCCATGTATAGCATTTTGGTGTGCAAAGATAGAACATATGCACCGACCGGCGCCCTGGCCAGAAATTTCCGGCTGGGCCAGGGGTGATCGGGAAAATTAAAATCCGTAATTTTGCCCTGTAGTTCCTTAAGTGGACTACATCCGGGCCACGACCGCAGGAATCTCCAAATGGCTACGGCCAGTGTCGCCCTAACCAATGCAATATTGAATGAAAATTATCATCGCCGGGGCTGGAGAGGTAGGATTTCATCTCGCTAAATTACTTTCATACGAATCCCAGGATATTACCCTGATAGACTCCAGAAAAGAGAGTCTTTCCTATGCGGAGAGCCACCTGGATATCCGCGTACTCCGCGGGGACGCTACCAGTGTATCCGTGCTGAACGACGCCCAGGTGGGCCGCTCAGATTTGGTGATCGGGGTAACGTCTTCGGAAACTACGAATATCACCCTTTGCATGCTCGCCAAGCAACTGGGTTCAAAAAAAACCATCGCCAGGATATCCAATACTGAATTCCTGGAGTACAGGGATCTTATTAAGTTCAAAGAACTGGGTATCGATGAGCTGATTTCCCCTGAGGAGCTGGCGGCCTCAGAGATCAAAACCCTCCTGAGCCAATCCGCCTTCAACGATACCTATGAATTCGAGGAAGGACGCCTAATCATGGCAGGGGTATCCCTCCCGGCCAGCACCTCCCTGATCGGGAAGACCGTCAGAGAGATTGGCACGATCTTTCCCGGATTCCATTTTATGCCGATCGCCCTGCAGCGAAGGGGTACGCAGTATACACTGATCCCCAGGGGAGATACTGTGTTTATGGAGGAAGATCAGGTATACTTCATTACGGATCGTAAAGGGGTGGAAGAGCTCTACAAGCTCACCGGCAAGAAAAAACAGGAAATCCGAAATGTGATGATCCTTGGGGGAAGCAAGGTAGGCACAAAGGCTGCCCGGGACCTGTGCGATCAGCGTTTCAATGTAAAGATCATCGAGAAAGACAAGAACAAAGCTTTTGAAATTGCAGACATGCTTCCCAATGCCCTGGTGATCAATGGGGACTGCCGCAATGTGGAGCTTTTGGAGGAGGAAAGCCTGGAATCCATGGATGCCTTCATAGCGGTAACCGGAAACTCCGAGACCAATATCATGTCCTGTCTGGTGGCCGAATCCAAGCGCATCAAGAAAACGATCGCCCTGGTCGAGAACATGGATTACTTTCAGATATCCCAATCCATTGGGGTGGATACCCTGATCAACAAAAAGCTGCTGGCGGCCAATAATATTTTCCGCTATGTCCGCAAGGGAGAAGTTGTGGCCCTGACGCGCCTGAACAATCTCAATGCAGAGATTTTGGAATTTGTGGTCAAGCCCACCTCAGAGGTCAGTGGAGAACTGATCCGGGAGTTGGATTTTCCCAGGGAAGCCATCATCGGCGGGGTGATCCGGGAGGATCAGGGCCTGATTGCCCTTGGAGATTTCAGGATTACAGAGGGGGATCGGGTGGTGGTTTGCTGCCTGCCCAGTGCAATTCCGCAAATCGAAAAGCTATTTCTCTGACATGGCGCTGAATTCCCGGATCATCATTCATCTTATGGGCCTGCTGCTCCTGGTAAATGGCGGTTTTATGGGATTGGCAGCCCTGGTCAGTGGCCTCTACCAGGACGGTGTCACTTTTGAGATCAGCGTCGGAGCAATCACCACGCTCTTCCTGGGAACCCTGGCCATGTACTTTACACGGGGTCACCGCAAGGAGGTCAAAAGGAAAGAAGGGTATATCGTAGTTACTTTCGGCTGGATTATCATGGCCGCTTCCGGCGTTTTGCCCTACGTCCTTTCCGGGGCGATTCCCAACCTGACCAATGCTTTTTTTGAGACCATGTCAGGGTATACCACTACAGGGGCCTCCATCCTGGAGGACATCGAATCCCTTCCTAAAGGAATCCTCTTCTGGAGAAGCCTTACCCACTGGATAGGGGGTATGGGTATCATCGTGCTGGCCATTGCCATTCTCCCGCTCCTGGGCATTGGCGGGATGCAGCTCTTTGCTGCGGAGGCGCCGGGGCCCGGCGGGGACAAGCTCCATCCCCGGATTACGGATACCGCCAAGCGACTTTGGTTCATCTATCTGGGTTACACCGCGGCTGAAACCCTGCTGCTCAAGCTGGCGGGCATGTCCTTTTTCGATGCGCTCAATCATGCCCTCTCCACGCTGTCCACAGGGGGCTTTTCGACCAAGAACGCCAGTATTGCGCATTGGAATGATACTCCGTTGATCCAGTATATCATCATTTTATTCATGTTCCTGGCCGGGACGAATTTCGTCTTGAGTTATTTTGCCTTCAAGGGCAAGGTTCAAAAGGTGCTGAGGGATGAGGAATTCAAATATTTCGCCATTTTCCTCGGGATTTTCTCGCTCCTGGTGGCCCTGGTGGTTTACTTCCGGGCCGGAGTTCCGGTTTCGGATTACCATCCCATGGTCCTGGGAGCTGCGGAGAGCGCTTTTCGCCATGGCCTTTTTCAGGTGATGGCGGTAATCACCACCACGGGGTTTGTCACTGCAGACTTCACCGGGTGGACGCCTTTTCTGACGATTTTCTTTTTCGGGCTCATGTTTGCCGGTGGCTCCGCAGGTTCAACCTCCGGTGGGATCAAGGTGATGCGGCATATCCTCATTATCAAAAACGGCCTGTTGGAATTCAAAAGGACCCTTCATCCGAATGCCATCATCCCGGTGCGATTCAACGGGAAGACCGTTACGGAACACATCGTATACAATATCATTGCCTTCTTCGTCCTCTATATGCTCCTTTTCATCATTGGAGCCATGGTGCTAGGGTTGCTAGGGCTGGATTTTATGTCGGCTGTAGGAGGGGCGGCCTCCTCCCTGGGCAATGTGGGCCCCGCCTTTGGCAAGCTCAGTCCGCTCAACAATTTTAACGGACTTCCGGATATTGGCAAATGGTGGTGCTCCTTCCTGATGCTGGCCGGAAGGCTGGAACTCTTCACGGTATTGATCCTGTTGACTCCTTATTTCTGGAAACGGACCTAAGATTGGGCGGCCTCCTGCTCATGGGTCATCTACAAGGCTTCCTGTATTCTTCTTACGGCCTCACGAATCTCTTTTTCTGAGGCAGCATAGGAAATGCGGATGCAGCCTGGGTTTCCGAAGGCCTGACCCGTAACCGTGGCCACGTTGGCTTCTTCCAGCAGGTACATGGCAAAGTCCGAGGCGTTTGCAATCTTTCTGCCCCTCAGTTCTTTCCCGAAGTAGGATGAGATATCGGGGAAGACGTAGAACGCCCCTTCGGGCACATTCACTTTAAAGCCTTCGATCTGGCCCAGCAAGTCCAGGATGAGGTCCCGGCGCTGATGGAATTCCTCGATCATATACCGGATCTGGTCCACCGATGCCTCCAGGGCGGCAATAGTAGCGCGTTGCCCAATAGCGTTGGCTCCGCTGGTAATCTGCCCCTGAAATTTGGTACAGGCTTTGGCGATCCACTCTGGCGCCCCTATATATCCAATACGCCACCCGGTCATGGCAAAGGCCTTGGAAACGCCGTTTACCGTAATGGTCCGATCGTACATGCCTTCAATACCGGCCATGCTGATATGCCCACCGCTGAAATTGATGTGTTCATAGATCTCATCGGAAACGACAAAGATCCCAGGGTGTTCCCTCAGGACTTCGGCCAGTCCGTTCAGCTCATCCTGGCTGTAGACCGATCCGCTCGGGTTGCAGGGGGAGCTGTACCAGATCATTTTGGTTTTTGAACTTATTGCATTCCGCAACTGATCCGGGGTAATCTTGAAATCGGATTCTATATTTGTGGGAACTTCCACGGGCACCCCTCCGGCGAGCTTGACAATATCCCGATAGCTTACCCAATACGGGGCGGGCAGGATGACTTCATCTCCGGGATTGAGCAGCACCATGGCTACATTGGCCAGGGATTGCTTGGCTCCTGTGGAAACCACGATTTGCGCCGGGGTATACTCCAGATTATTATCCCTTTTGAACTTGTGGGAAATCGCTGCCTTAAGGTCGGCATACCCGTCCACGGGGGAATAACTGCTGTAGTTCTCATCGATGGCACGCTTGGCGGCTGCTTTGATGAAATCGGGGATATTGAAATCAGGTTCTCCCAGGCTCAGCCCGATAATGTCCCTGCCTTCATTTCTGAGTTCCCTTGCCTTGGCGGCCATGGCCAGCGTGGCCGAAGTTGCCATGCTGTTGATCCGGTCGGATAGATTCGCATTCATGGAGCGGTACTTTACTGCACCTGCAACCGGGGTTTTTGCCCTAGATCCTTCAGGTGCCTGAAATGCGAAATTACAGCTTTTCGGGTAGTTTCATACTCGTTATAGGGCAAATTGAATTCCCGTGCGGTCTGCTTAACGATTTCGGCGATCTTGGTGTAGTGGATATGGCTGATATGAGGGAAGATATGATGTTCCACCTGATGGTTCAGCCCGCCGGTAAACCAGTTGACCAGCCGGTTTCGGGTCCCAAAATTCACGGTGGTTAGCAATTGGTGGATCGCCCAGGTGTTCTTCATGCTTCCATCTTCCTCAGGCAGGGGGGTATCTGCATGATCCACCACATGGGCCAGCTGGAAGACCACACTAAGGATCAGTCCTGCCACATAGTGCATCACAAAAAACCCGAGCAATACCTTCCACCAGGCAATGTTGAGCACCAACATGGGTATAACGATCCAAATGGTGAGGTAAATGAGTTTGGTAGCCACCAGAACACTCCAGTTGAGCACCGGGTTGGGGAATTTCCCATAGGCCAGTTTGCGCTTGGTGTACCGGTACATCTGTTTGAAATCGGTCGTAAGCGCCCAGTTGAAGGTCAGCAAGCCGTAGAGGAAGACCGAATAGTAGTGTTGGAACCGGTGGAAGCTGTACCAGGGGGCGTGCTTTGAGAACCTCAGAAGGTTTCCGGCATCCAGGTCTTCATCATGTTCGTGGATATTGGTATAGGTATGGTGAAGCACATTGTGCTGTACCTGCCAGTTGTAGACATTTCCTGCGAGGATATAGATGCTGCCTCCCATGAGCTTGTTTACCCATTTTTTGGACGAAAAAGACCCGTGGTTCCCGTCGTGCATGACGTTCATTCCCACTCCGGCCATACCCACTCCCATCAGGATGGTCAGCAACAGGTTGGCCCAGTTGGGAAGCCCAAGGGTAAGGATCAGGAAATAGGGGGCGAGCAACATGCTGAACATCACAATGGATTTCAGATAGAGCTGCCAGTTTCCTGTTTTTCTTATTTTATTTTCATTGAAATAATCGTTGACCCTGCGGTTTAGCGTTTTAAAAAACTGAGCGGGGTCCTTGCGGGAAAATCGAATTGGGGAAGACTGCATAAATAAAAGAAAGTGTACACGTATAAAACAGAAAAAAAGACAGAATATTTTTGAACCGCTGCCCTCTCTACGAAAATAGTATTTTTGACATCAAAGTACAAAGGTACGGATGAAGCCTGAGATTGTCTACCAATATTTTCCCAATTTATCCGATCGCCAAAGGGAACAAATTCTGGCCCTGGGCAGCTTATACCGGGATTGGAACACCCGGATCAATGTGGTGTCCAGAAAGGACATCGAGGAGCTCTACCTGCGCCATGTGCTCCACAGCCTTGGAATTGCCAAGGTGCATGAATTTGCCCCTGGGTTGGAAGTCCTGGATGTGGGTACCGGAGGCGGATTTCCCGGGATTCCACTTGCTATCCTGTTTCCGCAGACCCATTTTACACTCATCGATGCCATCGGAAAGAAGATTCGCGTGGTGGAGGATGTTATCCGGGGTCTGGGACTGGAAAATGCCATTGCCCGGCAGGTGCGGGCTGAGCACATGCAGGAGCAGTACGATTTCATCGTCAGCCGGGCCGTGGCCGCCATGCCCACATTTGTCCACTGGACCCACGGCCGTTTGAAGAAAACAAGCAGGGATAGCCTGGCGAATGGCATTTTGTATCTCAAAGGAGGCGATCTCAGCGAAGAGCTGACGGAATTTCCATCCGCGCAGATCTATCCGCTTTCCAGCTTTTTTTCTGAACCCTTTTTCGAAACAAAGAAGGTGGTGTACCTGCCGGACCCCAGCCGTAAAAACCAATAAAAAAGCCCCGAAACCGGGGCTTTTTCTTCTATCCCAGGAAGGGATATCTGTAGTCTTCCGGTGGATTGAAGGTCTCTTTGATCAGCCTTGGAGATACCCATCTCATAAGGTTCTGAGCGGATCCCGCCTTGTCGTTCGTGCCGGAGGCCCGGGCCCCGCCAAAGGGCTGTTGCCCCACCACTGCGCCGGTAGGCTTATCGTTGATATAGAAGTTGCCGGCACAATTCTCAAGTGCCTTGGTGGCCTCCGCCAGGGCGTAGCGGTCTTTCGCCATCACAGCCCCGGTCAGGGCGTATTCAGAGGTTTCATCCACCAGGCTGAGGGTTTCACTCCATGCCTCGTCCTCATAGACGTATACGGTAACCACAGGTCCAAACAGTTCCGTCTCCATGGTCACGTATTTAGGGTTGGTGGTCAGGATTACCGTGGGTTCTATGAAATAGCCTTTGGACTTATCGTATCCGCCCCCTGCAACAACCTCAGCCTCTGCATCTGCTTTGGCCCGGTCAATATAACCCGCTAGCTTATCAAAAGCCCCCTCGTGAATCACCGCCGTGACAAAGTTGTTCAGGTCTTCAGGGGACCCCGGTTTGTTGAAAGAGTCGATGTTTTCCACAACCATGGCCAGGATCTGGTCGGCAGTGGATTTGGGCAGGTAGACCCGGGATGCGGCGCTGCATTTTTGACCCTGCAATTCGAAGGCCCCGCGGGTAATGGCCGTGGCTACCTGCTTCACCGGCGCCGTGGGATGTGCAATGATAAAGTCCTTCCCGCCGGTCTCTCCCACGATGCGGGGATAGGTTTTATACACCCCGATATTGTTCCCTATTTGCTTCCAGAGACTTTTGAATACCTCTGTGGACCCCGTGAAATGGATACCCGAGAAATCCGGATGTGACAGGAGGGTTTCGGTAATCATGGCCGGATCCCCGAAGACGGCATTGATCACCCCGCCGGGCAGGCCGGCCTCCCGAAAGACATCGATGATCACTTTGGCTGAGAAGATCTGATGATCGCTGGGCTTCCATACCACCACATTGCCCATCAGGGCAGCACTGGCTGGAAGGTTTCCGGCAATGGCAGTGAAATTAAATGGGGTTATGGCATAGACAAAACCTTCCAGCGGACGGTATTCCACGCGATTCCAGATCCCGTCGGCAGACTCGGGTTGTTCCTGGTATATGCGGGACATGAACTCCACATTGAATCGCAAAAAGTCTATCAGCTCGCAGGCGGCGTCGATCTCGGCCTGATGCACCGTTTTTGACTGTGCCATCATCGTAGCCGCATTGATCTTTGCCCGATAGGGGCCGGCCAGGAGGTCGGCGGCCTTCAGGAAGATGGCTGCCCGCTGCTCCCAGGGGAGGTCCGCCCAGGCCTGCCGTGCCTGCAATGCGGTATCAATGGAATCTTTAACCTCTTTTTGGGAAGCCAGATGGTACTGTCCCACCTGGTGCTGGTGGTCGTGAGGCGGGGCGATCCGGCGGGTGTTTCCTGTCCGAATCTCCTTCCCTCCAATGTACATTGGGATGTCTTCGGACCCGTTGTAATACTCTTTATACTGTTTTAGTACGGCATCCCGTTCCGGTGAACCCGGGGCGTAGCTTTTGACCGGCTCATTGAAGGCCGCGGGGACTTGAAAAAATCCTTTACCCATGACGTATTGCTTATGTGGTTTGAAATTCCGTCAAAGGTACGAAATGCCCTTGCCTTAAAAAAGTAATCTCAGGGGTGTGTGTCTGATTCTAATTGAGTGCAAAAGGGGCATTCAGCCGGAAGGTGGGAACGTACACCCTGAACTTTTCGGTGGAAGAGAAATTGACCATATTGTAGAATCCTTTCATGGCACCCAGAGGGGAGGCCAAAAGGCATCCTGAGCTATAGGTATGGGATTCCCCCGGGCGAATGACCGGTTTTTTGCCGATCACGCCTTCGCCATCAACCACCTCAGGATCATTCAGTGCATCGTAGATATCCCAGTGCCGGGTGATCAGCTGCACAGAATCGCTGCTTTGATTTTCGATGGTTATCGTATAGCCGAAAGCAAAATGCATCTTGTAGTTCTTGAAGAAGGTGCCTTCAAAACTGGTCTTTACTGAAATCTTGATGCCTTTGGTAACCTGTGTAATCATTTTCATCTCTAGTAGGTAAGTGCGCTTCCGATGAGAAAAACCATGGCGGCGACACTTGCTAATATAATAAAAACAGTGTTCAAAAAAATGTATTTGACCGTCGTCTTAAACCATCCCTGACCATAAAACCTGCGCATGCCCAGGAAGAGGTAAACTGCAAAAATCAGGATAAACCAGCCAATGGAGGTTGTCCCGAAGATCTGATCGATCAAAAAACTAACAATGAGCAAGATAAAGAACAGGGCCTGACTGTAAAAGGAAAACACCAGATTATCGGTGTAGTTGTACTTTTTCCTGATATATACCAACCACAGAAAGACCGTAAACAGCGGAAGAAAGAGAAAAATGGCAAAGGGGACCGTGGAGATGAATTCCTTCAGGAAGCCCCCGGGCTGCCTGTTCAGGTGGTCTATGCTGTCTGCCACCCCAAAGGCAAACTGGTTTTCAACGTTATCCGGAAGCCCGTGCTTTTCGACGGCCTCGTCATAACTATAGGTGCTGTCCTTGTCGATGATGGTGATGAAAAAATCAGCTTTTTTAAGGGTGCGGTTCAGCCAGCTTCCATTTATGCTGTCGAAGTAGGCACGGGGATTCGCCAATTTCAGGGAGTCCCTGCGCTCCTTGGTATTCTTGAGGGTCTGTTTCAGGCTAAGGCTGTCTTTGCCTGTCAGGTTAAGTGAATCCAGTGCTTTCAAGCCTTCAAGGCCTTTGATCTGCAAGTTTTCCAGTTTTACCTGGTCTGCACTGTCCAGTTCCTTACTGGAAATACTGTCCATCAGATTTAACAATTCCTGTTCTTCCTGATCGTCCATATCCAAATCCACATTCCATCCATCCGGGATCAGATCGATATTCCCGGAAGGACTCCTGCCATAGCGGTCGTATCGGTCGAAATCTCCCGTAAAGCTAAGCATGAGGAAGTAGATGATGGCAAGGCTAAGCAATAGCCGGAATGGGTTCACATAGCTCATCCGCTTGCCTGCAATGAAGTCTTTGCTGATCCTTCCGGGCTTCCAGAGCAGCGTATAGAGGGTCCGCACCAGCCGGGTGTCAAAATTGACCAGGTCTGCGAAGAACTCGTCAAAAAAGTCCTTCATGGTCAGGTGCTTGGTGCTGTTTGCCTGGGAGCAGCTCGGGCAATACCGGTCGCTGAGTTCCAGGGGATGGCCACAGTTAGGGCATTCCGAACCCCGGTACTGAAGTTTGTATCTACCCCCGTGTTTTACAGGTGTGGTTTCCATAGACGGGAAGCTGCCTTAGTTTGTGATATTCTCGGAATTCGCACTGCCTATTCCGATTATGCTATCGTAAATATCCCCAAAATTCCGGTAATAGACCAAAATGGTGTAGTGGTTTTCTGCGTAATCGAAATTCCCGCAAACAGTATTGAGCTCCACATTGCCATCTTCCCGCTGGATGACGTATTTATAGTTGTAGAACCCTTGTTTCATCAGGAGTGCTACTTCCATATTGCCCGTTTCCCGGTTGAACTCCATTTTATTCTGGTCCCCCAGGGCATAGTTATTGTACTTCCCGAAAACAAATATTTCATCCAGACCCATCCAGTCGGCATAGGGCAGGCTGAAATGCACCCAGGTATACTCTGCCTCCCGGGAGGGATCCCTTCCCTGCAGGGTACGGATCACAAAATCCCCGTTGATATCCGGAAAATAGGTGTAGTTGCGGTCGTAGCGAAATGCGTTGGTAAACAGGTAGTGGTGGTAGAGTTCGCCTATGCGGATCCTGGAAATGGCTGCTGTGGGAACCCGTAGATCACTGGAGTCGAAATTCAGGAATTCATTCCCCCCGTAAAATGCCGTTTCCTGGTCATAGCGGTATACCAGATCACTGCCAATGGTATATTGGGGGGGGATATCGTATTTGGCGGTAGGCCAGTGATAATTCTGCAAAATGGCAACTTTTACCTCCTTTTTCGGGTTTATGAGCTGGAAAGCCCCTGGCCTGATGGTAAATTGCACGGACTGTTTTTCGCCCAGAAAATTAAAATCCCGGGATCTTTTCAGCTCTGCACCCACCTGCACAAGGTCCTGGAACACCACAAAACGGCGTGAAAAGACAAGGTCCTGTGCCGCATTGTAGATTTCCAGCATGTAATTCCCGCTAACCCGCAGCCGGGTGACCTGGTTGGGCAGGGTCAGGGTGTAATTTGAATAGGGTTGGAGGGTGTTGTAGCTGTTCTCGTAGTTGATGATCCGTTGGTTGTCCGTGCCCACAAGGTACTGGGATTTAAGCAATTGTGAGGGCTCCCAGTTGTAGTCGCAATGGACGATTTTGTAGTAGTAATCCTGTTCGCTGGCGGTGAGATCATCGAATTCCAGAAGGATCGGCTCACCCAGTTGGACAATAGGAAACTGATCCTCGGTGGGTCCCTTGAAAACCACGGATTTTATGTAGTCCGGTTCGGGCACTTCCACCTGCACCTGAGCCAGGGTGGTGAAGCCCAGCAGAAAGAGGGGGATTTGTTTAAGTTTTATTCGCATCTGAGCCAGTAGAGGGAAACAAAGGTAAACAAATTGCAACCCCCTGAAATTCCTATCGATATACCGCCTAAAAAAAGGGGTAATAATTATGAAAACTTTCTTTTAAGTACTATTTTTGGGCGGAAAATTTAACCTAAGGTCTACGAAAATATGTCCACTGACATCCGAATTAAAAAAGGATTGAATATCAACCTTGTCGGAGCTGCAGAAACAACTACTTCCAAGGCCGTCGCCAGCAACGTTTACAACATTGACCTTCTCGATTTCTACGGTCTTACCCCGAAGATGATCGTCAAGGAAGGTGCAGAGATCAAGGCAGGAGAACCTATTTTTTACAACAAGGGTTACCAGGCCATGAAATTTGTGTCCCCGGTAAGTGGGGAACTCGTGGAAATTCAGCGCGGTGCACGGAGGAAAATTCTGAATCTCAAGATACTCGCTGACAAGGAGCAGAAGACGCTGGAACACACGCCCATGGATCCGGAGAAGGCAAGTGCTGAAGAGCTGCGGGCTTTCCTGCTTGAATCTGGCTGCTGGCCCTTTATCAGGCAACGGCCTTACGATGTGATTGCGCATCCGGAGGATGTTCCCAAGGCTATTTTCATTTCAGCCTATGTTACGGCGCCCCTGGCGGCTGATATCAATTATGCGCTGAGCGGGAAGGAAAAGGAATTGCAGGCGGCCCTGCTTGCCCTTGGGAAACTGACCCCCGGGGATGTTCACGTGAGCGTTGGGCAGGGACAGGACTCTCCCTTTACCGGACTATCCGGAATTCAGCTGCACCAGGTAAGCGGACCGCATCCCGCCGGCCTGGTGGGCACCCAAATAAACAGGATTGATCCCATCAACAAAGGGGAAAGGGTCTGGACCCTGACTCCCCAGGACCTTGTGATCATAGGGGAAACCCTGTTGACCGGGAAATTCAATCCTGAACGCATTGTGGCCCTGGCGGGCTCTTGCGTGAAATCTCCCAAATACTATAAAACGCGCATCGGGGCAGAGCTTTCGACCTTTCTCTATGCCAGCGGCGTGAACCAAAACGACTTCAGGGTGATCAACGGGGATGTGCTTACCGGAAGCAAGGCCCGTCCAGATGGCCACCTGGGGTACTACAACAACACGGTCAGCGTGATCCCGGAAGGCGATGATTATGAGCTTTTCGGTTGGAACAAACCCGTTTTTGACAAGATTTCAACCACCAGGTCCCTTACCTTTTCATGGCTGAACCCCAAGAAAAAATACGACCTGGATACAAATACCAACGGGGAACACCGGGCCTTTGTGGTGACCGGGCTTTACGAGGAGGTCTTCCCTCTGGATATCTATCCCATGCAGCTATTGAAGGCCTGTATGTACAAGGATATCGACGAAATGGAACAACTCGGTCTCTACGAGGTGATCCCGGAAGACTTCTCCCTGACGGAATTTATCTGTATTTCCAAACAACCGCACCAACAGATTATCAGAGAAGGATTGGATGTACTACTTAAAGAAATAGGATAGACATGAGCGACAAGAGACTTACGCTGAAAAAGCGAATGCATATTATCAAGCACAGGCTTCGGGGGAAGAAGATCGCACCGGCTTTCAGTGCGTTTCACACCTTCCTTTTTACTCCTGATGAGACCACCCACAGTGGGGGTCACGTTCGGTCAGCCGATGATTTGAAGCGCACCATGAATATGGTGATCCTCGCACTGCTGCCGGTATTGCTGTTCTCGTTTTTCAATACGGGCTATCAACATTATGCGGCCCTTGATGCAGCTGCCGGGAGTCCCAGAGTGCTGGATCTTTTTGGCAATTTCCTTACCTGGGAGAATTTCTGGCTCGGCTTTACCCTGGTGATGCCCCTGGTGATTATCTCCTATGCGGTAGGTTTGGGGGTTGAGTTCATCTTTGCGATGATCAAAGGTCACGAAGTGGAAGAAGGATACCTGGTAACCGGGATGCTGGTGCCCCTTATCGTTCCCGTGGATACCCCGCTTTGGATGCTGGCGGTAGCCGTGGTTTTTGGGGTAGTGATCGGCAAGGAAGTATTCGGGGGGACCGGGATGAATATCCTGAATCCGGCCCTTACCATACGCGCCTTCCTGTTCTTTGCCTACCCTACTTGGATGAGTGGGGACAAGGTCTGGGTGCATGGCGCAGTGGAGCGCGCAGGCACCCCGGATGCGATCTCAGGGGAAACCATTCTCGGCTCCCTGGCGCAGAATGCCTCATACCAATACAGTACCTCAGATATGTTCTTTGGTTTCATTCCCGGCTCTGTGGGAGAAACTTCTGCATTCCTGATCCTGCTGGGCGGGCTTTTTCTGATCTTCAGCAAGATTGCGAGCTGGCGCATCATGGTGAGCTCAGTGATAGGGGCCCTGGTGATGGGGCTGATGTTTAACGGAGTCGTGGAACTCGGCTGGATAGGTGAAGGAAGCCGATTCTATAGCCTGATGAACCTGGAATTCTGGAAACATCTCATCGTGGGGGGGCTTGCCTTTGGAATCGTCTATATGGCGACGGATCCCGTAACGGGCTCCCAGACAAACCGCGGCAAATGGATTTACGGGTTTCTGATCGGGTTTTTGTCTGTAATGATCCGCGTGTTTAACCCAGCCTATCCGGAAGGGGTTTTCCTGGCGATCCTGCTGATGAACGTATTTGCCCCAACCATCGATCATTATGTGATCCGGGCCAATGTGCGCAAAAGGCTTCAAAGACTTAAATCGGCCACGATTTATCCGCAGACCACAGACGGCAAGGCTGAAGAACTTAAAGTTGAAACAGCATAGTTATGGCAATCAATACTGAGAAGAACACGTATACGGTTTTATTCGCCACCCTGATGGTTGTAGTGGTGGGAGCCATACTTGCTTATCTGGCTTCCGGACTGAAGCCCCGCATCAAGGAAAATGAGCGCTTTGAAAAGCAGCAGAACATTCTTTACGCCATGGGCGTGAATGAAAATGAAGATCCTGGAACGGTGAATTTTATTCCTACCAACGAGGTAGAATCGGTCTTTACCCAATTCATTAAAGAGCAGCTGGTGATCAACGGCGATCAGATCACCCAGGACGATCAGGCCTACCTGATCGATATGAAGCAACAGCTGGCCGCCCTGAAAGATGGGAAGTCGGCACGGTTGCCCGTTTTCATCGGAGAGAAGGATGGAAAGACCTTCTACATCCTTCCCATGTACGGCAAAGGCCTGTGGGATGCGATTTGGGGATTTATGGCGCTGGATGATCAGCTGGTTGTTCAGGGGGTTTATTTTGACCATAAAGCCGAAACTCCCGGACTTGGAGCCAACATCAAGCAACGGTTTTTTATGGATGACTTCCAGGGGGAGCACATCATGAGCAACGGTCGCCTGGTAGGCATCAATGTCAAAAAAGGGAACAATGATCCGACCAACGCGAACAAAGACGACAACGCTGTGGATGCCCTTGCCGGTGCCACGATTACCGGAAATGGGGTTTCTGCCATGATTTCAGAAAGCCTCTACCTGTACAAAGACTATCTCGAATCCATTAAGACGAACTAACATGGCGCTGCTTACCAAAAAAGATGCAAATCTGATATTAGATCCCCTGGCGGATAACAACCCTATCACCATTCAGGTCCTGGGGATTTGTTCTGCCCTTGCGATTACCGCCGAACTCAAGGCCTCTGTGGTCATGTCGCTCTCGGTTATATTCGTGCTGGGATTTGGCAATGTGGTGATTTCACTGATGCGCAATATCATACCTTCCAAGATCCGGATCATTGTGCAACTAGTGGTCATTGCCACTTTGGTGATCATCGTGGATCAGGTACTGAAGGCCTTTGCCTATGAATTGAGCAAGACCCTGGCCGTATTTGTGGGGCTTATCATCACAAACTGTATCATCATGGGGCGGTTTGAGGCCTTTGCCCTTGGAAATGGGCCCTGGAAATCTTTTCTGGACGGAATCGGGAATGCCCTTGGCTATGGGGTCATCCTGATCATTGTCGGATTCTTCCGGGAGCTGCTCGGATCCGGAACGCTGTTCGGCATCCCGGTCCTTGGAGATCCCATTGGAAAGACAGGCCTTTACTCCATTGGATATGAGAATAATGGATTTATGATCATCCCGCCTGCTGCTCTTATTGTGGTGGGGGTTATTATTTGGGTACAGCGCACCCGTAACAGAGCGCTTATTGAAGAAAACTAAGGATATTAATACGTAGGTGATGCTAGAACATATAGAGTTATTTTTCAAATCCATCTTCATCGACAACATGGTCTTTGCCGTGTTTCTGGGGATGTGCTCCTACCTGGCGGTTTCCAAAAAGGTGGCCACAGCCGTAGGCCTCGGGGCAGCAGTGATTTTCGTCCTGGGGGTTACCGTTCCATTGAACTGGCTGCTCGACCAGTATATCCTGCAGGAGGGAGCCCTTTCCTGGATCGGGCCCCAGTATGCGGAATACGATTTAAGCTTCCTTTCCTTTATCATGTTCATCGCGACCATTGCCACAATGGTGCAGCTGGTGGAGATCGTTGTGGAGCGTTTTTCACCTGCCCTGTATAACTCCCTCGGGATCTTTCTCCCGCTGATTGCCGTAAACTGTGCGATCCTGGGAGGGTCCCTTTTTATGCAGGCCCGGGAGATCCCAACCCTGGGATTGGCCGTAAACTATGGGATTAGTTCAGGAATAGGATGGTTCCTGGCCATCCTGGCTATTGCTGCGATCCGCGAAAAGATCCGGTATTCCAATGTTCCCCCACCCTTAAGGGGCCTGGGGATCACCTTTATCATCACCGGACTCATGGGTATTGGTTTTCAGAGCTTCGGAGGAATGCTTACCGGAGGGGATGATGGAGCTGCCGGCCCGGCCCCTGAAACGGCGACCCTTCCACAGGAGCAAACCCCGGAGGAGGCAGAAGCTGCAGAGCTTTCAGAATCAAAAGAGCAAAAAGAGGAAGTAGTTATTTCCTATAACGACGCAATAAACAAGCAGTAATGATATTAGCTACCACTACAGTAGGAACTATTGTTATCACCATTATCGCCTTTATGGTCCTGGTTATTGCCCTGGTGGCCCTTTTGTTGTTTACCAAGGAGAAGCTGGCCCCTTCAGGTCCGGTGACCATTACCATCAATGGGGAAAAGCAAATTGAAGTCCCTTCGGGAAGCTCGCTGCTTTCAACTCTGGGGAACCAGAAAATATTCCTGCCCTCGGCTTGCGGGGGAGGGGGAACCTGTATTCAATGCGAATGCCATGTACTGGAAGGTGGAGGAGAGGCCCTGCCCACGGAAACACCCCATTTTTCAAAGCGCGAGCTCAATGAAGGCGCCCGCCTGGCCTGCCAGGTCAAGGTAAAGCAGGATATGAATATCACCATTCCCGAAGAAGTATTCGGGATCAAGAAATGGGAAGCCACCGTAGTCCGCAATTACAATGTGGCATCCTTCATCAAGGAATTCGTGGTGGAGATTCCAGAGGATATGAACTACAAGGCCGGAGGGTATATTCAGATCGAGATCCCCCCCTGTGAGGTCCGGTATCAGGACATGGATATTACCGCCCACCCTGAAGAACACGACGATCCCAAGAAGTTTCAAGCCGAATGGGACAAGTTCAATCTCTGGCCTCTGGTCATGAAGAATACGGAAACCGTGGAGCGAGCCTATTCCATGGCCTCCTATCCGGCTGAAGGACGGGAGATCATGCTCAATGTACGTATCGCTACGCCGCCATGGGATCGAAGCAAGAATGCCTGGATGGATGTAAACCCGGGTATTGCCTCATCCTATATTTTTGGGCTAAAACCGGGAGATAAAGTAACCATCTCAGGTCCTTACGGGGAGTTCTTTATCAATGAGTCCGAAGCAGAGATGCTGTATGTGGGTGGAGGAGCAGGAATGGCGCCGATGCGTTCCCACCTGTACCACTTGTTCAAGACGATGAAAACGGACCGGAAAGTCACCTTCTGGTATGGTGGCCGCTCCAAGCGGGAACTGTTCTATATCGACCACTTTAAGGAACTGGAGAATGAATTCCCGAATTTCAAGTTCTATATGGCCCTGTCTGAACCCCTGGAAGAAGACAACTGGAAGATCAAAGAGAACATCGATGCCCCAGGCGATGGATTTGTCGGCTTTATCCACAATAGCGTAATTGACAATTACCTGCAGTACCACGAATCCCCGGAAGATATCGAGCTCTATTTCTGCGGGCCTCCCCTGATGAACAAGGCGGTACAGAAAATGGGAGAAGACTTTGGCATCCCTGATGAGAATATTCGCTTCGACGATTTTGGAGGCTAAGGATACCAACTACTTTATTAAAACCGATATGTCTCATATCGGTTTTTTTATCTTTCAGTAGCTATGAAAGCACTCACAGAGCAGGAATTACACTACCTGGCCATGAACATCGTAGGCAGTCAACTCGAGGAGCAGGGGTATGAATTCATGGGGGTAAACAGCAAAAAAGGCAAGAACCCCCAGTTCGTATGCCTCAAGGAGAAACAATTGCATTTTATCGTTGTCCGGCCGGTGGCTTATCCGAAGGATCCGTCAACCGCTGATGAAGAGCTAATGCAAAAAGTGAAGGACCATGCCCTGAAATTTGAGGCGCGTGCCTATTACGCCGGAGTGGGACTTTCCAATGCCGAAGATCCCAGCCTGCCCGTCTATCTCAATGAAAAATATATCGTGGACTATGAAGGACTTATTGAATTTTAGATCTCTGGGAATGCTGGCAGGGCTTCTCCTGCTTATTTCCGGGTGCACGCCATCCGATCCCCTCCGGGAGCAGGTTTATCAGGGTGGTGCTTTGGGAACCTCCTACGCCATCAAGCTTTTTGCTGCAGACACGACGGATTTGCAACCCGGGATCGATTCTGTCTTCCGCGTGGTCAACAAATCGCTTTCGACCTACCTGCCCGAGAGTGATATCAGCCGCATCAACCGGGGAGACACTACGGTGGTCGTAGATGCGATGTTCCGGGAGGTCTTTAATGCTTCCCGCGAGGTTTATGAGCGTTCAAAGGGCTATTTTGATCCCACCGTGGGGGTTCTGGTGGATGCCTGGGGTTTTGGTCCCGGCCAGGCCGTTGAAATGGACAGTCTCCGTGTGGATAGCCTGCTGCAATATGTAGGGTTCGACAAAGTCCGACTTAGGGACGAGGGCATGATCGTCAAAACGCTTCCCGAAATCCGCCTGGATTTCAATGCGATAGCCAAGGGTTACGCCATTGACCGACTTGCCGTCATGCTGGATGCCCTGGGAATTTCCAATTATCTGGTTGAAGTAGGGGGGGAGCTGCGTGCCAGGGGGGAAAACCGCGCCAAGGAACAACCCTGGGTGGTCGGGATTGACGACCCTCAGGCGGAAAAGGGCAGGGCGATCAAAAAGATCATCAGCCTGAAGGACCACTCCATGGCTTCATCAGGAAACTACCGCAAATTTCGGGTGGATTCCATTACCGGTGAGAAATACGTTCACACCATTGACCCCCATACAGGCTTTACCCGCAATTCGAATGTGTTGGCCACTTCTGTGCTGGCCGAAACGTGCATGGAGGCGGATGGCTATGCCACTGCGCTTATGGCCATGGACCTGGAGGATTCCAAAAAGCTCCTGTCTGAAAGCAATGGGCTGGAGGGGTATATCATTTACCTGGATGAAGCGGGGGAAACCCGGGAATACACAACACCGGGCTTTGAAGCTTTGGTGCAGGAGCGTTAGCCCGCCTGGGGCTTGTCTACCCTGGGGATGAGCTCTCCTGAAGCCAACCGGTAGCGGTCGATTGTGCCGGGTTGAAGCGCTGCCGTGAAATCAATGGCGCGCACACTAAACCCTGCCTCTTGCAGAATGTCGAAATAGTCCCTCCCGTAGATACGCACGTGGTCGTACTGTCCGAAAACCTTTCGTCTCTCCTCCCGGTCCGTAATACTGGCGTCTTCAAAGGTCGTTTCCCTGGCCAGGTCCTGCGGTACCTGAAAAATGCCCCATCCGCCCGGTTTCATAACCCGGAGTAGTTCGGAAAGCGCCCTGCGGTCCTCGGGAATATGCTCCAGTACGTGGTTGCATAAGATCACATCGAATTCATGGTCTTCAAAGGGGAGATTGCAGATATCTGCCTTTACATCTGCCAGGGGGGAATTCAGGTCTGTGGTAACATATTCCAGGTTGGCCTGTTCTCGGAACCGCTTGTAGAATGCCTGTTCCGGGGCAAAATGAAGCACACGCAGGGGCGCTTCGAAAAAATCGGTTTCCTCCTGCAGATAAAGCCATAACAGCCGGTGCCGTTCCAGGGAAAGCGTGGAGGGGGAAAGGACATTTTCCCGCGGGTATTCATAACCGTAGGGCAGGAAGGTTCGAAAGGATTTTCCGTCGATAGGATCTGTATACCGGTCTCCCTTAAGCCATAAAGCAAGTATGGGACGAGCCAGGTAGCTCATCCGAATGAGCATTGGCCGGGGGAAAATTCTGAGTATCCATTTAAAGAACCGTTTCACAGTGGCGGCTTCAGGATCAGGAAGGGATCGGATGATTGCGGAATTCCAGTTCTTCCTCCGAGGTTATGCCAAGGGCGTCATAGATATACTGGAAGGTAGACAATAGCTCCGGTTTCCCGTCGACCAGGGCTACATTGTGTTCAAAATGGGCACTGGGCTTTCCGTCCGCAGTGAGGATGGTCCAACCGTCCTTGAGCTGGCGAATCCGTCGGGTTCCCATATTGATCATGGGTTCAATGGCGACCACCATCCCCTCGATAAATTTTTTCCCCCTGCCCCGCTTCCCGTAATTGGGCATCTCCGGAGCCTCGTGCAATTTCTTTCCAAGGCCGTGGCCTACCAGTTCGCGCACCACGCCATACCCCTCGTTCTCGCAATATTTCTGAATGGCATATCCGACATCCCCTACCCGGTTTCCCACCCGGAATTCCCGGATACCCATATAGAGGGATTCCTTGGTGATCCGGAGTAGTTTTCGGGTATCGGGGGCTACTTCCCCAACCTCAAAGGTATAGGCGTGGTCCCCATAGAAGCCATTCTTAAGACTGCCGCAGTCTATGGACACGATATCCCCCTCCTCAAAGGGTACATCAGATGGGATTCCGTGAACCACCTGTGCATTTGGGCTTATATTCAGGGTATTTGGGAAGTCGTACATTCCGAGAAAACCAGGCGCGGCCCCATGATCCCGAATGAATTCCTCTGCCAGCCGGTCGAGGTGCAGTCCGGTAACTCCGGGCTTTACTTCGGCGGCCAGCATTCCAAGGGTACGGGAAACGATCAATGCACTCTCGCGCATCAATTCAATCTCTTCGGCGGTCTTGGCGTGAATCATAGCTGCAAAGATACTATAGTTGGGCTAAGCGGCGGGTTAATCCCAGACGTAGGCATGTTTATAAGGCTCTCCGCGTAGGATCTTCAGCATATCGCTCTCCAGGTCTTCGATAGGGAATTCTACGATCCGGTTTAGCTCTTTGCCGTCCTTATAGAAGATAAAGGTGGGGACGTTTGTGATATCCAACCCCTCCTCATAGTTCTGTGGTGTATTTTTTTCGCGCGTCATGCTAACCACCCTGACCTCCTCCACAGGGTATCCTGCGGATTCCAGTATTTTGACGAATTTGGGTACTTCCCGCTTGCTGTCTTCGCACCAGGTCCCTAAAAAGGTCAGGATCTCCACGTCCTTAAGCAGCGGCCTGAGGGCTGCAATGTTGTCCGGGTTCGGTTTTTCGGCCTCTATACCCGGCTTGTACCAGGCATCAAAAGGTGCGTTATTCAGGGAATCCAGACTGGCGGTGCCCACCAGAATAACTGAATTTCCATCCGGAACGCGTTGGGCCGTATGTGTTGATGGATTTTTACAAAAGCTCAGGGAAAGCGCGAGCAGGGGCAAAAGGATTTTAACCATAGCCTTCATGGGGTTATAATAGGGATTTACGCGTCATCAATTCAGGTTTTTTGATCTCCATGATCTCCAGGACCGTGGGTGCGATGTCACCAAGGACTCCGTCCCTGATGGATTTCCGGTCCGGATCGACCAGGATAAGGGGTACGGGATTGGTGGTGTGTGCTGTATTCGGACTGCCATCCGGATTGATCATGGTATCGCTATTGCCGTGATCGGCGATGACCAGGGTTGAATATCCGTGCTCCAGCCCAGATTCGATCACCTCTTTTGCGCAGGCATCCACGGTTTCACATGCTTTGATTGCAGCTTCCATGCTACCGGTGTGCCCCACCATGTCAGGGTTTGCAAAATTGAGGCAAACAAAATCCGCCTTTTCTTCTTTAAGTGCTGCAACGATCGCATCGCGTACTTCGAAGGCGCTCATCTCCGGCTTCAGATCATAGGTGGCTACCTTGGGCGAAGGGCACATGATGCGCTGTTCCCCCGTAAAAGGTTCCTCCCGTCCTCCGTTGAAAAAGAAGGTCACATGGGGGTACTTTTCAGTTTCAGCAATTCGGATCTGTTGTTTTCCGGCCCTCTCCAGCACTTCCCCCAGGGTATCCTGAATATTTTCCTTGTCGTAGACCACATGGATGTTCTCAAAGGTATCATCGTAGTTGGTCATGGTCACGTAATACAGCTCAAGGGGGTGCAGGTTATATTCATGGAAGGCTTGCTGACTCAGGGCCTGGGTGAGTTGACGACCCCGGTCTGTGCGGAAGTTGAAAAAGATCACGACATCCCCGTCTGAAATACGGGTTAGCGGTTCCCCGTCTTCATCGGCCATCACAATCGGCTTGATAAATTCGTCGGTGATTCCGTCCCGATAGCTGTTTTCCATGGCTACCGCAATATCGCGGGCAGCCGTGCCATCTCCGTGGACCAGAAGATCATAGGCGAGCTTGACGCGCTCCCACCGTTTGTCGCGGTCCATAGCGTAATAGCGCCCCACCACAGAAGCCAGGTCGCAGGGCCTGTCTGCACAAAATGCGGTAAGGTCGGTAAGGAATCCACGGCCGCTTTTGGGATCCACGTCCCTTCCGTCAGTAAAGGCATGCACATAGGATTTGGGCACCCCGTTTTCCTGGGCCGCACGAATCAACCCTTTAAGGTGGTCTATATGGCTGTGTACGCCCCCATCGCTAAGCAGGCCCAGAAAATGTACGGGTTTTGAGTGCTCCCGTGCATAGGCGAAGGCCTCCTTTAAGACGGGTTCCTCCCTGAGGGTCTCCTCCTCCACGGCAAGGTTGATCTTGGCCAGGTCCTGGTAGACAATGCGCCCGGCCCCAAGATTCATATGACCTACCTCTGAATTTCCCATCTGCCCTTCCGGCAAACCGACATTCATCCCATCGGTAAGCAGTGTGGCGTGGGGGTAGTTCTGGTAAAGCGAATCGACAAAGGGGGTGTTGGCCTGAGAAATAGCTGAGACTTCAGGATCTGGCGAGATTCCCCACCCATCCAAAATCATAAGTATCACCTTTTTATTCATGGGCCTTTTTGCTATAAGGCCCAAAAATAACATGAAATCGACAGCTTTACTACAATTTGGCGGACTTTTCAAAGCGGGTAGGGGGAATCGGAGCACCTTCATCCCTTCCAGAGCCGGCCTGAAATGTTAAAACTTCTTAATTCTCCATCCCGAACTGAAACAATCGACCGGAAGCCCCGTCTATTAGAATAGCGATCACCTCCGGCAATGGGATAAATTACTCAAGGCATACCGGAAATACGTCGCTACAAAAAAATGCTATGAAAGACTCCCAGCGGAGTTTATTCATCAATGAAAGCCCTGGCCCATGCCGGGGTTAATTGATTTTTATCCCCTGGGTAGAATCCCGCAATGAAGGATAGATCAAGCTAGAACTCAAAGCCGGTGAATGCCCTGAAAAGGAAAGCGTAGAGTGCCATGGACAGCATCACTGCACAAAACAGGGAATAGGCCTTGAGAATGTAGACTACATACGTCGGTCTGCAGTTCTCGAATGCGTGAACATAGAGATCCTTAAAATGATTTAGTGTTCCCATATAGTGTCTTTAATGGATTTAGGCCCATACTATAAGGGTTAACACTCAAATGTAAGATTCAGGGGAAACCAATATACAAAAAATGAAGTAGGGCCCTGCCTTAAGGCCTATCGATTCGATCTATGTAGAATATTTATCGATGGCTGCACGAATTCGTTCAATCCGGTTCTCAGGACTTGGATGGGTACTCTGGAATTCCGGGACCCTGTTCGGGCCGGAGGCCTCATCCAGGATTTCCATGACCCGGATCAGCTCATTCGGATCGTATCCGGCCTGGATCATAAGCAGGACGCCTAACTCATCGCTCTCGAGCTCATCCCCACGCCCATTGTTCAGCAGGGTCTGCTGACCGATGCCCGCCACCACACCACCCATATCGGCCCCTACAGACGCCCCTACGGTCACCGTTTTCCAGAAGTTGGAGTCTGCAATGCGTTCAGCGGAGTGTCGCCCGATTACATGCCCGATCTCATGACCCAGCACCCCGGCCAGTTGTCCTTCATTCAATCGGCTGAAAAGCGCCTGGGTGATAAAGATCTGTCCGCCAGGAAGGGCAAAGGCATTCACTGTTCGATCGTCGGCCAGCAGGTGGAACTCGAACTTGTATGGCGTATCCCGGGCAATGCTGTTTTGCACGAGCCTGTTTCCAACGGCATCCACAAGTGCCTGGGAGCGCCTGTCCGGGAATAGCCCCCCGAATTCCCGTGCCATCTGGGGAGCGCTTTGAAGGCCAATGGCGATTTCCTCTTCCGTGGTCATATCAATGGTCTGGACCCGGCCCGTATATGGATTTTCTTCCTTGTTGGAGCACCGGTTCACATAGGCAAACAGTACGATCGCCACCCCTAACAATATCCTGAATTTCCAACTACTTCTGCGCATGGAAGGGAGCATTGATGATGATGCTCAAATTAATAAAATCTTATAACAAATCAGGGTTGATATCCAGAATGTTATCGGTGATGTAGGCTCTGATAAACCCGGCGGTGAGGTCTTCTGCTCCCAGGAAATCATCCTGTTGCAGGATCTTCATGATATTCATTTTGCGGAAGGCTGCCAGCATGGGAATGGACAGGGGTGCATAGCTGTAATGCCAGGGCTCGTATTTGAAGCCGCGCCTTTTGGGATTGTCCGTATAGACCAGATAAAAACCATACTGTTCGCTGTGCTGGTCCATCCAGTTCTTGAAATCCTCGAAGGGCCCGCCCGGTCCAAACTTCTCTGCAACCAGTACATCTCCTTCTGTAGGCTTGGAGGCATCGATCAGGTCTGCATCCGTCCCCCAGTGATGCCGGCTGGTCCCGGGGATCGTGGAGTATTCTATGATCTTGTCAACGGCTTCAAGGGGTTCCAGGCCCTCTTCGGTAAAAAGCACATACTTCCGCTCGTAAATCGTACGCTGCCGCTCATATCCCCGATAGCTGCTTACCACTTTGATATCAATCCCGTCCTGGTAGGCCGCCTTTTTCATTTCC
Source organism: uncultured Flavobacteriaceae bacterium (assembly GCA_965601625.1). Classification (GTDB taxonomy): domain Bacteria; phylum Bacteroidota; class Bacteroidia; order Flavobacteriales; family Flavobacteriaceae; genus Robiginitalea. The sequence continues at coordinate 1,624 of CBFCWO010000016.1, read as the reverse complement.
ACAAAGGCATCGTGGGCCTCCTTTCGCAATTGGATCCCCTCTCCGTACAGGTCCAGATCGACTTTTCCGGTAAGTTCAGCTTCGGTGAATGAAACCTCCTGGGCCCTGCCCGGGAATATCGGGAGTGTAAGCGCCAGGCCTCCCAGGCCGCTTTGCATGAGGAATTTTCGTCGTTTCATACATTATTGGATTTAGGTTCGTGCCAGGTCGGATTAATGGTGCCTTACCCATTTAAAACACTTCGGCCAATCTAAGGTAGGAAAAATGAAGAATACCCCGGAAATACCTACCCTTCAAATTTAAGTACGCCATCAGCGGGTTATCTGTCCAATACCAGGAACCCCTGAAATTCCAGGTCCAGGTCGTACATTTTCACCAGATAGAAATACACCCCTTCCGGCAGGCCCTTTTCTGCATTGATGACCAGGTTGTCCAGGTTGGAAAAACCCCTGAACTCATCCGTATAGTTTTCCATTTCGAAGACCTTTAGGCCCCTGCGGTCATATACCTGCAGATTGTTGTTGGGGGATTCCGCGAGTTCCTCAATGACCAGGGCATCATTGATTCCGTCCCCATTTGGGCTGAGATAATAATTATCCAGGGTGAGAACCTCTTCAGGTTCGGCCAGGCTGGCAAAGGTGAGGATTTCAAACTGATCCGGAACAAAGGGGGGAGATACCAGAAAACCATTTTCCAGGTCCCCGGCTGTAGACTCCGCCCCGATGGCAATCCAGCTCTCGGTGCTCTTGCTCCATCCGATCAGCACAATAGGCGAGTCCCCTTCTGAGAGGGATGCAAGATTGCTCTCTGCATTCCAGCTGAGGGTCACCTGGCCAGTACTGCTTCCTTCCAGGCGCCAGAATTCTGAGGTCGAGATCGCTCCGATACTGCGGGGTTTCAGATCGGTGCGAAAAGGGGGGAAGGTACTCGGGCCGTTCGGGTCTTCCCGGAAGTAGGCGCATTTGGCAAAAGGGAAGACCTCCCCCTCCAGGGTAAGCGACCGGTATTGGAGGGCATCCCCCACCGGAAAAACCATCCGTTGTTTGTTAACCGCCGTTACATACCCATTGACTTTGGAAACATTGCTTTCTCCAACCGTGAAGGCATTTTGCAGCAGGGTAATATAACGGTCGGCCAGGGATCTGTCTGTCTCAAAATCCCCCTGCAGAAAATTCAGGTTGTTCGAAACGCTGAAAGCAACGTCTACAAACACCGGAGCATCCCGCAGGATCTCCACATCCTGGAATAGGGGGGCAAATGTGCCGCCTACCCCAAGTATGTTAGCCCCATAAAATCCGACCAGCCCTTCCTTTTGCTCAAAGGGGGCATCGTTTATAAATGAGGTGTGCAATCCCAGATGCGCCTCCCCGTGCAGGCGCATGTTCCCATAGTGGTGCAGGGCCGTTTGGGCAAAAGCCAGGGGTGCGAATAGGAAAACACCACAAAACATGGAAAATAAGCGCATCTTCTAATTCGATTTTTTTTCCAGAAGCAGTTCTTCTATTAATTGCAGGCGCTTTTTGAGGTCCAGGACCTCCGCTTTCAGGTCATGGTTTTCCTTCTGCTGGGCTTTTATCTTTTCCTCCTGCTCAATGGTGTGCAGGAAGAGCTCTTCGATTTTTTC
>CBFCWO010000015.1:0-43249 GCA_965601625.1 uncultured Flavobacteriaceae bacterium | reverse complement strand
GGGCGCCCGATCTGTTCCTGGGCCTGGAGAGAAGCAATAAGGAAGAGGAAGGTTCCAATCAGGCAATAGCGGATGCCCAATTGTAAAAGCTTAGAAGATTTTTGCATAATGGTTGGCTATTTAGACAGGTGGGTACCTCCTGACGTTCTGAAATTTACAAAAAAGTGCCGAATCACGGACTTTTTTATGCCTGCACAATAAAAAGTTCTTTTTCGTAAGTTTGATTTCGTCTAAAATACGCTGATGAACCAAATCAACTCCTACATCTCCCAACACCAAGACCGATTTATTGAAGAACTAACCGCCCTGCTCAGACTCCCCTCTGTGAGCGCAGACTCCGCGTTCTCCCAGGATGTGCTGGATACCGCTGAAGCCTTTGCTGCTGCCCTTCGGGAGGCGGGTTGCGATACGGTCGAAATATGCGATACCCAGGGATACCCGATCATCTTCGGGGAGAAACAGGTGGACCCCTCCCTCCCCACGGTCCTGGTCTATGGCCACTATGATGTACAACCCCCGGACCCCCTGGACCTATGGGATTCCCCCCCTTTTGAACCGGAGATCCGAAAAACGGAATTGCATCCGGATGGGGCCATTTATGCCCGGGGAGCAAGTGATGACAAGGGGCAGGTTTTCATGCACATCAAGGCACTGGAATTCATGGTTCGCCATGATGCACTGCCGTGCAATGTCAAGTTCATGATCGAAGGAGAGGAAGAAGTGGGCAGCACCAGCCTGTCCGCCTTTGTAAAGGAAAACAGGGAACGGCTTTCAAACGACATCATCCTGATCTCGGATACCGGCCTGATCGCTAAGGACGTTCCTTCGGTAACCACCGGACTGCGAGGTCTGAGCTATGTGGAGGTTACCGTGACCGGGCCCAACCGGGACCTGCATTCAGGACTCTATGGAGGGGCTGTGGCCAACCCGATCAATGTCCTAACCAAGATGATCGCTTCCCTTCACGACGAAAATAACCGGGTCACCATCCCGGGATTTTATGACAAAGTAGAGGAACTCACCCGGGAAGAGCGCGACCTGATGGCAGAGGCCCCTTTTGATCTGGAAGCCTATAAAAAGGAATTGGACATCGATGCGGTTTACGGGGAGAAAGGATATGTGACCAACGAGCGGAATGCCATTCGCCCAACACTCGATGTCAATGGCATTTGGGGCGGTTATACAGGCGAAGGTGCCAAAACGGTCATCCCCAGCCAGGCACATGCCAAGATCTCCATGCGGCTGGTCCCTCATCAGGACACAGATGAAATAACCGAATTGTTCAGTGCGCATTTCCAGAACCTTGCCCCGGAAGGGGTACGGGTGGAGGTACGTCCACACCACGGTGGACAGGCCTATGTGACCCCAATCGACTCTATCGGATACCAGGCTGCCAGCAAGGCCTATGAAACTACCTTTGGCAGGGAATCCATTCCCCACAGGGGTGGTGGAAGCATCCCGATCGTACCCCTCTTCGAGAACGAGCTGGGCTCCAAAACCATCCTGATGGGTTTTGGCCTGAACAGCGATGCCATCCATTCTCCCAATGAACATTTCGGGGTCTGGAATTTTTTGAAGGGCATTGAGACCATCCCTTATTTCTATCAGTACTACACCGAATTATCGGTCAAATAAGGCAGGGGTTTCCTTCTACCTCTCTTCGGTTTTTGCCCATTTGGCGTAACAAAACCACAAAGGTTGCGTTCTAATAGATAGATCAAAAACGAACACTATTATGATACGCCGCTTTTTTGTGCTCTGTTCCGGTGCGGACAGAGCCCTGCTCGACACGTGCTCTGAAGGGGAGCAAAACAAGTATGCCGGGATCGGGGCAACGGTATTCTTCACCGCCCTGATGGCCTTTATAGCCGCCTCCTATGCCCTCTACACCGTCTTTGACAATGTCTACCTCGCGATTCCTTTTGGCCTGGTCTGGGGACTGCTGATCTTCAACCTGGACCGTTTTATCGTGTCTACCATACGGAAACGGGATAATTTCTGGAAGGAGCTCCTGCAGGCCTCTCCACGGATCCTGTTGGCCGTGGTCATCGCCGTGGTCATCTCCAAACCCCTTGAGTTGAAGATCTTCGAAAAAGAGATCAACCGTGTCCTGCTGGAACAAAAGAACCAGATGACCCTGGACAACCAGCAACAACTTGCCCAGCAGTTTACCCCGGTCATTGAGGAAAAGCAGGGGGAGATCGAAGCCCTCAAGGGTGAGATCGCTCAAAAGGAAGCGGCCACGGATACCCTTTACGAGACCTATATCGCCGAGGCCGAAGGACGGAAGGGAACCCTGCTGGTAGGAAAGGGGCCGGTCTACAAGGAGAAACGCGAAAAACACGATGCAGCCCTGGCAGAGCTCAAGGCCTTAAAGGAAACCAACCAGGCCAAAATTGCGAGTATTGAAACTGAAATCGAAACCCTGGAGGCGGGCTATGCCGAGGCGGTTTCCAACTCCCAGCCTGTAATCGATGGCTTTGACGGACTAATGGCCCGTATTGATGCTTTAGGCAAGCTTCCCTGGTTTCCCTCCTTTTTTATTTTCCTGCTCTTTCTGGCCATAGAAACGGCCCCCATCCTGGTGAAGCTGATGACTCCCAAGGGCCCCTATGATGTGAAGCTGGAAGACGAAGAGACCACGGTGGAATCCTGGGTGACCCAAAAGGTTGACCAGCGCAAATGGCTGGTGGAGACCGATAAGCAGCTAAATGAAAAAGTTTATGGTGAGATCGCGGAGGAGCAGGCAGTCTACGCCTACAAGAAAGAGAAAGCAGAGGAGCTGATGCGGTTGCAGGCCGATCGGTTCCAGGAAATGCAGGTGAAGGGGCTTTGAGATGAGGTTTGGGGTTTATGGGGGTAATGAGGTTTTTGTGGGCATATGGGCACCCCCACCCACCCAACTTCAAGATCGCCACTCCCCCTGCAAGAGGCCATCAGCTTCCACAAAAAACTTCAAGCCTCCTCTGATTCACCCTTCACTACTCCGAGCTTTCGCAGGAGGAAGGAAGCATTCATATTCGAACAAACTCCGGGTTTAAAGCGGTAGTCAAAATAGAGTTCTCCATCCCGGATCTGGGCGTCAAAGAAATAATTGTGAACGGCCTCCAGCTCGTCCGCCACTTCACACAGGCTAAGGTCGTGGGTGGCGATCAGGCCCGTAGCCTGCATCTTAAGCAGGCGCTCCAGAAATTCCCGGGAACCCTTGGCCTTGTCCTTGCTGTTGGTTCCCTTCAGGATCTCATCCAACACCACAAAATAAGGACCCGCTTCCAGGCGGTCGACGATCTTCTTCAGGCGCTTGAGTTCCGCAAAAAAATAGGATTCCTGTCGGGAGAGGGAGTCCGATGTGCGCATGCTGCTGATCAGCGGGATAGGCGTGTAAGCCATATATGTTGCCGAAACCGGCAGCCCTGCATTGGCCATGAGGATAGCCAGTGCCACGGACCTGAGGAAGGTGCTTTTCCCTGCCATGTTGGCCCCGGTGATGACGATGAAGTTCCCACGAGCAATCCTGAAATCGTTGGTTACCACTTCTTCAAAAATGAGGGGATGTGCCAATCCGCTCGCCTCCATGACCAGTGAAGGGTCCTCAGACAAAACCGGGTAGGTATATTGGGGGTGATTGTACCCAAAGTTGGCAAGGCTGTTGTAGGCATCCATTCGGGCCAGCACATCAAACCATCCTGATACTTTCCCTCCATAGGTATCGATCCATTTTTCTATTGCATACCCCTGACGGAGGTCCCAAAGGAAAAAGGCATTTCCAAAAATCGCGACCAGGAGGTTGTTTCGCTGGTCCAGGGCATTGATCAGGCGGTTGAGACGTTTGAGCACTTTCGATACCGGTTGTCCCTGACCCAGCAGCTCGTTTTGTTGCTCCTGCAGGATTGCCGATTGAAAAGATTGATTTTCCAAAAGGGCGACCAGTTGTCCGTATTGCCTTAAGGTCTCCTGCATTTTTCCGGTGATGGCGGCCAGCTGCCCTACTCGCCTTGCGAAGCCTGCAGTGATCAGCAGCCCTCCAAAAAAAAGAAGGATTATGGCCCCCAGGGGAAGAAGGCCAAACCCCACGGCAATGCCAACTCCAACAGATACCACAGAAAACAGGGGGGCCAGGTACCAAATCCAACTGGGAATACTGGGCAGATAGCCCTGTATCCAGGAGGTCAGCTCATCGGCTGACACCGGAGTCCTGATCATCCGGGAGGTGGCTGTATAATCCTGCCGCCACTCCATCTGAGGGACTAGTTCCTGAATGGCCTGTTGCTTCTCAGGAAGACCGGAAACCTCATTGGAACTAAGCCAACGGGCCAGCATTTGTGCCCCGGCAGGGAGCCCCGTGCGGTTGAGGTACTGAAAAAAGGAACGCGGGCCAAACAAATCCAAATCCGCACTGAAGTCATGACCCGATTCCTGAAAGCGGCTTCCGTCAGGCAATCCGCTGAAATCCCCGTCAAGCACCCTGAGTTCTGTACTGTTGAGATCGATTAGTTCCGCCAGCCTGCGGGATTCGTACTTCAAATCCTGGTGCCGGGCCACGAGATAGGCAAAAAATGCCAGCAACAAAATAGCTGCAAGAGCATAGGGATACGATCCCCCAAACGCCTTATAGGCCGTCCATCCGATACTGATAAAGATCCCCAGTCTAAAGAGGGAGGACAACTGCAACCGCCGTTTTTGCAGACTTGCCGCCAGGGTTAGGTTCTCCAGGCGTTTTTGGTAAGTGTCAGTGAGGTTCTTCATTAAAGGTCTTCCAGGGCACGCTGGGTTTTTTTAGGCAGGGACGCGACGATCAGGTCATAGGAGTGGTCGATAAGCTCACGGATAAGGGGCTCGGGCAATTGCTCCAGGTGGAGCGTATTCCAATGGGTCTTGTTCATATGAAACCCCGGGAGGATCCTTCCGTCATAGCTTTCCCTGAGCTCCAGGGCCCGCTCCGGGTCTGATTTCAGATTGGCCTGTGGGGGGATACGATCCAGGGAGGCAATGGCGAACATCTTGCCCATTACCTTGAATACCAGCGTTACCTGGTCAAAGGGAAAACCTTCTGTAACCCCTTTTTTAGACAAACAGTAGTCCCGGAAAGCCTCTATATGCATGGATTCAAATCTTACTCCCCTGTTCCCACAGCGTCATAAACGACATAGTTTTTCAATAAATGCCCCGCCTCCTTGATGAACTCCAGATGGGCCTTTTCCTGCTGATAGGCCTGCTGGGCGGCAGCCGATTCAAAGGTTACGATCATGGCATAGGTAAAGGAGTCGTCCACGACCTCCCGGGTGGCACTGGGCGGACTTCCAAGGAAGTTGGTTTTCGTATACAGGGAGTTGTTAAAAAGCTTCTGAAGTGCGGTTTCGAATTGTTTTCGCTCATTGGGATCTTCCGGATTATGCAACCAGAAATACACCACATGGGTAAAATTCGGGTCGAAGGAATTTGTCCTGTTCGTGTCCTGTGCACAGGTCAGGAAAGGAGCGAAGCTTAGCCAAATCAATATTGCGAGCTTATGGAGTATTTTCATGAGATTCGAATTAGCTTTTTTTATCGGAAGCCACCTGCTCTCCCTGTGTCCTCGATTCGAGCAATTCCTGCACAGGAGCCTCCAGTTTCAACGCCTCATAATTCAGTTTCCACCCCAGGGTTTCCACGATCTTCTCCATCAGCAATATGGCTTCCAGGGCCTCATGCCTGGCGGTATCCATAAGCCCACTTTCGGGGATCTTCTCCCGGATGTGGGCCTTGGCCTCCTTATTGAGGCTGGTCATATCTGCCGGGGTAAAAGCGTTGAACAGGTCGTTGCGGATGTCGTAAAACTCCAGTTCCGGCTCGATGGACAGGATCTCAGGAGGTGGAAAATTACCCAGGATGATCGTCTTTTTTTCCGGATCGGCAGCAACCTTTAATTTCTTGAAATCATAGCCCAGATGGGCCTTGGCATTGATTACAATCAGTGCTTTTTTCTTGCTGCTAAACAGATTCATAAAAAGCCCCTTGCGGTTCTCGAAACGATAGATCTCAGCAAAATCGCCTTCCACGGTAATCAATTTGCAGACTGAGCGAACCTTTTCCAGCAAAATGGAAGACTGGTGCACGGTAAGTTCCTTTTTCTTTTTACGGTTAAGCCATGCATATCCCCAATACATCAGCAGGGCTCCAAGCACCAATCCCAGTAATAATTCCAACATAAGTGTTCTTTATTCTATGGTCAATGGCCACTCAGGCCACGGACCGTTATTTCTGCCACCTTCTATGAAGGCGCCCGGCTGATCGGGAATAAAATAGGCCTGCTGGGGGAAGCATCGTTCTCCAATGCCGCCATTTGCAGGTTTAGCAAGTATTTTCCATCGGCAACAGCTTCAGGGACGTAAATCAATTCGGTGATCGTGGCCTCCGGCCTGGGCTGATCCGGCAGGCCCCAAAATGCTTTGTGGGCCTGTAGGGCTCCCCCATCCTCCTCCCGGTCTACCGAAGGCAAATCCAGGAGCAGGTGGCAGACGCCTTGCACATTTAGCCAGGCAGCCGCTTTGGCTTCCAGGTATGGCGGGTTGGTGCCTGAATGATCCATATGCCGCTTCGATTCCGGGTTGGGCAAGGTACGAAGAACCAGGGATTCCGTGTCCGGATTGGGTATTGCTGCTTCCAACAGAGGCTGGGTGATCACGCCGTCGGATCCGGTATTTTCAGGTGTTATCGTTACCACCGTAGTCAACATCCAGGGTTTTGGGGGATGGGCATTGACCGATTGGGCTTCCCGGGTTATGTGTCCCAGGCATTCGGTATGGGTCCCGTGTGCATGTGGGTTAAAACGGACGTCATTGAAGTTTACCGAAGCTCCCGCCAGTATGCTTCCCACAAACCCTCCTTCACGGTGGGGTGCTATTTCCGCCCCCCTGACTCCCCAGGCACGTACTCCCGTATCTCCGCTTACCGCAATGGATATATCCACCCCACCGGTAAGATCGGCTTGCCAGGATTCCCCCTTGTGTTCAAAACGAATCTGCATGCAGCGGTTGCGTTGTTTATTACTTCAAATTAATCATAAATAAGTCGCTGGCAATCCCATCCGCCAAAAATTTACCTTTCCGTGAGGTATACAGAACATCCTCTTCCATGAAGAGGAACTGATCCCTGAGATATGGTCCGGCATGCATTCGGAGATAGTCCTCATACTCCTTGCCGAATGCTTCCCGAATGTACTGCAGGGATACCCCCCAGCGTGTCCGAAGTCCGGTCATTACCGCTTCGTTATAGCGGTCGCGAGGGCTGAGGACTTCTGATTCACCAGGCAAAACACCTTCCTTCAGGGCCCTGACATATTTTAGGTTATTCGCAGGGTTCCACCATCGTTTCCTGCCGTCAAAGGAATGGGCGGACGGGCCAATGCCCAGATAGGATTTTCCCTGCCAGTAGGCCGAGTTGTTCCGGGAATAAAACCCACTCCGGGCAAAATTCGAAATCTCATAGTGGTCATAACCAGCTTCATCCAGTACACGGACCAGGTGGTCGAACTGCTGCTGGGTGGCTTCTTCATCCACGTCCGCGGAAAGGCCTCGTGAAATATGCGACTGAAGGGCCGTTCTGGGCTCTACAGTCAGGGCATAGGACGAGATGTGGGGCGGATTGAAACGGAGGGCCTCCTCGAGATTGGATTTCCAGGTGGACATTGGGCTGCCCGGAATGCCGTAGATAAGGTCCAGGGAGTAGTTCTTAAAATGCCTGCTGATCTCTTCCAAAGACTTCAAGGCCTCTGATCGGTTATGCGCCCGGTTCATCCATTTCAATTCCCCTTCGTCAAAGGACTGTATGCCCACGCTCAATCGGTTTACCGGACTTTCGCTGAAAGCCTTAATGGCGTCCGGGGAAAGATCGTCGGGATTGGCTTCCAGGGTAACCTCGGCGGATTCGGCAATGCCAAAAAACGCCCTGACCTTTTCCACAAAACCCTCGATCTGAGAAACGGATAAAAGAGAGGGGGTGCCTCCGCCAAAATAAATGGTCTCTACCGGGCCTTCCCATCCCTGATCCCTGTACAAGAGCAGTTCTTTCTCCATGGCGGTCAGGACGGCATCCCGGTGTTTCAGGGAGGTGGAAAAATGAAAGTTGCAGTAATGGCAGGCCTGTTTGCAGAAGGGGATATGGAAATAGATGCCGCTCATATGCTTGAACACTCATGGGTAAAACGTGGAGGGTTGCCGATGGAAATCAGATGGGGTGATAGGTCATTGCAGTTGGTTCGGCTAGTTTGTTTCACGGGTGGGTGGGGGCCCTTTCCCCAAACCAAACCTTCATTCTCCAAGCCCTTCATCCCATCTCCAGCCATACCCAACCAACGCTATTTTTTCAGCCTCCCACCGTTTTGCTTGACAAAGGCCTCCCAACCGGAATATGTTTTCCCGCTTTGTGGATTCCCCAAATTGTAGAAATGACAGACCGCAGCCGCCAGGCCGTCCGTGCAGTCCAGGTTTTTCGGCAGGGTTCCCAAACCCAGTGTGGATTGCAGCATTTTGGCCACCTGTTCCTTGCTCGCATTCCCGTTCCCGGTAATTGACATTTTGATCTTCTTGGGCAGGTATTCGGTGATGGGGACCTGGCGGGAAAGGCCTGCTGCCATGGCCACCCCCTGGGCGCGCCCTAATTTCAACATGGACTGCACATTTTTGCCATAGAACGGGGCTTCAATGGCGATCTCATCCGGATGATAGGAGTCAATGAGCTCCAGGGTCCGGTCAAAAATCAGCTTGAGCTTGGTAAAGGGATCCTTGTACTTGCTCAGCAACAGCTCATTCATCTGGATGAACTCCATCTGCCTTCCGGTCACCCGGATGATCCCGAAACCCATAATGGTGGTGCCCGGGTCGATCCCGAGGATGATCATTTCTTGAGGAGTCGGTTTATTCATTGGTGTGTATTACCAGTGGAACCCTGAACTTCGCGGCAACCGGTATGCCCCTTTTCAGTGCAGGCTGGAGACGAGGCAGGCTTCTCAGGCTTCCGGAAACAATACGCTCAAATTCGGGGTTCTCCTGTTGGAACTCCCTGTTTTCCTCTATCGAAATCACAGCGATCCCACCCTGGTTGTCCACCAAAAAATCCACAAATAGCGTATCCGTTAGCGGGGCCTCAGACCTGAAATCAAAATCCTGCAGTGCCATGGACAGATGCATTACCAGGGTGTTCTCAAAACAGCTCCGCTGTTCCGGTTTGGAGGTTGTTTCATTGCAGTCCTCAAAAAGGGGGAACTGATCCACCTCATTCCAGTTGATGCTGCTTAGTTCTGTCTCCACCAGCTTACGGGTCTTGGTCTCCCTGGAAGCAAACCACTCACAGGAAACCCCCATTGAGGCCAGCAGAATCAATATGATACCATTCCTTACCTTCATATATGCCCGAACAGGCATGGAAATTACGACTTTTTTGAATCATCCTGTTCAGGAACGCATTTGTGGAACCTTATTCCTATCATTGCAGGGGAACGCTTTGAATTGTAACATCCCTCCCAGGGCAACGACCTATACAAAAACACCAACCATGGATATATTTTTGCTCATCCTCGGGCTGTTTTGCATGATGGTGGGGATCCTGGGGAGTTTTCTGCCCGTGCTGCCGGGCCCTCCCGTAAGCTGGCTGGGATTGCTGCTGCTGATCCTGACAACTGCCGTGCCCAATGACTGGTGGCTGATCGTGATCACAGGGGTAATCGCATTCGTGGTGGTAGCTCTGGACTACTGGATCCCTGTAGCGGGCACCCAACGCTTCGGGGGAAGCCGTGCGGGCATGATCGGGACCACTATCGGGCTTTTGTTCGCGGTGGTCTTTCCCGTATTGGGGATTGCGGGGATCATTATCTGGCCGTTTATCGGGGCGGTGATTGGGGAACTCATCAACAAGACCGGACATAAAAAAGCCCTGAAGGCAGCCTTTGGTTCTTTTGTGGGGTTCCTGACCGGAACTTTTCTCAAGTTCGTGGTCAGTATGGTTTATCTCGGAATATTCATATTTCGGGCCTGGGACTTCAGGATGGAATTCTTTCCCTTCCTTTACTGAAAACCCGATCCCAAAGAACTACAGCCATTGGGTCTTGTCAGAAATGGCCCCACGCGGGACCTCTTCTACAGGCTCGTCATAGTACCCCAGGTAAAAAAACCCGAGGCATCGCTCCCCTTCCGCAAGGTCGAAGAATTCATCCATGTAGCGGATAAGGCCCGGGGAGCTCCAGTAGGCGCCCAATCCTATCTCTGTAGCGCATAGCCACATGTTCTGCACAGCCATTGATGTTGCGGCAATCTCCTCCCATTCCGGCAGGCGCTCCTCCGGATCCCGCTGCATGCAAATGGCGATAATCGCACCGGCTTTTGCGGGGTTTTCCAAAAGTTTTTTGGCGCGGAAGTTTTTCGGATTCTGATTGGTTTCCAGATACTTTTTCTGAAGGAATTCCCCGAGTTCCTGCTGGGACTTTCCCTGGAGCACCTTGAACCTCCAGGGCTCGGTCTTTTTATGTGTTGGCGCGTGGTTAGCAGCCTGCAGAAGCCGTTCCACCACTTCCTTTTCTACCGGTTTTCCATTGTACTGATTGGGATAAACCGAACGTCGGCCTTGTATTATCGATTCGATCAAAACGAACATTTTTTCAAAAATACGATCCCTTTCGGTGTTTACGCAAGTAAAATTCGATTCCGTTCATGTCCAGAATCATTGTACTTTTAAGGAGCAATCTTAACCAATGTCATCAACAGATTCTATTTTCTCCTATGGGGAGGATCATTTAACGGCTGGAAAGGCACTTGCCCTGGCCAGGGGAGAGCTCCGGGGGGGCTTGTCTGACCAGACACGACTCCGGGTGCGACAGCGACAGGAGGTAGTCCAGCGCATCGTTTCCAAAGGAATCCCGGTCTACGGGGTAAATACCGGGTTTGGCCCCTTGTGTACCACAAGGATCTCCAGGGAAGACACCGAGCTGCTGCAACGCAACATTCTGAAAAGCCATAGTGTAGGCGTGGGAACCCCTATTAAGGAGGAAATTGCACGCCTTATGCTCATCCTGAAAGTTCATGCCCTGGCAAGGGGGTATTCAGGAGTCTCGGAAGCCATCCTCGAACGCATCCTGTGGCATCTTGATAACGGGATCACCCCTTATGTGCCCTCCCAGGGTTCGGTGGGTGCCTCAGGGGATCTGGCCCCCCTGGCTCATTTGTTTTTGCCGCTTATCGGCCTCGGACAGGTATACCACAAGGGCGTGCTTTTACCGGCAGGGGAAGTCCTCGAAAAACTAGGGGTGCAACCTGTCGAACTAGGGCCAAAAGAGGGGCTGGCACTGATCAATGGCACCCAGTTCATCGCAGCGCATGCGGTTACCATCCTGGAAAGGATGCACAGTTGCCTTTCCCAGGCCGACATCATCGGGGCCATGATGATCGAGGGCCTGCAGGGATCCATGAAGCCCTTTCACGAAAAACTGCACGAGCTGAGACCCTTCAAGGGAACCCTCCACGTGGCAGGGAGGATTCGGCGGTTGCTCAAAGGATCGGAAATCCTTGAGGACCACATCGATTGTGAACGGGTACAGGACCCGTACTCCCTGAGATGCATCCCGCAGGTTCATGGAGCTTCCAGGAATACCTGGCTGCATCTGAAGGAACTCCTGGAGACCGAGTTGAATTCCGTTACGGACAATCCGGTGATCATCGATGAAGACCTCACCATCAGCGGGGGCAACTTTCACGGACAGCCCCTGGCCATGGCACTGGACTATGCCTGTCTGGCTTCCTCCGAGATTGGCAGTATTTCAGACCGACGCATTTATCTGGCCCTGGAAGGAAACAACACAGACCTTCCCAAGCTGCTGATGCACGATACGGGGCTGAACTCCGGCTATATGATCCTGCAGTATACGGCTGCGGCCCTGGCCAGCGAAAACAAGAGCCTCTGCTACCCGGCCAGTGCGGATAGCATACCTACCTCCATGGGTCAGGAAGACCACGTAAGCATGGGGTCCATCAGTGGCCGCAAAGCGTTACGGGTGCTGGAGAATGTCGAGAAGATCCTGGCCATAGAACTTCTGACTGCTGCCCAGGCTTTTGAATATCGAAAACCCCTTAAATCAGGCTGGTTCCTGGAACAGGTGCACGGACTGGTCCGCAGGCATGTCTCCTTTGCCAGTGAAGACCGCGTATTCGCCACAGATATCGAAAAAGGCATTGAGATCATTAAGAACAGGGAGCTTATCCGCCTGCTGGACTCCTTCTCCGAGAAACAAAAAGTATCGCTCAGAACCCCTCTGTACGAAACCTTTGAAACCTTCTGAGCCATGAGCCCTTCTACACCACCCACCAGCCCTGAACGATACCTCCTCGGACCCTTCAAACAGGTACTTACCATGGAGAATCTGCCCCTTAAGGGCCCGTTGAGGGATTCGCAATTACCGCTGCTGGAGGATGCCGGGATCCTGCTGCGTGGAGATCTTATCGAACGAATCGGTCCTTATGCCACCCTGAAGGCGGAGGCCCTCAAGGCGGGGGTCACGGAATTCCACATCTCAGAACCTTCCGTGGCACTGCCAGGGTTTATCGATGCCCACACCCATAGCTGTTTTGCGGGAAGCCGATCCAGGGACTATGCCTTAAGGAACAGCGGGAGCAGCTACCTTGAAATCGCCCAAAGCGGAGGAGGCATCTGGGACAGTGTCCAGCAGACCCGTGCCGCCAGCCCGGAAACCCTGGAAACCCTGCTCCTGCAACGGATCGACCGATTTCTGAGCGCCGGGATTACAACCCTGGAAGTAAAAAGCGGATATGGCTTAAACATCCCTTCAGAATTGAAAATGCTCCGGGTCATCAAAGCTGCTTCCCAAAAAACGGTCATGGACCTGATTCCCACGTGCCTGGCAGCCCATACCCTGCCAAGGGATTTTGATGGCGCTCCTGCCGCCTACCTGGAAATGCTGATTGAAACCCTATTCCCGAGGCTCCTGGAAGAACAGCTCACACAACGCCTGGATGCTTTTGTAGAGGAAAGCGCCTTTACCCCGGCCGAGATCATTCCATACTTAAGCGCAGGAAAGGCGCTGGGATTTGACCTCACCGTTCATGCGGATCAGTTCACCACCGGAGGCAGTGAAGCGGCAATTCGTTGTGGCGCCCTTAGCGCGGACCACCTGGAAGCCAGCACTATGAAGGAAGTCAATGCCCTTGCCCAAAGTGATGTTGTGGCCACTGCCCTTCCCGGGGCAAGTCTGGGTCTGGGCTGTGGTTTTACCCCTGCCAGGGCGCTGTTGGATGCAGGTACCTGCCTGGCGATTGCCAGTGATTACAACCCGGGTTCTGCACCGATGGGGGACCTGCTGACCCAAGCCTCCATCCTGGGTGCCTTCGAAAAACTATCCAACGCCGAAGTGCTTTCGGGCATCACCTTCAGAGCCGGGGCAGCCCTGAAGAAGACGGATCGGGGAAGGCTCCTTCCGGGTTTTAAAGCCGACCTTGCGGTCTTTCCCACCGGGCATTTCAATGAAATTCTGTATCATCAGGGGCAGCTCCGTCCTTCGGCTGTATGGAAGGGAGGCACCTGTGTTGTTGACAAAAACGCTTGAACATGAAGACTGAGACAGACCTTGGAACCTTCCAAAAACAAATAAAGCAGGGGGTTCCCGATGAACTTCCCCCCAGGCGGGAACGGGATGAACATCTCTCCCACGCGCCCGTGCGAAAGGACATCCTCTCCGAGGCTGAAAAGAAACTGGCCCTTCGCAATGCACTGCGGTATTTCCCGGAAAAATGGCACCCTGAACTCGGGGCGGAATTCCTGGATGAGCTCCGCCGCTACGGTCGAATCTATATGTACCGGTTCAGGCCAGCCTACCCCATGTTTGCCCGTCCCGTGGAAGAGTATCCGGCAAAATCTGCCGCGGCGGCGGCCATCATGCTCATGATCCAGAACAACCTGGATCCGAGGGTCGCACAGCACCCTGAGGAACTTATTACTTATGGCGGGAATGGGGCTGTTTTCCAGAATTGGGCACAATACCTGATCACCATGAAGTATCTCTCTGAGATGACGGATTCCCAGACCCTTCATGTTTATTCAGGCCATCCCATGGGACTGTTTCCTTCGAGCCGTTCAGCACCGAGGGTGGTGGTGACCAACGGAATGATGATCCCCAATTACTCCCACCCGGATGACTGGGAACGCTACAATGCGCTTGGCGTAACCCAGTATGGGCAAATGACGGCGGGGTCCTATATGTATATCGGCCCTCAGGGGATCGTCCACGGAACTACGATCACCGTTCTGAACGCTTTCAGGATGGTCCTTGCCCCCGAAACCCCGGTAAATGGACAGGTATTCGTAACCTCCGGACTGGGAGGCATGAGCGGGGCACAGCCTAAAGCCGGGAATATTGCCGGCTGCATTACGGTCTGCGCAGAGGTCAATCCCATGGCGGCCCGTAAACGCCATGAGCAGGGATGGGTGGATGAACTCCACACCGACATGGATGCCCTGGTCCAGCGAACGCGTCAAGCCATCGCCGGGGGTGAAACCGTCTCCCTGGCCTATTTGGGCAATGTAGTTCACGTCTGGGAGCGGTTTGCTGATGAGGAAATTCCCGTGGTCCTGGGCAGTGACCAGACCTCCCTGCACAATCCCTGGGCAGGGGGCTATTACCCCGCGGACCTGAGTTTTGACCAGGCCAATGAAATGATGGCCAAGGATCCGGAATCCTTCCGCAAACACGTGCAGGCTTCACTGCGGAGGCATGTAGAGGCCATCAACCGGCATACCGCCAGGGGAACCTATTTTTTCGATTACGGCAATGCATTCCTGCTGGAGGCCTCCCGGGCCGGGGCAGATGTAATGGGGCCGAACGGTAAGGACTTCAGGTACCCCTCCTATGTGCAATCTATTTTGGGGCCGCTTTGCTTTGACTACGGTTTTGGCCCATTCAGATGGGTATGTGCTTCCGGGTTGGCCGAAGACCTTAGGATTACGGACCGCATAGCCCTTGAGGTGATGCAGGAACAACTGGAAACAGCCCCGGACGAAATTCGCCAGCAACTTCAGGACAACATCCACTGGATTTCAGAAGCGGAGGACAACCAGCTGGTGGTGGGTTCCCAGGCGCGGATCCTCTACGCAGACGCTGCAGGCCGTATCGCCATTGCTTCAGCCTTTAACCGGGCCATAGCTGATGGGATTCTTTCAGGGCCTGTTGTCCTGGGGCGGGACCACCACGATGTAAGCGGCACGGACAGTCCCTTCCGCGAGACGAGCAATATCTTCGACGGCAGCCGGTTTACAGCCGATATGGCGGTCCACAATGTGATTGGTGACAGTTTCCGGGGTGCCTCCTGGGTGTCCCTCCACAATGGGGGAGGCGTCGGTTGGGGTGAGGTGATCAATGGAGGCTTCGGGCTGGTCCTGGACGGCAGCCCTGCGTCGGAAGACCGATTGCGCAATATGTTGTTCTACGATGTCAATAACGGGATTGCACGAAGGAGCTGGGCCCGCAATCCCGGCGCCATGAATGCGTTGAGGCGAGAATTGGACCGGTCGCCAAATCTAAAGGTAACGCTCCCCCATCTGGTGGATGACGACCTCCTGGAAAACTTTTTTGAATAGGCTCGCATGAACTCACATTATACCCCCCCGGATCAGGAGAACTGGCAAGGCAGACCCAGCCAACAGATGGAGTATCTCCACGAAAACATCCAATTGCTGGATCTTTCCCGGCAGAAGATACCTGTTCAGAAAAGCAGGACCCCGGCACTTATCGGATATGCATGCGATGAAGGGGTCCGCAGGAACCTGGGACGCCCCGGTGCAAAAAAGGGCCCCGAGGCCTTGAGAAAAGCCCTGGGAAAGCTGCCGCTGCTCAAAGAGCCCACTACAAAGCTTTGGGATGCTGGAGACATCCATTGTGAGGATAAAGACCTGGAATCCTGTCAGGAGGCCTTTGCCACGGCAATCGAGCAATTGGTTCAAAATGGGTTTATGCCACTGGCGATCGGTGGGGGGCATGACATTGCCTACGCCCACTTCCGTGGGCTTGCGGAATCCCTGGGGAATGGAAAACGTTTGGGCATCCTGAATTTTGATGCCCATTTTGACCTCCGCCTGCCCTCCCCCAACGGCCACTCTGGCAGTCCTTTCCTGCAGATAGCAAGGGATTGTGAGGCATCCGGCAGGGAATTTCAATACGGGTGTATTGGAGTTCGAAGGGATGCCAACCCACAGGAGCTTTGGGACCGCGCCAGGGACCTGGAGGTGATGTGGATGGAACGTGAAGACTTGGTGCCTGACCGCATGGATGTGGTGCTGCGGCAGCTGAATGAATTCATGACACCTTTGGATGGGATTTACCTCACCATTGACCTGGACGGGTTCGCTTCTTCTTATGCGCCAGGGGTAAGTGCGGCTTCGCCCATGGGCTATGCGCCGGATGCATTAATTCCCTGTCTGGATCTTATCCTGAAAAGCGGAAAGCTGAAGAGCATGGACATTGCCGAATTGAATCCTCCCCTGGACCGTGATGGACAAACCAGTGCACTGGCTGCCAGCCTGATCCACAGGGTCCTTCACCACCCTGGATTATTCTAACCAGGACTGATAGTAATCCCCCGTATCGAGCTTCAGGGCTTCCTCAGTCACCTGTAGCGGTTTGAAGGTGTCCACCATGACCGCCAGTTCCTCCGTGCCCTTTTTGCCAATACTGGCTTCATAAGTACCCGGATGCGGTCCGTGCGGGATCCCTGCGGGGTGTAGTGAAATGTAGCCCTGGTCAATCCCTTTCCGGCTCATAAAATCCCCATCCACGTAGTACAGGACCTCATCGGAATCGATATTGGAGTGGTTGTAGGGGGCCGGGATGGCCTGTGGATGATAATCGTACAGGCGGGGTACAAAAGAACAGACTACAAAGGCGCTGGTTTCAAAGGTCTGGTGCACCGGTGGGGGTTGGTGTACCCTGCCCGTGATGGGTTCAAAGTCGTGGATGGAAAATCCATAGGGATAATTGTATCCATCCCAGCCCACCACGTCAAACGGATGCGTTGCATAGACCATATGATGCAGCTGGCCCTGCTTTTTTACCTTGATCAGAAAATCCCCGGTCTCATCATGGGTCTGCAGGTTCTGGGGCAGCTTAAAATCCCGCTCACAGAAAGGTGAATGCTCCAGGTGTTGTCCGAACCAGTTGCGATACCGTTTTGGCGTATACAGCGGATGGTAGGATTCCACGACCAGAAGTCTGTTTTCGGGTCCGTCGAAGTGGATCTGATAGATCATCCCACGGGGGATCAAAAGGTAATCCCCATACTCAAAAGGGATCTCACCCAACAGTGTCTTCAGCACCCCTGAACCCTTGTGGACAAATAACAGCTCATCCGCGTCGGCATTCTTATAAAAGTAATCCGTTTGAGAAGCCAGGGGCGCTGCCAGGCCCACCGTGACATCACCGTTGAACAGCAACACTTTGCGGCTATCCAGATAGTCCTCCGTGGGGGGTAGCTCCAGGCCCTTGAACAGACGGGAATGCATATTGTATTGTACCGCTGCCCGGGGTGCCACATCAAGGGTCTTGCCGATTTCCCTGACCTGGGTGGGGCGGTGCACGTGGTACATCAGGGAGGACATCCCGTCAAACCCGATGGTGCCAAAGAGTTGTTCGTAGTAGAGGGTGTCGTCTTTCTTTCGAAAAGTAGTATGGCGCTTGTGAGGGATCTTACCCAGTTTATGGTATAAAGGCATAGCGGAAAAGAACTAGATTCTGAGCTATAAATTTACGACAATTTAGGAGGATCGTGAAATGTTATCACAGCCTGGATGAAGTCCTTCCACATTTCACACTTCGCCCCTAAGAATTCGATTTCGTCCGCACAAACAAGGCCACCACTGCGGTCGTGACCACCCCCATGATCAGGGACCATATCGTGCTCTGCACCATATAGTTCTTCAGGTTGAAATAGGACTCCGCCTCCTCCCTGGATGCGAAATACCCGGTTTCGAGCGAATGGGCAATGACATTGGGAAAATACTCGGGGGTTATCACCGTGGAGGTAACCCATTGCGTAAGGGGGGCAAAGACCATCACGATGATGCTGATGATCAGACCGGATATAAACCCCTGTTTATAGGTCATTTGACCCTGATAGTAGTTTTTCTTCTTGTCCTTCAATGCCAGCACATACAACAGGATGGCAGGGATGGCAAAGAGGTTGGTCAGATACATATGTTTGTCAATATGCGTGCTGTGCAATCCCAGTAGCTTTTCCAGTAGCATCCACAGCAGGGACATTCCGATAAAAATAAATGCCCATTTGATTTCCAGTCCGATTGATTTCATGATTTGTTTTTTAATTGACAGGGGGTTTTATGGGTTGTGCCGAGATGAATATAGGAAATATCCTCCTAAGTTGCTCCCAATAAAACCCTTATTATCAGATTAATGGGATCCCGACATCAAAAAAACACTGCTGTCACGAAACTTTGAGGGTAGTGGTCGAATTTGCTGAAATTGTTCCGGGATTTTGCAGGTGGAAGGACAACGTTTTAAGCTGTCCCCATTTTACGGAGAGCGGAAAAACAAAAAAAGCCTTCCTCTACGGAAAGCCTTTCATTGGCGCAGCCTAATGGCTGCCGACCTTTTCCCTTTCGGGAAAACAACACAACAGGTCAAAGATAGGAAAGGAATTTGACAATCCTGTCATTTCATGTGCAATTCTGTGACCAGGCCCCATATCCACAGGGTTTATAAATCTTTTAACAGGCTGTGCTTCAGAGAATCCCTATTTTGCAAATAAAAAATGAAAATTTCTGCTATGAATTGGGTCGTGATCACCACCTTCTTTCTGGTGGTCCTGACGATCGCTGCGGCCATGGACTACGCATTCCACTGGATCTTCTATGCCACCGTACTGGGTCAGGGGTTGGTATTGGTCATGGTCTACAAGGTCCTCACAGATTCCTATGAAACTTCTAAAACCTTTGAAGATTTCTATGAGGATCGTCCAATTCCAAGGGAAGTAGATCGGTAGGCCATCGGTTAGCTTTGGACCGGGGGCAGGACGAGCATCGGGACTTTGGTGTGGAAAGCCACTTTCTTAACCACCGGTTCCCTTAACAGCTCTTCGACCAGATGATGCTCGTTTCGGATCATCACAAGCAGGTCTATAGAAGCATCCCTGAGATATTCCTCGATGACCTGGGCCTTGCTGGCCTGAGGCCAGCACCATGTCATTCCGGGCTGCAACCGTTCCAGTTCCAGGAAGAGCTGATGTTTGTGTAGTTCCTGAAATCCCGATAGGCCTTCGGCTGTTCCTATATGCATCACCTCCAGTTGTGCTTTAAGCCTTTTTTGGAATTGAAGGATGGTGGCAATCTGAGCTGCGGTATAGGGTGCACCGAAATCAGTGACCAACCCTATCCTGATATCCTCTTTAAACGAATAATCCACAGGGACCACCAGGACCGGACATTCGGACGACGCCCTTAGGATTCGCACCGTATTGCTCCCGAGAAATACCTCCTTAAGGCCGGAGGCTCCTGTGGTACCGGAAATGATCAGGTCCATATGGTGCAATTCCACCTGCTCCCGAATTTCCTCGGTCAGCAGATTGAATGAAGAAACGGTGTGGAGGTCATGTCCGGTTTTCGGGTACCTTAAGTGAAGCGTATCGGTAAGGGTCCTTAGTCCTTCTTCAGAAGCTGCCTGCATGGCATCTTCATGCGGGCCGCCACCATGGGTCAGTGCCATTACACGGCTATGTATGAAATCAGGGGTATAGGTATTGAGCAGATGGAAGGAACAGGGTTCCTCCTTAAAGAAGGTAAATGCGTACTCCACCGCGTTAAGCGCTGCTTTGGAAAAATCCGTTGGAATAAGAATGTGCGGCATACCTGGCTGATTCAACGTGGATAAAGGTATACCCTGAATCAGGCGTAAAGTATGATATCGATCAGCTTTTCAAAAAAAAGGTTAAACAAGCAATATGCTGTCTGCCAGGTGCTTGGAATTTAGAAACCATCGACCAAATCCTGAAGCTTGCGGGCTTCCAGGATGGCCATTCGCTTTCCGGAGGTCTTGATAAGGTCTTTTTTTCTGAACTCAGAGAGGATGCGTATACAGGATTCCGTGGCGGTGCCGACCACATTGGCGATGTCCTCCCGGGAGAGCACTAAAGCGAGATAACCATCGGCATCTTCCCCAAAATTATTCTTCATATACAACAGGGCTTCCGCAATCCGTTGCTTGACCGACTTCTGGGACATATTTACAATAACATCGTCTGCCTCCCGCAGGTCGTGTGCCATATGCCGGAGGACCTCATAGGTGAAATCCGGATTCCTATGCAGGGTGCTGACGATAGCCTCCTTGGGAATAAAGCACACTTCCATATCGCTCACGGCCGTAGCACTCAGGTTTGAGGACTCCTCTGCAATCACGGAACGCTCCCCCAAAACCTCTCCTTTGGAGGCCAGTTTCACGATCTGGTCCTTTCCGTTCGGGCTGAGCTTGGAAAGTTTGGAAACCCCACCGCGCACGCAGTACACTCCATTGAGCTTCTCTCCCTCATCAAAGATCTGCTGCCCCTTCTTCACCTTCTTCATCACCTTGGAGTCAGACACTGCTTTTAATTCCTCCTTGCTCATCGCCCGCAGGGCGTTGAATTTGCGGACTATGCAGTTTTCACATCGATGGTCCATAAAGACTGAAATATTTCCAAAATAAAAGTAGTTCTTTTTAAAACATTAAAAAAGCTGACAGGTGTCATCTTTTTCGCTTTAACATTCGCCCACCTTTGTCTGCTGCCTGTATTTTTCTAATTTAATGGCGAACAAGTAAAACCAATGTCAGGAACTGACTGCTTCCATTGCGGTACCCCGTGCGATGCTGAAGAAGTGCACTTTGATGGCAAATCCTTTTGCTGCAACGGGTGCAAAACGGTGTATGAGATCTTCCAATCCCATGATCTGAGCTATTATTATGAGTTGGAAGGCGCCCCGGGAAAATCCCCTTCGGCACTGCAGGGCAAATACGATTTCCTGGATGATCCACTGATTGCCGAGCGCCTGTTGGAATTCCAGGATGGGTCCCACCATGTGATCACTTTCAACATCCCCCATATCCACTGCAGCTCCTGTATATGGATCCTGGAAAACCTGAGCCGGCTCAACCCCGGGGTATACAGCAGCCAGGTCGATTTCCCACGAAAGGAGGCACGCATCCATTTCAATCCCGAAAAAATATCCCTGAAAGCCCTGGTCGGTTTGCTAAATGCTATCGGCTATGAGCCCTCTATCACGCTGGAGCATTACGACAGGAAGCAGCAGAAAACCGATCGGAAACTCCTCTACCAACTGGGGGTGGCTGGGTTTGCTTTCGGGAATATCATGTTCCTCTCTTTTCCCGAGTACTTCGAAAGCGGGGAGTTCTGGCTGGAGCAGTACAAAGGACTTTTCAGGTGGATTGTTTTTACGTTTTCCCTTCCAGTGGTCTTCTACTCCGGTTCGGGGTATCTGGTCTCCGCCTACAAGGGGCTTCGGTCCGGTATGCTGAATATAGACGTGCCTATCGCCCTTGGGATCCTTGTGCTCTTCCTGCGAAGCACCGTCGAGATCGTCTTTGACCTGGGCCAGGGCTTTTTTGACAGCCTTACCGGGCTTGTATTCTTCCTGTTGCTCGGGAAATTCTTTCAGCAGCGCACCTATTCATTCCTTTCCTTTGAACGGGATTACCGCTCCTACTTCCCCATTGCGGTTACACGGCTGGAGGAGGAAGGCAGGGAGCAAGACATCCCTGTATATCAGGTTGAGAAGGGAGACCGCCTGCTGATTCGAAGCGGCTCATTGATCCCCGCCGATGCCATCCTGCTGAAGGGAACAGGTGAGATCGATTACAGTTTTGTCACGGGGGAAGCAAGGCCGGTGACCAAAAAAAGCGGGGACCGCCTTTATGCCGGGGGCAAGCAGCTCCGGGGTGGGATCGAAGTAGAGGTTTTGAAGCCCGTCTCGCAGAGTTACCTGACCGAATTGTGGAGTGACGCTGCCTTTTCCAAAGGTTCGAAAACAGCTTTTCGGAACCTGACGGATCGGATCGGCAAGCGATTTACCCTTGGGGTGCTGACCATCGCATTTTCGGCTGCAGCTTTCTGGCTTTGGAAAGAGCCCTCCCTCGCGCTCAACGTCCTTACCGCCGTATTGATCATTGCCTGTCCGTGCGCCATTGCCCTGGCCGCTCCGTTTACGCTGGGCAACTTACTTCGGATCTTTGGCAAAAAGGGCTTCTATGTAAAGGATGCTGAAAGCCTGGAGCGCATGGCCCTGGTAGACACTGCGATCTTCGATAAGACGGGGACCATCACCACCACGCGGAAAAACAGCATTCGCTATACCGGGATCGAGCTGACCGAACAGGAAGCCGTAGTGCTCAAAAATACCCTGCGCGCCTCTGGACACCCCCTGAGCCAGGCCCTGTACCGTGAACTTGCTCCTTACAATATCGTGCCCCTGGACGCATTTGAAGAACACCTGGGAGAAGGTCTGGAAGGCCGGGCCGACGACCAGCAGGTCCGGGTGGGCTCCAGCCGCTTCGTTCGGGGAACGGCCCCTGTGGAGGATGAGGGGTCTGAAGTACACTTTAGCGCCAACGACACCTACAAAGGGCGGTTTGTCATTCAAAACAGCTATCGGGAAGGGTCCCGGAAACTCTTCGAACAGCTGGGGGATGCGTATTCCCTTGCAGTGCTCTCCGGGGACAATGAATCGGAAAGGGCCTCCCTGGAGGAACTCCTCCCTCCGCTTACCCCCATGTACTTCAATCAGAAACCCATGGAAAAGCTGGAGTTCGTCAGGCAGCTGCAACGGGAAGGAAAGGACATACTGATGGTTGGGGATGGACTGAACGATGCGGGCGCCCTGGCCCAAAGCCAGGTGGGGATTGCCGTAAGCGAGGATGCCAACCTGTTCACACCCGCCTGCGATGCGATCCTGGACAGCCGGCAGTTTTCTAAACTCGCACAGTTCCTTAGAACGACTAAAAAAGCCATGAAGATCATCTATATGAGTTTTGCCTTTTCACTGCTCTACAACCTGGTTGGGCTGTATTTTGCAGTGACCGGACAACTCGAACCCGTGATTGCCGCTATCCTGATGCCCCTGAGCTCGATCAGCATCGTGGCATTTACCACGGCCGCGACCAACTGGATCGGAAGAAAAATAGAATAAATGGAGAAGCCTGATATTTATCATGTTTTCAGGATAGTGCGAAACTTAGTTTTACAGCCAAATTCCGCCTGGGTATGAGCGTAATTTATATGTTGCTGGCTATCAGTATCTCGGTAGCCCTAATCTTCTTTATAGCCTTTGTAATTTCTGTCAGGAAGGGTCAGTATGACGATTCCTATACCCCTTCCGTACGCATCCTTTTCGAGGATGAACTGCGCAAAGAAATACCCGAAAAGGATCCTGAAACAAAAGAGTACAACCAACTAGATAAACCATTTTAAATACCAATCTATGGAGATTCAGCAATTTCACTATGACAACAAAATCGTACAGAAATTCCTGTACGCGACTTTGCTTTGGGGAGTTGTGGGGATGCTGGTAGGCCTTCTGCTGGCCTTCATGTTCCTCTTCCCGAATGTAACCGACGGGATTTCCTGGCTGAGCTTCGGCCGCCTCAGACCCCTGCATACCAATGCAGTGATCTTTGCGTTCGTGGGTAATGCCATTTTTGCCGGGGTCTACTATTCTACCCAGCGACTGCTCAAAGCCCGTATGTTCTCGGACTGGATGAGCAATTTTAATTTCTGGGGCTGGCAGGCCATTATCGTGGCCGCTGCCATTACACTGCCCCTGGGATACACCACCTCAAAGGAATACGCTGAACTCGAATGGCCTATAGACATTGCCATTGCGGTGGTTTGGGTCATTTTTGGATGGAACTTCATCGGGACATTGCTTAAAAGGCGTCAGCGCCATCTCTATGTAGCCATTTGGTTTTACCTGGCGACCATAGTAACGGTTGCTGTCCTCCATATCTTCAACAGCCTGGAACTTCCGGTAAGCGGGCTTAAGAGTTATTCCGTCTATGCCGGCGTACAGGACGCTTTGGTTCAATGGTGGTACGGACATAATGCCGTGGCCTTTTTCCTGACCACGCCGTTTCTGGGGCTGATGTACTATTTCGTGCCCAAGGCTGCCAACCGTCCGATTTATTCATATCGGCTTTCCATCGTGCATTTCTGGTCCCTGATCTTTATCTACATCTGGGCCGGACCACACCACCTGCTGTATTCTGCCCTCCCTGACTGGGCCCAAAACCTGGGAGTTACTTTCTCCGTGATGCTGATCGCGCCCTCCTGGGGTGGTATGATCAACGGGCTGCTGACCCTGAGGGGCGCATGGGACAAGGTTCGAACCAGCCCGGTACTGAAATTCATGGTGGTGGCGATTACCGGATACGGTATGGCCACCTTTGAAGGCCCTATGCTTTCGCTGAAAAACATCAACGCCATCGCCCACTTCAGCGACTGGATCATCGCCCACGTGCACGTGGGGGCCCTGGCCTGGAATGGCTTCATGACCTTTGGGATGATCTACTGGCTGATCCCCAGGATGTTCAAGACCCGCTTGCATTCCATACCATTGGCAAACTTCCACTTCTGGGTCGGGACGCTGGGGATTGTGCTCTACGCCCTTCCCATGTATGTGGCCGGGTTTACCCAGGCCCTGATGTGGAAAGAATTCAACCCGGATGGTTCCCTGGTCTACGGAAACTTCCTGGAAACCGTAAATGAGATCCTCCCCATGTACTGGATGCGGGCCATAGGAGGTTCCCTTTACCTTATCGGGATGTTTGTAATGCTTTATAACGTAATCGCAACCATCCGTTCAGGCAGCAAGGTGGAAGATGAACTGGCTGAAGCCCCTGCCCTTGCACGGGTAGGCGGCAGGAGAAAGGCCGGGGAAAAATACCACACCTGGCTGGAGCGCCGCCCCATCCAGCTTACCCTCCTTGCTACCGTAGCCATTTTGATCGGTGGGATCGTTCAGATCATCCCTACGTTGCTGGTGGAATCCAATATCCCCACGATCACAAGTGTAAAACCCTATACACCCCTGGAACTTGAAGGGCGTGACCTCTATATCCGGGAAGGCTGCGTGAGTTGCCATTCCCAGATGATTAGGCCCTTCCGAAGTGAAGTGGAGCGGTATGGGGAATACGCCAAGGCCGGGGAATTTGTATATGACCACCCCTTCCTTTGGGGTAGCAAACGCACCGGACCTGACCTGCTGCGGGTAGGTGGCAAGTACTCGGACAACTGGCACCTAAACCATATGTACGACCCACAAAGCACCTCTTCCGGGTCCATCATGCCGGCCTATCAGTGGCTGATCCGCAATGAGCACGACCGCAGTGCAACGGAAGCCAAGATGCAGGCAATGGTAACCCTTGGAGTGCCGTATACCGAAGAGGAAATCGCAGGCGCACAGGAGGCCATGGCCGCACAGGCTGAACAGATCGAAAAGAATCTCTACTCGGATCCCGAATTTGCCCGGAGTTATGAGGAAGAGAAGAAATACGCCGAGGAAAACGGACAGGATTTCGTACAGATGCGGGATCGGGAAATCGTGGCCCTGATCGCCTATCTGCAACGTCTTGGAACAGACATCAAGATTGAACAAGCCACTGAAGTAGCCTCTGAAAATCCGTAAGCCATGATGAAAATTGTAAAAAGCCATTTGGAGACCATCGAGGGGGTAGCCACCTACCCGATGATTTCATTACTGATATTCTTCGTCTTCTTTACGCTGCTTTTTTGGTGGGTGTTCACAACGTCCAAAGAACGCATCCGCGAGATGAAGGAAATGCCACTAGATGACCAACAACCTAAATCCTTAGACCAATGAGAAATTCAACCCCATGGTGGGTAAGGGTACCGCTGCTGTTCTTCACCATCTTTATCCTGATGGAGTACTTTATTGACTCCGGAGATCAGCCTGCCTTTATCGCCTATCCGATGACGCAGTACTTTCTGCTGCTCGTACTGTTGCTCCTGATCGCTATAGAGCTGATCCTGAAATCCATCGAGAATATCATGTTCCAAACCCTTTCGGACGAAGCTAAAGAGCGCTATCTGGCTTCCAAGGCAAAAGGCTGGGAATGGGCCTGGGGCAAGCGGATGTATCAGAAGCTGCTCGGATCCCGGCCTATAGAGGAAGAAGGTGAAATCATCCTGGACCACAACTACGACGGGATCAAGGAGCTGGACAACCGGCTCCCGCCCTGGTGGATCTACCTGTTCTATATCACCATCATTTTTGGGGTGGTATACCTGGTGCGCTTCCACGTCTTTAACGATTACGACCAGGAGCTGGAATTCGAGCAGGAAATGGCCGAAGCTCGACTGGCCATCGAAGAGTACAAAAAAACTGCCAAGGACCTGGTCGATGTCAATACCGTGGAGTTGCTTACGGAAGCTTCGGACCTGAAGGCCGGCGAGGCTATCTTCAATACGAATTGTGCCGTCTGCCACATGAATGACGGTGGAGGAGGTATTGGCCCGAACCTTACGGACGATTACTGGATTTTGGGAGGTGGCATCAAAAATGTCTTTCAGACCATCTCTGAGGGTGGTCGTGCAGGAAAGGGAATGGTTGCCTGGAAATCCAACCTGAAGCCCAGTGAGATCGCTCAGGTGGCCAGTTATTTACTGGGAATGCAGGGGACGACCCCTGCCAACCCAAAGGCTCCTGAAGGGGATATCTGGGTAGATCCGGATGCCCCTGCTGCCGAACCTGCGACTGAAGTGGATTCCACCGCCGTGAGTGCGGTCACTGAAGGTGAAACTGCAGAATTACCGGAAACCAGCGAGGATTAAACATGGGCCCTTCGGGGTCTAACACAAGGGCTTGACTATGGCCGATCAGGAAAATTTCAGGGATTCGATAAGTACCATTAGCGATGAGGGGAAACGAGCCTGGGTCTACCCGAAAAAGCCCAGTGGCCGTTTTTACAAATACCGGAAATGGGTGAGCTATGCCCTGCTGGCCTTCCTGTTTGCCGCTCCTTTTATCAAGGTAAACGGGAACCAGTTCCTGATGTTCAACGTCCTGGAACGGCGTTTCAACATTTTTGGGTTTCCCTTCTGGCCACAGGATTTCCACCTGTTTGTGATCTCCATGATCATCGGGGTAATCTTCGTCGCCCTCTTCACGGTGGTCTTTGGCCGGATCTTCTGTGGCTGGATGTGCCCGCAGACCATCTTCATGGAAATGGTCTTCCGCCGTATCGAATTCTGGATCGACGGCGACCGAACATCCCAGATGCGGCTGGCCAAACAACCCTGGAATGGGGAAAAGATCCGCAAACGGGTTTTGAAGTGGAGTATTTTTTTCCTGATCTCCTTCGCCATTGCCAATATCTTTCTGGCCTACCTGATCGGCAGTGACCAGCTCATCCAATACGTTTCCGAAGGCCCTATGGCCCATATGGGCACCCTGGTTGCCCTCCTGATATTTACGGCAGTCTTTTACTTCGTCTTCACCTGGTTCCGCGAGCAGGTATGCATTATCGCCTGCCCCTATGGACGGATGCAGGGGGTTTTGCTGGATGACAAATCCATCGTAGTCGCTTACGACTACAAGCGGGGGGAAGGAACCGAAGGACGTATGAAATTCAGGAAGGGAGAAGACCGCAGCGCCAAGGGATACGGGGATTGCATCGATTGCAAACAATGCGTACATGTCTGTCCCACGGGCATTGACATCCGCAACGGAACCCAGTTGGAATGCGTGAACTGCACCGCCTGTATAGATGAGTGCGATACCATCATGGAAAAGGTTGGGCTTCCGAAAGGACTTATCCGATACGCCAGTGAAGTGGAGATCGCAGAAAAGAAAACCTTTAAGTTCACCAATCGGATGAAGGGGTATGCCGCGGTGCTTACCGTGCTGATCGGGGTCCTGATCGGCATGCTTTTCCTTCGCAATGAACTGGAAGCGACCATCCTGAGGCTCCCGGGGCAACTCTACGAGCGGAAGGAAAACAACGTCATCAGCAACGTGTATACCTACAAGCTGATCAACAAGACCTCCAGGCCTATTTCCGATATTCGCTTTGAGCTGTTGTCCCATCAGGGAACCATCACCTTTGTCAAAGGGGAGGGCTTTGAAGTACCGGCACAGGACCTTTCCGAGGGGACTTTGTTTATCGAGATCAACAATGCAGCCCTGAGCGGGGACAAAGACCAGTTGAAAATAGGGGTATATAGCGGGAATGAATTAATAGAAACGGCGAATGCGCGCTTTCTTGCGCCTCGCTCATACAGATAGGACTTATGAAATTTAATTGGGGAACCGGCATCGTTCTGGCTTTTGTAGCCTTTATAATCTTCATCCTTTACTTCGTGGTGCTTTCTTTCAGGGACCCTGCGTCCAACCACGACCTGGTCACCGATGATTATTACCAGAAAGAACTGAAATACCAGGACGACCTGGATGCGGCAAAGAACCTGGAAGTGGCCGGGAGCGGGATGCGCGTGGCCCTGGTAGAAGAAGGACTGCAAATCGGTTTTCCCGAATATATGGAACCCTCCAAAATAAAAGGAACAGTGTCCCTTTACAGGCCATCCAATAAGCAATTGGACTTCAAAACTCCAATCCAATTATCCGAAAGGCAATTGCTCATACCCAAGAGTCGCTTGTTGGATGGTCGCTGGGACATTAGGGTTGAATGGATGTATGAGGACAAACCGTACCTGTATCAGCATAAGATCACGTACTGAACCCTTGGTTCATACAAAATTCCAAATAACAAATAACAAATTCCAAAGGAATGATCTGGTCTGAAAAAGGTGTTTGGAATTTGGTCTCGATAGTTATCGGGTTGGATTTTGGAATTTGGAATTTGGAATTTGCAGTCCCTGTATAAACAGATGATTAACGCAGGTATAATAGATTAAAATATATGTTATCCACCGCCCTGTTACTGGGTTTGCTTGGGAGTCTGCACTGCATCGGCATGTGCGGGCCCATTGCATTTATGCTCCCTCTCAACCGGCAGGATTCCCTAAGGCAGTGGGGGCAGTTGGGGCTTTACCACCTGGGTCGCCTGTTGGCCTATGGGATCATCGGCCTGGTTTTCGGGCTTATAGGACAGGGACTCTACCTGTTTGGCTTCCAGCAAAAGCTGTCCATCGTCCTTGGGGCCCTGATGATCTTGCTGGTATTGATCCCGGGTAAATTCTTCCGAAAATGGAAAATCTCCCAACCCATTTACCGATGGGTGGGCAGACTGCAATCCGCCCTGGGCTCGCGCCTGAAAGAAGGGGATTCAGATGCTTTTCTCAGCATCGGTTTCCTGAACGGGTTCCTGCCCTGCGGACTGGTCTATATGGCCCTGGTCGGCGCAATGGCCATGGCTTCGGCGCCCATGGGCTCCCTTTATATGATGATATTCGGGCTGGGCACTGTTCCCCTGATGAGTGTTGCCGCCCTGATGGGCAAGTACCTGAAAGGCCGGTGGCTTCCCACGGTTCGCAAGTGGATCCCGGTCTTTGTGGTCATGGTGGGCATCCTGTTTATCCTTAGGGGCATGGGCCTCGGGATTCCATACATTTCCCCCCAGGCCCCAAAAGAAGAGATCAGTGCATCCATGGAGTGTCATCCCTAAAATTGAATAAATTTGCGCTTTTCAAACAACGAATCTTTTTGCCGATGAATAAACGCTGTATTACTGCCCTGTTACTGATTTTTGCACTCTCCTGCGCGGAAAGGCCCGACAAGGAAGCCGTGATGTCCGAACCCCAGGGGAAGGAAAATATCGCCTACAAATGGGGGGCGATGGCCCTGGAAGCCACTGCCCTTGACACGGAACGATATACCCCCAGGCCTACAGTTACCTCCCGCTACCTGGGGCTGATCTTTACCGCCACTTTTGATGCCTGGTCCAGGTATGACCAGCACGCCATCCCCGTCTACCTGCAGGATGTGCCCAGGCGGCCTGGGAGCGAACACACCCTGTCCCAAAAAGAAGTTGCCGTGAGCTATGCGGCCTACCGCACCCTGAATGAATATTATCCGGATGATCAGCCGCTTTTCCGGGGCTTTATGATGGGCCTGGGCCTGGATCCGGATGATATGAGCATGGACCCTGCCGACCCGGTTGGAATTGGGAATCTGGCAGCCAAAGCGGTCATTGAGGCCCGCAAAAACGATGGGGCAAATCAATATGGAGAAGAACCAGGCTCAAACGGCAGGCCTTACTTTGACTACACCGGGTATCGTCCGGTGAATTCCCCCGATGAAAATGTGGACATCAACCGATGGCAGCCCAAATACTTTGTCAATGAGGAGGGACAAAAGTATGCGCCGGGTTGTCTCACCCCCTACTGGCAGGAAGTCCAACCCATCACCCTGGACTCCGCCAGCCAGTTTCGCCCGGGACCGCCCCCTATGGTCGGATCTGAGCAATTGGAGCGCGAAGTGCGGGAGGTGATCGAAATGCAGGCAAACCTCACCGATACCGACAAGGCCCTGGTAGAATTCATGCGGGACGGGCCCAAATCCGTGCAGCAGGCAGGGCACTGGCTCAAGTTTGCCCAGGATGTCTCCAGAAGGGATGCCCATACCCTGGATGAGGACGTCAAGATGTATTTCCTGAACCAGATCACGGCCATGGATGCTTTTATCGCCTCCTGGGATTCCAAGATGTTCTACGACTTCGCCCGGCCCTATGCCCTGGTCCACGACTATTACCAGGACGAAGTGATCAAAGCCTGGGGAGGACCGGGCAAGGGAATGATTGAGGTTCCCGGAAAGGAATGGAGGCCCTATTCCCCGGAGTCTTTCCTCTGTCCCCCTTTCCCGAGCTATACTTCCGGCCACAGCACCGTTAGCGGGGCCTGTGGGGAAGCACTTCGACTCTTTACCGGGGACGACTATTTCGGGGAAGAGGTACAGCTCGTTCCGGGAGCCCTTACGGAGGTGGATCCTGCGCATTACGGGGAAACGGTTACCCTCACCTTCCCGACCTTTACGGAGGCCGCCGAGATGGCAGGTATTTCACGGGTCATGGGGGGGTATCACATTCAGGCAGACAATATTGCCGGACTGGAGCTGGGCAGGGATGTAGCCCGGCATGCCTGGGAATTTTACAGGAAGCATCTGGGCAAATCCGGGGGTTCCTGATCTCTGGTAATGGGTTGTCCCCATCCAGACTTTAAAAGAGCATTTATGAAAATTGTATCACTGCAGACGGCAGCTGCTTATGTGAAATCGGGTGACAGGGTATTTGTGCAGGGAGCTGCGATGACCCCCAACACCCTGATAAACGCCATTTGTGACCGCTACCAGGAGCTGGAAGAGGTCGAGATCATCTCCATTCATACGGATGGGGCGGTTAATTACGCCCTGCCTCCCTACAACAAGGCCTTCAAGATCAATTCCTGTTTTGTGGGTTCCAATGTGCGGAAGGCGGTCAATACGAATCAGGGGGATTATATCCCGATCTTCCTCAGTGAGATCCACCTGCTTTTCAGGAAGAACATCCTACCCCTGGATGTGGCCGTTGTACAGGTCTCCCCCCCGGACAAGCATGGATACTGCTCGCTTGGCGTATCCGTGGATGTGACCCTTCCTGCCATACAGACGGCCAGGAAAGTCATTGCCCAATTAAACCCCCATGTCCCCAGGACCCATGGGGATGGCATAATCCATATCAGCCAGATCGATGCCCTGGTGGAAGTCTCAGAGCCTATCCACGCCTATCCGCAGGCTCCGATTTCCGAGACGGAGGAGAAGATCGGAAGGAATGTGGCCTCCCTGATCGAAGATGGGGCCACCCTGCAGATGGGGATTGGGAATATCCCAAACGCGGTCCTCAACAACCTCGGCGGACACAAGCGCCTGGGAGTACATACCGAAATGTTCTCCGACGGGCTGTTGCCCCTGATCAAAAAAGGGGTGATTACCGGGGAGGATAAGGTTATCAAGACCAACAAGATCGTGACCTGTTTTGCGGCGGGATCCCAGGAGCTATATGACTTTCTGGACGACAACCCCCTGGTGCATTTCAAGGAAGCCGCCTACACCAATGATACCACCCTGATCCGAAGAAACCCCAAAGTAACCGCGATCAACAGTGCCATCGAGATCGACCTGACCGGTCAGATCTGTGCGGACACCATTGGGAGCTTTCAGTATTCCGGGGTCGGGGGACAGATGGACTTCATCCGCGGGGCGTCCCGCTCTATTGGAGGCAAACCCATCATCGCCCTGAGTTCCGTCACGGGTAAAGGGATCTCGAAAATAACCCCTTACCTCAAGCACGGGGCCGGAGTAACCACCACCCGGGCCCACGTCCACTATGTAGCTACGGAATTCGGAGTGGTCAACCTGTATGGCAAAAACTTGCAGCAGCGCGCCCGTGCCCTGATATCCATAGCGCATCCCGATCACCGGGAAGCGCTGGAAAAAGCTTCCGGGGAGCGTTTTGGCTGAAGCGATCAGGGGAGCCTGCCACAAGAAAAGGGGAATTCCCCGGATGTGGAACCCCCCTTTTCCTAAACAGCAACTAACACTATAATTTAAACGTGATCACAGGAATGGGTGAGTGATTGGCGATATCCTCTCCGATGCTTCCCATAAAGAAGTGGGAGATCCCCTTTCTTCCATGTGTGGGAATCCCGACCAGATCTGCCTGAATGCTGTCACAGTAATTCAACACCCCCCGTTCTACACTGTAGTCGGAGTATTTGACTACTTCCATTCCCGTTTTGGCCTTATCCAGGAACTTGGAGATCTGCTGGTTCATATCCCCGTTGCTCAGGAAATGGTCTCCGGGGGTATTGATATAAACGGCCTTAAAGGTCGCGTTTAATTTTTCTGCAAACGCCTTGGCTTTCAGGAAAGCGCCCACATTTTCTTCTTTGAAATCACATGCGAAGACAAAGGTGTCTATCTTGAATTCCGGCCTGCGCTTTTTAACCACGATCACCGGTACATCCGAATTGCGGACCACGCGTTCTGCGTTGGAGCCAATAAAGATCTCCTGCAAACCATCTGTTCCGTGTGAGCCCATCACCACAAGGTCTGCATTGTGTTTTTCGGAAATCTCATTGACCTCTGAAAACACTTTGTAGTGCTTGATCACGGGGGTAATAGTAACCCCCTTCAGGTAGTCCTTGTCCAGGAACTCTGTCAGCCGTTTTTCGGCGGCTTTGAGCAAGAATACCGTTTGTTCGGGATGATAGGCCTCCGAAGAGGAAATCATGGCGTAATTCAATTCAAGCATATGCAGGACGATGATCTCCGATCCGTGCCTTCTGGCGAGCGATGCTGCCACCTCAAGGGCATACTGAGATTGTTGGGAGAAATCGACAGGTACGATAATAGTTTTCATGGCTAAGGGTTATTTGATTAGACCGTCATAGAAAATAACCTGGTTTCGGGGGCTTTATTGTGCAACCGCAGGTCAAAGGCCATACAGATATTGCGGATAAAAACACGTCCGCTTTCTGTTACGAGCAGGCGCTCGGGTTCCATTTGCAGCAGGCCATCGGCCAGGGGCTCGGCAAGTCGAGCCAGGATTTCTTCCATCTGTTGGGGAGAAAGTCCTCTGTCATAAGGCGTTTCGAGCCGGCACATCAGGTCGAGGATATGCCTGCGAACCACCTGATCTTCCTTTGACAACAGATGACCCCGGTATACCGGGATGATGTCGTTGGAAACCAGATCTTCATACTCCTCAATGTTCTTGACATTCTGGGCAAACCCATACCAGCTGTCACTGATGCTGGAGACCCCGAGACCAATCATCAATTGGGTTCGGGAGATGGTATACCCCATAAAGTTCCTGTGCAGGCTGCCGTTTTCCATTGCCCGGTACAACCCGTCTGATGGAAGGGCGTAGTGATCCATCCCGATATCCGTATACCCCGCAGTACCCAGCATTTGCTTCCCAAGTTCGTACTGTTTTCGCTTAACCTCAGGGGTGGGCAGGTCCGAATCCCGGAACCCGCGCTGTCCGATCCCTTTGATCCAGGGTACATGGGCATAGCTGTAAAAGGCGATTCGATCCGGTTGAATTTGGGCGGTTTTTCTCAGGGTTTCCTCCACATGGGAAACGGTCTGGAAGGGCAGGCCGTAAATGATGTCATGCCCTACTGAAGTAAATCCTTCCTCCCGTGAAATCCGCGTGATTTCAGCAACCTGCTCAAAAGGCTGGATACGGTTGATGGCGCGTTGGACGGTTTCGTTATAGTCCTGCACCCCATAGGAAACCCTCCTGAAACCGGCCTTATAAAGCACTTTCAGATGTTCCCTGGTCGTATTCCCCGGATGGCCTTCAAAACTGAATTCCCAGTCCTCCGCACGGTCGGCATGCCGGAAGATCCCGCTGAGCAGCATCTCCAGGTTTTCAGGCGAAAAAAACGTGGGGGTCCCCCCTCCGAGGTGCAATTCCCGAATGACCGGTCGTTTGGCAAAGATGCGCCTGTAGAGTTCCCACTCCTTTAGCAAGGCCTGTATGTAGGGGACCTCAACGCTGTGACGCTTTGTGATCCGCTTATGGCACCCGCAAAAGGTACACATGCTCTCACAAAAAGGCAGGTGGATATACAGGCTGATCCCGTGCGTATCATTGGTCTCCAGAAAGGAATGGCGAACGCTTTCCTCCCATTTCCGACCAGCGAAGGTATCGGGGTCCCAATAGGGAACGGTCGGATAACTCGTATACCGGGGGCCGGGAATATTGTACTTCTGCACCAGATCGCACATAGGGTTGCCGTTTATTACAAAGCTAGGCCAGAGCGGTGGCGCCTCATATGACATAAATCAGGTTTCAATCCAGGCTGTTGCCCGTTTCCGGGATGCTGCGGGGCCTTACCAGGCATCCTTGTTCCAGTTGTAAGGCTTTCGATGCATCCAGCGCCCCCTGGTAAAATCTGGGAAGAACTGGGGCTCGCCATTGGCTGCTATGGATCGTTCGGACAGGGGGGTCACAGCACTCCAGGCGGCTGCATCATAGGCGTCAATGGGAGGCGCAACGCCGCGTTTGGCGGACTCCACAAAGGCGTTCAGGACAAAGAAGTCCATCCCCCCATGGCCCGAACCTGAGGCGTATTCCCCATACCGCTGCCACAAAGGGTGGTCGTATTTTTCAAGCCAGGGGCCCGCCTCATCCCACCGGTGTGGCTGAGATTTCCCCTCAATATAAATACGGTCCCCGTCCACTTCCCACAGGCCGTTGGCCCCCTGCACCCTGAACCCTAGGGAATAGGGCCTGGGTAGGTTGCAATCATGGGTAATGATGATGCTTTCTCCCCTGGCCGTCTGAAGGGTGGTGGTAATGACATCACCCTGTTGGAACTTCAGGGAGGCATTCGGGTGGTCCTCCCCGCCCTGGCGCACTATATGGTTGTGCAGTCCGATGGCTTTGGTAGCCGTTGAAGTCAGGCTTACCAGCCGGTTTCCCCTGTTAATGTCTGCCATTACGGCTACAGGCCCCAACCCATGGGTAGGGTAAACATCTGCATTGCGATTCAGGGAATAGGCGGTCCTCCAGCGGGCCTCCGAGGTGGCCTTCTCCCCGAATTCCACCCCACCTCCATAGGGTTGTTCCCCGTTGTTGAACTTCACTTCCCTCAGGTCGTGCTGGTAGCCACAGCGAAAATGGACCAACTCCCCGAATACCCCTTCCCGGACCATCCTGAGCACCGCCAGGATATCCCTTCTGTAATTGACGTTTTCCAGCAACATCAGGTATGATCCCGTGGCTTCATGGGTATTTACCAGATCCCAGCACTCTTCCAGGGTCGTTGCCGCGGAGACTTCGAGCCCGGTATATTTACCCGCCTTCATCGCATCCACGGCCATGGGGGTATGCCATCTCCAGGGGGTGGAGATGATCACGGCGTCCACGGTGTCCAAAGCCAGCAGGTCCCTGTAGGCGTGCTGGTGTTCCCCAAACTGGGCCGCCCTGGGTTTTCCGCTTTCCTTAATGAGGTCCGAACAAAGGGCAAGGCGGGCCGGATCCGTATCGCAGAGGGCGGTAATCGCCACGTCCTGGCGCAACAGCAGGTTCTTTAAATGATTGGTCCCCCTCAGGCCAACCCCGATAAGCCCCACCCGAAGCGGGCTGTCCTGGCTCTTGCCCGAAAAGGCGTACTGCCCACCCGGCATAAGGCCTAGCGCCGCGGAAGCCAGAGCGGTTTTCTGCAGAAAGGTTCTTCTGTTTTGCATCTGTATTACTTAATCATTACTAATGGCTTATGAAATTAGGAAATCCCTTGATCATCTGCCGTTTTTAGTTGCAAAACCTTAATTTAGGGGCCCAAAACCACTACCCTATGACCTTACTTCTTATGGCTGCCGGAAGGGGAAGCCGATATGGCAAGCTCAAACAGTTTGACGACCTGGGTCCCTCAGGTGAGTTCCTGATGGAATTCAGCATCCACGATGCGATTACCCACGGCTTTAACCATATCGTGGTCATTACCCAAAAAGACAATGTGGAATTCCTGCGGGAATATCTGAGTAAGCGTCTTCCTTCCCACGTAAGCCTGGACGTATTGGCGCAGGAACTTACCGACCTGCCCGCCGGCACGCAGTTTGCCGGGGAACGACCCAAACCCTGGGGAACTGCCCACGCGGTTTGGACGGCCAGAAATGTGATCGCCAATCCCTTCGCGGTAATCAATGCGGATGATTATTACGGACAGGCCGCCTATGACCGGGCCGCATCTTTCATCAAAAGGGCAGAAGGATCTGAGGCTTATGGGCTGGTAGCGTATACCCTGAAAGATACCCTCTCTCCCCATGGATCGGTTTCCCGCGGGGTGTGCAGCCAGGAAGGAAACAACCTGGTCTCCGTGGATGAGCGTGTGGAGATCGAGGAGCGGGAAGGCGAAATAAGCGACGCGGACAGTGGGCTTGCCTTCACCGGAGATGAATTGGTAAGCATGAATTTCTGGGTCTGCCAACCCAGCATCTTCCCAAAAATTGAATCCGATTTCAGGCACTTTCTCGAGACCGTGGAAGACCCCTCCAAAGGAGAGATCTACCTGCCCTTTGTCATACAGGACATGCTTCGGACGGGAACGGCCCAGGTAGAGGTCATCCCTTCGGACAGCCAGTGGTTTGGGGTCACTTATGCGGCGGACAAGGACACTGCTGTAGCGGCCCTGAAGACGCTTTCCACCGAGGGGAAATACCCTGCTCCGCTGTGGGAAGCTGAATAAGACCTCCCCTCTGATGCGCAATACCAAAGCCCTTGAAGCCCTTGCCCATTTTGGGATCCAGGGAGCTGACATCCGGATTGAAACCATACCACAAGGGCTTATCAATGACTCTTACCGGGTATTTTCGGAAGGCGTCCCTCAGTTTATCCTGCAGCGGATCAACACCCGCGTTTTTCCTTCCCCTGACCTGCTCATGGAAAACATTAGCCGGTTGCTTCCGGTATTGGAAGGAGCCGGGTATGCCGGCCTTTCACTGGCCCCTACTTCAGCGGGCGCCCCATGGCTGGAACAGGCCGATGGAGAAGTCTGGAGGTTGTTCCACTATATTCCCGGTTCGCATACCCTGGAGGCCACACAGGATCCGCAGATCGCCCGGGAAGCCGGGCGGGTTATTGGCCGTTTTCACCAGCTGGTCTCCAGGGTCCCGGTATCTGAAATACACACCCCACTCAAGGGATTTCACGACCTGGAGCTGCGCAGCCAACAATTGAAAACAGCTGTTGCGACCGGGATGCCGGAAAGGCTTGACAGGGCGGGACCGCTCCTGGAACTTGCCGGTAGACTCGTGGGGCTTTTAAAGGAGATTCCCCTTGCCTCCCTCCCGCTCCGCATTTGCCACAACGATACCAAACTGAGCAACATCCTCTTTGAAAAGGACAGGGGGAAAGGACTTTGCCTCGTCGACCTGGATACGCTCATGCCGGGATACCTGCTTTACGATTTCGGGGATGCTGCCCGGATCCTGCTCAGCCCGGTAGGAGAAACGCATGCCCCCTCAGCGGAGGGAACGATTTCCCTGCCCATGTTCGAAGCCTTTGCCGAGGGATGGCATTCCAGTGGCCTTGCCATGGGAACCCTGGAAACCACCTGGCTCTGCCATGGGATCCCCCTTATGTCCACACTCCATGGTGTAAGGACCCTGACGGATTTTCTGACCGGGGACCGGTATTACCACACCACCTATCCCGGACAAAACCTGGACCGGGCGTCAGGCATGCTGGAGTCTGCTTCCCTGGCCGCCCAGAGGCTTCCGGAATTGCAAAAGATTTTCGAAAAAAGCGGGTAGTTCTTATTTATTTGAACGC
Organism: uncultured Flavobacteriaceae bacterium; assembly: GCA_965601625.1. GTDB lineage: Bacteria > Bacteroidota > Bacteroidia > Flavobacteriales > Flavobacteriaceae > Robiginitalea. Next base: position 4,932 of record CBFCWO010000015.1, on the reverse strand, counting down.
CTGTAAGCCGGTGATATCCGCTCCGGTGATCAGCAAATGGATATCGTGCGTGCCTTCATAGGTAATGACGGATTCCAGGTTCATCATGTGGCGCATAATGGGGTATTCCCCGGTAATCCCCATGCCGCCCAGTACCTGCCGGGCTTCCCGTGCGATCTTGATCGCCATCTCCACATTGTTCCTCTTGGCCATGGAGATCTGGGCCGTAGTGGCCCTTCCCTCATTCTTGAGCTGCCCCAACCTGAATGCCAGCAGTTGTGCCTTGGTGATCTCCGTGATCATTTCCGCCAGCTTCTTCTGCTGCAATTGGAAGGCTGCAATCGGCTTTCCAAACTGCTCGCGCTGCTTCGCATAGCGCAGGGCCGTGTCATAGCAGTCCATAGCTGCCCCGATGGCGCCCCAGGCAATCCCATAGCGGGCAGAGTCCAGGCAGCCAAGCGGCGCGCCCAGGCCACTTTTGCCGGGCAGGAGGTTTTCCTTGGGAACCCTGACGTTGTCAAAGATCAATTCTCCGGTGGCGGACGCCCTCAGGGACCATTTGTTATGGGTTTCGGGAGTGCTGAAGCCTTCCATGCCCCGCTCCACGATCAGCCCGTGGATCCTGCCTTCTTCGTTCTTTGCCCAGACCACGGCAATGTCCGCGAAAGGGGAATTTGAGATCCATAACTTGGCGCCGTTCAGCAGGTAGTGGTCCCCTTGGTCCTTGAAATGGGTTACCATCCCGCCGGGGTTTGAGCCGTGGTCCGGCTCGGTGAGACCAAAACAGCCCATAAGCTCGCCTGTGGCCAGGGCGGGGAGGAATTTCTCACGCTGTGCCTCCGTACCATACGCGTAGATCGGATACATCACCAGGGAGGATTGTACCGAAGCCGTGGAGCGTACCCCGCTGTCTCCCCGTTCGATTTCCTGCATGATAAGCCCGTAGCTGATCTGGTCCAGCCCGGCTCCCCCGTATTCCGCGGGAATATACGGCCCGAAAGCGCCGATTTCCGCCAGGCCTTTAATGATCTGATCCGGGAAATCAGCCCGCTGGGCATAGTCCTCAATAATGGGGGAAACATCCCGTTTAACCCAGGTTCGGGCGGCATCCCGCACCAGTTTGTGTTCCTCGGAAAGCAAATCGTCCAGGAGGTAATAATCAGGGGCTTCAAAAAGGTCTGGCTTCATCCTTGAATGTTTGAGTCAAAGGTAGGTAATGTGCTTCAAGAAACCAATATGATCACAGTGGATATGCATCGGGTATCCGCTGGATTTTGGATGGGATACCAATAGGAAGTCAGGGCGTCGAGAACCGGCCCTACCGGTTTAAAAAATCAGAGAGGAGCGAATGAAAATGGTGCACTCCCTGTTCCCTGCTGGGTGAAAACCTCCCGGCCTTGTAAAAGCGGGAACGGATGCCCCGGTGAACGCCTTCAACCACTTCTTCATCTTCCATTTCGACCTTGTCCAGATCGGCCCCGGCACCCCGATCCAGTTTTGCAGGATCCAGGACATAGCTTTTGAAGGTTACCCGGGTCCGGTCCATCCCAAGGGGTTGCACCCAATTCACGGAAAGGCCCCAGGGGTAGAAGTTGAACATCATGTTGGGGAACACCCAAAAATAGTAGGCTGCCACCTCTTTGCCGTAGTCCACATGACCTTTGGGAAGCTCAAATACGGTACCTCCTTTGGCATACCCAATCTGCACGTTCACGTGATCAAAGCAGCGGGTTTCATAATCCCCGTAATCGATCACCGTATTGAGCCCCTCGTGCACAAAAGGGATGTGGAAGCCTTCCAGGTAATTGTCACAATAAAGGGCCCAGTGGGCGTTGATAAAATAGTCCTTCCCCCGAGTGGTATCTTCCTTCAACTGATGCAGGGGCAGGAATCCCACCCGCTCTTCCATGATCTCAAGGACTTTTTGAAAATCGAAGGCTGGGTTCAGGCCAGCAAAGAGCAGGGGGCCCCACCGCAGCAGGGGAAACCTGTGCAGGTCGTCACAGGAGCGCGGAAAATCCCGTGTCTCGCCAAACTCCGGCATAAACTCAAAGGATCCGTCCGTCCTGAACCGCCTGCCGTGATAACTGCATCGCAGCTTTGAAGTCTTCCCGGCCGAGGTCACCACCAGATAGCCGCGGTGGGTACAAACATTGCTCAGGCAGTGCATTTCTCCTTTGGAATCCCGGGTGACCACCATGGGTTCATCCAGGTAGTCCTCCAAAAGGACGAAAGGATAGGCGGAGGATCCGGATTCCAGCATTCCCTCATCCCCGATCCACTGCCAGGACCTGTAAAACACCTTTTCCCGAACCGCCTCAAAAACCTGTGGATCCTTGTAGAAGGAGGAAGGAAGGGTGGAAGCCTGACGAATATCCGGGTTGATGGAAAACTTTTGATCCACTCGCAGAAATTGTTTGTACTTTTATTTAAATGTATGGATTTCTTCGCTATTAACCCCTTCCCGGATGCAACCTGAGGCCCATAAGCGAAAACTCGGCTTCTGGATGAGCACATCCCTGGTGATCGGGAACATGATCGGGGCGGGCATCTTCCTGATGCCTTCGGCCCTGGCAGCCTATGGCGGGATCAGCATTTTGGGATGGCTTGCCTCTTCCGTGGGCGCCATCCTGCTGGCCCTGGTCTTCAGCAAACTATCCACCATGGTGGCCAACACAGGGGGAGGCCCCTATGCCTATGCCCGTGCCGGATTTGGGGATTACATCGGGTTTTTGGTAGCCTGGGGATACTGGATCTCCGTCTGGGTCGCCAATGCCGCAATTTCCATAGCGTTTGTAAGTGCCCTGGGGGTGTTTTTCCCGATCCTGAAAGAGGAAGTGGTAGCAGCCCTCCTGCTGAGCCTGGGGGTGATTTGGCTGCTGACCTGGGTAAATGCACAAGGGGTGCGCTCCTCAGGCAAGCTCCAACTGGTTACCACCGCGCTCAAGTTGCTTCCCATTGGGGTGATCATTATTGGCGGCTTTTTCTATTTTGACCCGGACAACTTCATCCCCTTCAATACAAGCGAAGAATCCCCCCTGGTAGCCATTGCCCTCACCGGCACGATGACCCTGTATGCCTTTTTGGGGCTGGAAAGTGCCACGGTTCCCTCAGACAAGGTGGAAGATCCGGAAAAAACCATCCCCAGGGCCACCATGGTGGGGACGGTAGTGACCACCCTGGTTTATGTCCTCAGTACGGTGGTCGTGATGGGGATGATCCCATTGGAATCCCTTTCTCAGTCTACGGCCCCCTTCGCCGATGCCATGCGGATTATGAGCGGCAAATGGGGTGAGGGTTTTGTAGCTGCCGGCGTAGCCATTGCCACCTTCGGAGCCCTGAACGGATGGATCCTGATCCAGAGCCAGATCGCACAGGCCACGGCCAGGGACCGCCTTTTCCCCTCAATTTTCAACAGGGAAAATCGCAAAGGGGTGCCCGTGCGAGGGCTGATCATCGGAAGCCTCCTGACCTCCGCGGTGATCCTGATGAATTACACCGAAGGACTGGTAGAGCAATTCAAGTTTATGATTGTGCTGTCCACCCTTTGTGTGCTGGTTCCTTACCTTTTTGCGGCCGCCGCTTACGTTACCCTCTCCCTGCAGCGCGTGACCGGGGGAAGCTCCCTGGCAGGCATCTTTTTCCTGGGCAGTGCTGCTTTTGCCTTTTCTATGTGGGCGATCTTCGGGGCGGGGGAAAATTCGGTCTTCTGGGGCTTTATCCTCCTGCTGCTGGGAACCCCGGTCTATGTATTTATGAAATGGAAACAAAACCCAAACCCTTCATAATGGATGCCATGGTAACTACCCATTCCGAGTACCTGCCCCTCCAATCGGTTTTCCTGAGACCTCTGGAGCAGGCCTTTAGGGAGGCCGCAAAAGTAGAAGCCCAATGGAAGGACCTGAATTACCTTTCCAGGCCGGACTACGCAAAGGCCGTTGACCAGTACAGCCAATTTGAATCCCTGATCCGCAGTGGGGCTTCCGAGGTGTACCCTATGGAAGGACAAACCGACCTGTCCCTGGATTCCCTCTATTGCAGGGATGCCTCCGTCATGACGGATTTTGGCGTCATCCTTTGCAACATGGGCAAAGAGGCCCGCAAAGGAGAACCTGCCCTCCACCGTTCGGTATACCAGGCCCTTGGGATACCCATCCTGGGGGAAATCCAAGCTCCCGGCACCCTGGAAGGGGGAGACCTGGCGTGGATCGATTCCCAGACCCTGGCCGTGGGGCACAGCTATCGCTCCAACATGGATGGCATAAAACAGTTAAAAGCCCTTCTCAGCCCCAGGGGCATTGAAGTGATCGTGGCAGACCTGCCCCATTTCAGGGGGCCTTCGGATGTCTTTCACCTGATGTCCATTCTCAGCCCTGTGGATAAGGACCTGGCCGTGGTCTATTCCCCTTTGATGCCCATTGGCTTCAGGCAGGAATTGCTCGACCGGGGGTTCTCCTTTGTCGAAGTCCCGGATGCTGAATTTGATTCCCTGGGAAGCAATGTGCTGGCCCTTGGCCCCCGCGAATGCGTAATGGTGCAGGGGAATCCGAAAACGGAATCCGCCCTGCGGGAGGCGGGTTGTGCGGTGCATACCTACTCAGGTGCTGAAATGAGCATCAAGGGAGGCGGAGGGCCCACCTGCCTGACCCGCCCCTACCTCAGAAGGAAGCAGCCTACAGCTTGAGGTAGAAGTCCCGGACCAGCTCCAGGTACTCCGGGGTATATTGATGCCGGGCCTCCTCCAGGACCAGTAGCTCCTCAGCCGGGGTGACCCGGTTGAATGAAAAAGCGAGCAGGCTTCGTTTAATGGGGGCTTGTGGATTTCCCTTTACCCTTGTGATCCGATACGGAAAAAGGCCCATATCCGCGGCCAGTGCCCGAAAAGGTTCCTCCTGCCCATGGGGAAGTATCAGGCAGAAGATGCCGTGTGGGTCCAGCAGGCGAATGACCCCG